>JBAQNF010000037.1:0-14910 GCA_049303555.1 Candidatus Moraniibacteriota bacterium | reverse complement strand
TCCGCAGACGGTGCACAATGAGCTGATCAAAGACCAGCGCTTTGTCTTGGTTGGTCGTGGTATCTACGCACTCTCTGATTGGGGCTACAAACCAGGAACGGTGAAAGATGTTATTACCGAGATACTGCAGGCTGCCGGTAAGCCGCTTTCACGTGAGGATATTTTGGCTCGCGTACTCGAGATTCGTCAGGTCAAGAAGTCTACTATCATCATCAACTTGAATACTTTCTTTGCACGTATTGGCAAGAATGCGTATACTATCAAGTAGAAAGACGCTGGGTCTTTCAGCTCGCGTATTTCTTCTCTCGTATTCTAAATAGGATCAACGTATCCTTTTTCCATGAGCATCCTTTTTTCAAATCTTGCAGATATGTTCTCTCTGTGGGGGAGCGCTTTTTCTGCCATCATGAGCGTGTGGTTTATCGTGTTTCCACCACTCCTCTACTTTCTCTTCCAGATACTGTGGATGCTCCATGCCAATGGTCACTATGCGAGTGGCCTCAAGTGGGTACTCCTCGAAATCATCCCGCCGCGCGATATCGAAGCCAGCCCACTGCCTATGGAGGCGGTCTTTTCTGCTTTTGCCGGATCGATCAAGACAACCACGGCCGCGGAAGCCTTTGTGAAGGGTGAGTTTCCTTCATCTTTTTCTCTTGAGCTCGTCAGTATCGAGGGGCAGGTACATATGTATATCCGGACGCAGGTCGGCTTTCGCAATCTGGTCGAGGCACACTTCTATGCTCAGTATCCCAATGTCGAGATCGTCGAAGTAGAGGACTATGTCAATCTGGTGCCGAAATCTATTCCCAATAAAGATTGGGATTTGTGGGGAGTAGACTTCAAGCTCTATCGACCGGATTTGTACCCGATCAAAAGCTACAAAAACTTTGAGGAAACGATCACGGGGAAGATGATCGATCCTCTGGCAGGACTGATTGAAACCATGGGCAAGCTCGGCCCCGGTCAGCACCTGTGGCTTCAGTACATCATCACACCGGTACATGAGTCTTGGTACTCGACTGGTCAGGCAACTGTCGATGAATTTCTCGGGAGAGTCAAAGAGGCCAAGAAAGGACTGCTCAGTCGGGTCGTCGGTGACGTCATTGATATTTTTGCCAACCTCGGTAAGGGGATGATGGGTGGTGAAGTGGCTTTTTCGGCTGGGGCGAAAGAAGAAAAGAAAGAAGAACAACCACTCGAATTTCGTCTCTCTCCGGGTGAGAAAGATGTGCTCAAGGCACTGCAGTCGAACCTGGGAAAACAGATGTACCGGACACGTATGCGTCATATGTACATCGGCAGGCGCGAGGTGTTCAGCAAGACCACGGGTGTCTCATCCTTCATCGGTGGTATCAAACAGTTCAATGATCAGAACCTGAACAGTATGGTACCGGATGATCTCTCCAAGACCTACGCCCTGTATTTTTTTGTGGAGGAGCGCACGCGCTTTCGTCAGCGGCGCCTGTTGCGACGCTACATGACTCGCGATACCGATCCGCAGAGTACGCGCTTTCTCTTCAGTGCCGAAGAGTTGGCCACAGTGTTCCATATTCCGGATATGTCTGTTTTGGCTCCGTCATTGACTCGTGTCTCGGCCAAGCGTGGTGGTGCGCCGTCCAATCTCCCTTTGCAAGATGTTGAATAATATATCCGATATGCCCATACAAAACGATATTACTTTTTTTGCCAAGACGAACTTCCGCAACCAGGAACGAGTGTTTGGTATCAAGCAAGATGACCGTCGTCGACATATGTATGTGATCGGCAAGACGGGTATGGGCAAAACCAACCTCCTGGAAAACCTGGCTATTCAGGATATTCAGAAGGGGCATGGTATCGCCTTCATCGACCCGCACGGTGACACCGCCGAAAAGTTGATCAAGTCGATTCCAAAGAATCGTATCAACGATGTCATCTATTTCAACCCGGCTGATCAGGACTTTCCGATTGCCTTTAATGTGATGGAAAAAGTCAGTCCGGAGTACCGTCATTTGGTGGCCTCGGGTTTGGTCGGGGTGTTCAAGAAAATTTGGGCAGACTCTTGGGGACCACGATTGGAATACATTCTCCGCAATGCTATTTTGGGTCTCTTGGAATATCCGGGCAGCACGCTCCTTGGGGTGACACGTATCCTGGTCGACAAATCGTACCGGGAACGCGTGGTAGAAAAGATCACCGATCCGGTGGTGCGCTCATTTTGGGTGGATGAGTTTACCAAGTGGGATCCGCGCGTCCTGCAGGAAGTTATTTCGCCAATCCAGAACAAAGTCGGGCAGTTCCTCTCGAGCGCCCTCATTCGTAACATCGTCGGTCAGACGGTGTCGTCGTTTGATGTGCGCCAGATTATGGATGAACGCAAGATCCTCATCATGAACCTTTCCAAGGGTCGTCTCGGTGAGGACAACAGTGCGCTCCTCGGTGCCATGATGATCACCAAGATTCAGTTGGCCGCTATGGGACGAGTGGACATCCCCGAAGAGACGCGTGCCGATTTCTATCTGTATGTCGATGAATTTCAAAACTTTGCTACGGAATCGTTTGCCAACATTCTGTCAGAAGCTCGAAAATATCGTCTGAACCTCATCCTGGCCAACCAGTATGTGACTCAGATTCAGGAAGAAGTGCGTGATGCTATCTTCGGAAACGCTGGGAGCATTGTGTCGTTCCGAGTGGGCGCCATGGACGCGGAATTTCTGGAGAAAGAATTTGAGCCGGTGTTTATGATGAATGATATCGTCAATCTGCCAAAGTACCAGATCTACCTCAAGCTCATGATCGACGGTATCGCGGGTGATGCTTTCAGTGCCAATGTTTTGCCGCCGATCAAGATTGAGAGCGATATTGAGACAGAACAGAAAATTATCAACAGTTCTCGTGAGCGCTATACTTCGAAGAAAGAAGACGTGGAAGAAAAAATCAGACGGTGGAGTGGCATGTTGTCGCCAGAAGAGCGCCAGGCCTTGGTGACAAAAAGTGTGGCCCCGGTAGCTTCGCCTTCGGTTCAACCGAGAGTAGCTGCAGTTCGTCCTGCTCCAGTTGCACCGAAAAGAGTGGAGCCGGCAAAGCCCTCGTCGTTTGGTGATGGCCGTCATGCTGTGAAGCAAGCACAATCTGTTCCTCCCCAAAAGCCTTCTCCGAAACCTGAAGAAAAACAGACAGCGCCAGTCATACCGGTTACTACGCCGGCAGCAGTGGTTCCGGCTTTGGTTCCGAAAGTAGAGACAGTGGTGCCACCCAAAAAAGAAGAACAGTATTCGCAGGATGAGGCGACTCGTGTGCTGCAAAGCGCACTTTTGACTCCTGCTCCTGCGGCATTTGTGCCGCCGCTTGCTCCCAAGAAAGCGCCGATCATGGATTTGGATGATTTTGAAAAGACAGAACGAGAGCAAGGGGCAGTTGACCAGCAACAAGCAACCATCAGCGAGGAACAAAAAATAGAAAACCATGAGGAAGCAGAAATACTGCCGGTAGTGGAAAAAGTCATGTATCAGGCCGAGTGTGCGACGTGTGGGACTTCTATCGAAGTGCCCTTTCAACCGGATGGTAGCCGCCCGACCTTTTGCAAAGACTGCCTGCGTGACTACCAGCGAGCCACTGCCAAAGCCAGAAATGAGATAGAGCGGAAACAGGTTGCTCCGCAAGCGCCCGCCCAGCCGGTCTCGCGGATATCTGGAGGAGAAAGACGTGGTGGAGAGGAGCGGAGACAGGTTGTTTCAGCACAGACGTACACTTCGCCTGATATGCCGATTTCTCTGGCTCAGACAAGACATATTGAGCCGAAAAAGTTCAAAGCCTTGCGCAAACACGCGCCTGATTTGCATGGTATCCGAGCGCTTATCAACACGGCTCACAAAAACGACGGGGCGGCGTAGGGTGAGTTGTCGCTCCAGTCTTTTTTTGCTATCATGGCGAAGTAAGTCATGATGAAATCGTATGAGTTTTCGAAGATGGCACAAGAAGGCCTATGTTCTTTGGGTGATTATTTCTCTTTTGGTGGTGATATCGATGGTCGGCTTTTTGTTTGCGCCTTTTTTCATGTACTGAACAGTTACTTACGTATATGGCGGTGCAGAAATATTTCATGCGGGTGGGTATAGTCGGTATCGTGGTGCTGGTTTCATGGATGGTGTATGTTTCTTCGAAGCAGATCGCTCGCAACCAGCGGATCGAGCATGAGGTGGCACTGCTCGCCAGTGAAGCAGAAAAGATTCAACGTGAAAACGAGACCCTGAGCGAGAAAATCAATTATATTTCTTCTGCTGATTTCCGCGAACAGGAGGCCAAGGAAAAACTCGGTATGAAAAAAGGAAATGAGTCCGTGGTCGTGATACAGTCACAGAGAGATACGGAGCGTGTTTCGGAAGGGTTCGGCGAACAGAGGCAGCGGGTCGTTCCTGCCCAGTCATCGACCAATACTCCAAATTATCAGAAGTGGTGGACACTCTTTTTTGAATCACGTTAAATCAAATATCATATGAGAGTATCTTTGAACAAAATTCGATGGTCGACAGCACTGTATGGGCTGCTGACATTTTTGGTATTGATGCTCTTTGTGTCTGTGGGGGTGGTATATTTTGTGCCACGGACATCATCGGTCGTCCAGTCTTTTGCAGAAAAGACACCGTTTCCCGTGGTCATTGTAGGGTATCGCGAGGCGATCTCTTTCCGGGAACTGGCCGAGAATATGCGCGCTATCAGGCGCTTCTATGAAAACCAGGATTTTTCCAAAGTCGGACTGCGTGTTGATTTTTCTACTGACGATGGCAAGAAGCGTCTGAAGGTGCGCGAGAAAGAAGTACTCAACAAAATGATTGAAGATGCCGTGATTGTGAATATCGCCAAGGAGCGGGGGATTTTTGTGAGTACTGAGATGGCGCGTCAGGGAGTGGCTCGCAAGCTTGAGGAATACGGCAACAGCAAGGAGGTGCAGGCAAACCTGCAGCGTCTGTATGGCTGGAAACTGGCAGATTTTGAGGAGAAAGTTGTGGTGCCGAGCCTGTATGAAGAGAAATTGAACGAGAGCTTCATGAAAGAGGTTGACCCGGTTTCTGTGGCCAAGGCCAAGATAGAAAAGGCGACCGAAGCACTCCGTGGTGGTACCGGCTTTTCAGAAGTTGTAAAACAATTTTCTGAGGGACAGACAGCGGATCAGGGTGGTGATTTGGGTTGGTTTGCTTTGCCAGATCTGGCCCCGGAACTGCGCAGTCCGGTTGCCTCGCAAAAAGTTGGTGTCGTAGGCAGTGTCATAGAGAGCAGTCTGGGATTTCACATCGTTTTGGTAGAAGAAGTGAAAAAAGAGAAGGATGGTCAGCTCTATCACATCAAGCAGATTTTTGTCCGCAAGACTACCTTTGCTGACTGGCTCTCTGAAAAGATGAAAACACGGTCTATTCTGATTGTTGACCCACAGTACCAGTTTGATGCGACTACGGCACGAGTAGAGTTTCGAGATGAAGCATGGCGTACCTACGAAGAAGAACTGTTCAAAAAAGCCAGTGGTGATGCCTCGTTTTTCTTTTGACGCTTACTTGGGAGGGGGTGTAAATATCAAAAAGAATGCTATGGAAAATAATAATTTTGTACCAGAAAATCAAGAAACTTCTTTTCCAAGTAATCATCGGGGTCAGAAAAAAGTGTTGGCATTGTTTGTGTTGACGCTCCTTTCCGGATTTATCGGTGGTCTCTTTGCGCCGAGAGCAGAACGATATCTGGGACAGTATTTTCCTTCCTTCCTGCAAACGAGTGAAAAAACATCGGGAGAGGAACGAGTGAAAGTGGTGGCCGAAGAAAATGTCGTGGCTGATCTGGTGGCACAGAATGCTGGGAGCGTGGTCAGTATTGTCGGGAGCAAGGATGTTCCGAAAGTGCGCACTTTGTATAGCAACCCGTTTGGTATTCCATTTTTTAGTCCTTTTGGCCAAGAGGGGACGAGCACAGAAACTGAGAAGCAGAAGGTGGGGAGCGGCTCGGGATTCTTTGTTTCTTCAGACGGCCTCATTGTTACCAACAAGCATGTGGTAGCCGATGAGCAGGCGGAGTATACGGTGCTCTCTGGTGATGGTACGGAGTATGCAGCCAAAGTGTTGGCACGTGATCCGAGCAACGACATTGCGCTGATCAAGATCGATCAGAAAGAGGGGCAGGATTTTCCAGCGGTCAGGCTGGGTGATTCCGATAAGATCAGGGTGGGAGAGACGATTATCGCCATCGGCAATCCGTTGGGAGAGTTTGAGAATTCTGTCAGTCGGGGTATTGTTTCTGGACTCAAGCGCAGTCTCGACGCTGGTTCTAGCGCGGGTGATTCCGAGCATCTCTCTGATATCATTCAGATCGACGCCGCTATCAATCCGGGCAATTCCGGTGGGCCACTCTTCAATCTGTCCGGAGAGGTGATCGGTATCAATGTGGCTATGGCTCGCGGAGCAGAAAATATCGGGTTCTCGCTGCCGATCAATCAGGTCAAGCGCATCGTCGAGCAGGTGCGGACGACGGGCAAGCAGAGTTTTCCATACCTCGGAGTGCGTTCGATTACACTGACGGATGCCTTGCAGAAAAAAACTGGCCTGCCATTCAACTACGGAGCGCTCGTGCTTCGTGGAGAGACACTGACGGACTTCCCGGTTGTTCCTGGGTCGCCAGCCGACAAGGCGGGCATCGTAGAAAATGACATTATTCTCGAGATTGATGGCAAGAAGGTTGACCAGGACCACAGCCTTATCGCTTACATGGGTCAGTATGCCGTGGGCGATGAGATTACGGTCAAGCTTTGGCATAAGGGGGAAACGAAAGATATCACAGTTAAGCTTGAAGAACGACAGTAAAGAGGAATCACGACGCATGAAGTATGATGCATGAGAATGCACGTATCATAAGAATAACTCTTTAGGTTTCGTTCGTGCTTCATAATTCAGAATTCAGTATTCATCAAAAATGATTTTTCATTTTTCAGTATTTTTTTGGAGCTTCGTTTTTGGGATCGCTTTGGAATTGGTGGCAGAAAGCTCCATGTTTGCCTCTTGGAACTGGTATCTCCTTTCCATCTTTCCTTTGGTTCTTATTTCATTGGTAGCCAGTCGTCGTTTGACGGAGCGTTTCTCAGATGCGTTTCTGCCAATCCTCCTCTCGCTCTCATCTCCTATTCTTCTCTCGCTCATCGATAGTCCATCGCAGCGTCAGGTGTTTGTGATACTCTGTGCGGTGATGTACTATTTCGCACTCCTTGGCAACTATCGACTGCGCCATGCTCCGACTGACAAGACGGGGGAGGCGTTTTTGAATGCCTCGGCCATGGCGGCCATATTTTTGTACTACACCGGTCTCTACGGGTTCTATCTCAACTTTTCTTTTCCGCTCTGGGGGCTGATGCTGCTCTACTTCATAGGGACGACGCTCACAAGCTACGAGACCTTCATGACGGTCGACAAAAAAGAACGAGAACGCGTGCTCCTCTACAGCGTACTCTCGGGACTTATTATGGGGGAGATGGTGTGGGTGATGAGTCTGTGGCCGTTTGGCTATCTCACCACCGGAGCCATCGGGACTATTCTCTACTTCATCGTGTGGGACATTTCCTTTGATGCGTTTCGCCAGACACTGTCGCTTCGCAAAGCCACTGTGCGTATTCTCTTTTTTCTGGCATTGATTCTTCTCCTCTTCCTCAGCTCTCCTTGGCGGATTCTTGTGTAAGATAGAATCTTGATTTTTGAATCTTGAATCCAGAGAGAATTCTTGGGAGGGAGAAAGATGCCTCTAAAACGTCATTGAGTTTTCAAAAGTTGTTTTCAACCGTTCAGGAGCGATTTTTTATCGTTGTTTCGGACTCATCAGTTCTCTTGGTTACCGAAAAGATTCGACTCCAATCAACACGGGGTACCGCTTTCTTTTCGAACCAAGAGACCTCTTCAGACAACGAAACAACAAAAAAAATCCACCTGAAGATTGAAAACGTGGACAGAACTATTTTGTGCCCAAGAGAATTCTTGGAAGAGAGAATGTCGCGGTATCAAACGAGAGAGGCTCCTCGGAAGTTTCTTGGAAAGACTTTCCCTTTTCTTTCCTTCGGTTTCCCGACGGTCACATCCGTGATGAGCGTATCGGTAACAGTCGAGCGTGACTGACACCCTGGTACAGGACAGCTCCCTGTTCGATGAAGCGAGTCAGGGATGTTCGGCGGAAACAGTGGAAATGAAAAGGGAAAGTCTTTTTGAAGAAACCACAGAAGAAACCCCAGAAGAACCCCAGAGTTGCCAGAAGTCTAAGAATGTGATAGAAGTAAGTCACTGCTATGACTTCATTTATTCTCAAAAAAGCTTTATTTCTCGTCTTTTTCATCTCCATCGTCCTCATCTTGGGCGGTATTGGTGGGGTGTTTTTTGAACGTTCCGTGGTACCACAATTGGCTGCTTCTCAGTATTTCGGTCAGATGAACTTCTTCAAGAAAGCCGCTGAGCGGGTGACGGTGATCAACAAGACTGAACAGGTGGTGGTACGGGAAGATGATACGGTAGAACGGATCGTGTCCCAGCCAGCGACCGCCGTCGTCAATATCGTGGCACTGCCAGAGGTGAAGGATGCCAAGGGGAGCGCGGCCTCGCTCGGAGCAGCTGCCGAGACGGTAGCCACTACTACTGGTGTCCTCCTCACCAATGATGGTTTGGTCGTGACGTATAGCGAGGTGCCTTTTGATACGCTGAAAACCAAATACTCGATTCTTCTGTATGATGGATCAATTCACGAGGCTATCTTTGCTGGCCGCGATACTTTGACGAACCTGAGCTTTTTCCGAGTCAGTGATGCATCCAATACTCCAGCGATTGCGCTGGCCAATTCGGACGATGCTCGCGTCGGGCGCAAGCTCATCGCTATCGGCAACACTTTTGCCGAGTACCAGAATCGTTTGGCGGTAGGACTTCTGTCCAACATCAATCGCATCTTCAATCTTTCTGGCAAGACCGTGGCTTCATCTGAGAAGTGGGAGGGAGTCTTTGAAATGGATCTCTCCAAGCCCGAAGCCTTCATCGGTGGGCCGGTTGTCGGGTACAACGGCGAGATGGTGGGAATCGTCGGAGCACTTACTCTCAACAACGCCACACAGTCATTTGTCATTCCGGCAAACGTGGTGCGTGATGCGCTCAACCGTCTGATCAATGGAACGTTGGAAAAGCGTCCGACACTCGGCGCCTACTATCTCTCTATCACCAAGGCACTGGCGCTTGGTCGCGGACTCTCTCGTGATCGTGGTGCCCTCATCTACTCTCGCTCGGGCAGCACCGGTCTCGCCCTCATCGCCGATTCTCCTGCCATGAAGGCCGGACTCCAGGCCAACGATATCATCATTTCCGTGAATGGTACCGAGGTCAACCTCGACAACCCACTCTCTGAACTGGTCGCTCGCTCCAATACTGGCGATACCATCACTCTCATCATTCTGCGGGCTGGCGAAGAAAAAACCCTTTCCGTGAAGCTCTAAAAGAACAGCATAGAATCAGAAAAAGAGGCTCAACAAAGCCTCTTTTATATATTTATCCTTGACATTCGCTCCCAGAAGGTGTATAATGCGCTGTTGGAATGAAAAGCCAACTACATCTTATACGAGGTGTACCATCCACAGAACATTTACAACCCACAGGACAGGAGTTAGTCATGCAAGCAGTTCAAGTTTCCACCCCCGCCGAGCGTTCCGACAGCCAAATTCGTGCCGCCGTGTTTCTGAAGAAGCCCACGATCATTCTGATCAAGGTGCTCACCATGGGTGTCATCAATGGGGTCTTGCCAAAGTCCCGCGATGACACTAAGATCGAAATTCGGCATACCATGGAGGCCATGGAAAAAGGTCTCAATTTGGTGGAGGGACGTGGCACTCGCGCCGACACCGGCTTCTGTCTTTACAAGAAAGAGGTGGGTGTCCGTTCTGGCCTTCTGCTTGCTGATATGTGGGCGGCCAGGTATATGCTGAAAGCATATCACTGGCAAAACCAGAATCAGAAGGGGCCGGTGAATACCTTCCAGTTTGTCCTTTGTGAAAAGGGACAGACGCCGGCAGATGGGTTGAAACTGCCACCCCAGGCATTGGATATCTTGACTACGGCGCGGTTCAACCACACCACGGTGTGGTGTAACCTCCGTGATGGCGAAGACGGCAAGGAATTTCGTCTCGATACCATCAACCTGGCCAAAGGGGTCAGGACTTGTGAACCAAGCCGGCAACTCCAGATGGCGGGCAATACCTACCGTCTGGTCTGAAAAGCATTCACCCCTCAACGAGGGGCAACAACAACGGGCACCATCTGGATTCAGAGGTGCCCGTTAAACATTTCTAGACAAAAGTTATTCTTTGGTATCACCAAATTCTCCACCAGTATCTATTTTGGAACGGATAATAGGAGTGAAGTAGGCCAATGTTTCGGCGATGGATCCTTGATTGAGATTTTTTTTGGTATCAATTTGGATGGTGTCGAGATATTCTGGCGGTTTGCCAGAGATGAGGTTGATGAGGTGTGAGAGAAAGGTAGTGGCATACTGGCCTTTGCCAAGCTCAAAAGAAAGAATGAGACCCTGATTGCAAGCTTGGACACCGAGGATGATTGGCCTGTCAGTCGTTGGTACACTGCGGTCGCGCATCTGGAGAAAGGGGAAAGGCTTGAGATTTTGAAACGGCGGCGGAAAGATACCGTCGCGGCGAAGCTGTGATTCATAGGGAGTCCAGCTTTTTTTGTTGAAACTAAGAAAGAGCGGAAGCTCTGAGGGGAGAGGACTTCCTGATTGAGCCAGAGTGGAGACAGTCTCATTGAAATATCGGGAGGCGAGCGCATAGACCCACAGAACGATTTGGTCGGAGAGCTGGCCGAGAGCGCCGCTAAAATCACCGGGATGATCCTTCAGGTAGCGGACGAGACGGAGTTCATGCCGGAAGATGATCGGAAAAGGAGTGATGAGGTCGAGGATAGCCTGCCAATCACCGAAGCGTTCGCCGCACTGGCGCCGCAATTCTTTGAAATAGGTGAGCTCACGTTCAGCTTGATAGGTAAGAGCATCAAACACGGCTTCCTTGTAGTTGCCACGGAGAATAGAGAGTCCCCAAATATAGTTCCGGAGTCGCGGCGTGCCAAAGCGTTGGAGATAGAAAAAATTGTAGAACCCGTCATTTCGGATATGGGCGAGATTTTGTGCAAACGTTTCGAGGGAAGTTTTTTCAAAAAAAGTTTGTGGAGTACGGATGAGAAGAGTAAAGCGGTTGCCGCGGAGGCCACCAGTTGTCACACCGCCCTTACTTTCTGAGACGTCTTTCAAGAAAAAATAGGGTGAGGAGATTTTTTTCAGTTTTTGAGGAGAAATCTTGCGGAAGGAAATCCGTTGAGCCGTCAGAGCATCACGGTCTTTGATACCAGCGTAGCCGATAGCTGCGCGTTCACATTCGAGCTGAGCTACCATGTCGTCGATAGCTTCGATAGTAGAGACTCCACATTTCACCAGGGTAGCAAAGATAGTTGGGGAGTATTCGAGGGGTGTTTTTTCGGTCAAGATATTTTCGCGAATGACGGTGCAGACTTCTCCTTCAGGAGTGATTTCCTCTACGATAAAGTCTTCTGGCCAGAGTTTGAGGTAGCCAGGAGAAAAAGATTGTTTGCTTGGAATGACAATACCAAATTCACGGAGCAGGGTGTCATCCTCCACGTACGAACGCGCCTCAAAAAGCTCCGGATGTGCTTTTGCTTCCGCTGCGAGGATTTCGTGCTCCTGATTTTTGTTTTCTTGTCGATTCAGTTCAACCATATTAAGAATACTATCAGAGATTTTTCTTTTTGACACGGTTTTTAGGTTCAGTTGTCGCTAGGGGATTTCTTTGACCAAAAGGCTTTTTTCGGCTATGATGAAAGAAATTTAGTCTCAAAATATGAAACAATCACACCTGTTTACCAAGACGAAAAAAGAGGCGCCGAAGGATGAGGTGAGCCGCAACGCTCAGTTGCTTATCCGCGCCGGCTTTATCCACAAGGATATGGCGGGGGTGTATTCATTTTTGCCGCTCGGACTGCGTACCCTCAACCGAGTGATGCAGGTGATTCGCGAAGAAATGAATGCGGTCGGCGGGCAGGAACTGTCGCTGGCGTCGCTTCAGGACAAGGAACTCTGGGAAAAGACTGATCGGTGGCACGACGAGAAGGTGGATGTTTGGTTCAAGACCAAGCTGAAGAATGGTACTGAGCTTGGGCTGGCTGCTACCCATGAAGAACCGATCACCAAGATGATGACGCAGCATATCAGCTCCTATCGTGATCTGCCGGTACTGGCCTATCAGTTTCAGACCAAGTTTCGCAATGAAACCCGTGCCAAGAGCGGTATCATGCGCGTGCGCGAGTTCATCATGAAGGATATGTATTCATTTACACGAAACCAAGAAGAACATGATCGTGTCTATGCGACGGTGCGCGAGGCTTACAAAAAGATTTTTGCTCGGGTGGGTCTGGGTGACCGTACCTATCAGACGTTTGCGTCGGGTGGGATGTTTAGCAAGTATTCCGAAGAATTTCAGACGGCCAGCGAAGCCGGCGAAGACATGATCTCTGTCGATGAAGCGAGTGGTCAGGCGCTCAATAGGGAGGTGCTGAATGATGAGGTGCTCACTGACCTCGGTCTGAAGCGAGAGAATTTGGTGGAGAAGAAGTCCATCGAAGTGGGTAATATCTTTAGTCTGGGCACGAAATTTTCAGAGCCTCTTGGTCTGACCTACAAAGACGAGGCGGGCAATGCAGTGCCAGTCGTCATGGGTTGCTACGGCATCGGGCCGGCGCGCGTCATGGGGACAATCGCCGAAGTGCTGTCTGATGAAGCCGGTCTGGTGTGGCCAGAATCCGTAGCACCGTTTCAGGTGCACCTCTTGTCGCTTGGGGCTGATGAGAAGGCGAGTGAAATCTATGAGGCGCTGACAACGGCCAGTATCGAAGTGCTCTATGATGATCGTGATATCGCTGCTGGGGCAAAGTTTTCCGAAAGCGACCTTCTCGGCATGCCGTATCGAGTGGTCATCGGTAAGCGCTCTCTCGAATCCAGTAAAGCAGAGGTGAAAAAGCGCACTGAAACAGAAGTAACTGAAGTGGCTTTTGAGGAACTTGTTTCATTTTTCAAGAAATAGACTGTTATGGCCAAAGCCTACCCGAAGAAAGAAAGAATTATCATCTCGCTGGGGGGATCGCTTCTCGTGCCGGAGGGTATCGATGCCGAGTTCATGGCCAACTTCAAGAAGTTTATCGTGGCTCATATCAAGAAGGGCTACCGCTTTATCCTGGTGACGGGTGGCGGCAAGACCGCTCGGCGCTATATCGAAGTCGCTTCGCAGATCACCAAGATCACCGATGAAGACTGTGACTGGCTGGGCATCCATGCTACTCGGATGAATGCGCACCTGGTGCGCACCGTGTTTCGTCAGTATGCCCATCCTCGTATCAACACCAATCCGCATGACCTGGAAGACTTCTATTCTGCTCCAGAGCCAATTCTCGTGGCCGCTGGCTGGCGTCCAGGGTTTTCGACGGACTTCGATGCTGTGGTGATCGGCAAGTATCTCGATGTGACCCGGATTATCAATCTCTCCAATATCGAACGTGTGTACGACAAAGACCCGCGGGTGCATGCTGATGCCACACCGTTTGATCGGATGACGTGGAAGGATTTTCGCAAGATTGTCGGCAAGAAGTGGAACCCGGGGATGAACGTGCCGTTTGATCCGATTGCCTCTGCGATGGCAGAAAAAGAAAAAATGGAAGTGGCCATCATGAATGGTGGTGACCTCTCCAATGTGACCAACTATATCGCCGGTAAGAAATTTGTCGGTACTTTGATCAAGGACTAAACCTCGATCTTTTTTGCATTAAGGAGAGAGGACTTGTATTTTTCGGGATGGTGCGCGGCTATGAACTGGTGAACCATGCCAATCTTGGTGAGTTCTTCGCCGAGATGCTTCTGATCATAGCCCAGGAGCACCAGGCTCGGCTGGTATCGTTTGAGAGCGCTCCAGGTGCCGATAGCCGTATCACCCGAAGTGACTTCGAGTGTGGCATCAAAATCACGAACAGCCTGCATCCGTTCGGAGAGGCTGCGCAGCGGTACTCGCTGCTTGAGGGTCAGCACGATATTGGGGTGGGCGACCACAACCACGAGTTTTTCACAGTACTCCTTGGCTTCTCGGAGAAAATACCGGTGTCCTTCGTGAAAGCCGTCAAAGACGCCAAAAACCATGCCAAGAGGGTGTTTTTTGATAGGGGTGTGCATAAAGAATAGTTTATCATATTTCTGGCGACTGCTATAATGAGGGCATGCTGAGATGCGAGATTTTGAGTTGAACAGTTACCGAGAAATACTATGAATACCGTAAGAAAGATACTCTTGGCCTCGCCCCGGGGGTTTTGTGCTGGGGTGGCTCGGGCAGTCAAGGCTGTCGAGGACACGCTTGAAATTTTTGGCAAGCCTGTGTATGTGAAGCACGAGATCGTGCACAACAAGCACGTGGTGAAGTCTCTGGAAGAAAAAGGGGCCATTACCATCGAAGACCTTGCTGAAGCACCAGAAGGAGCTGTGGTGGTTTTTTCGGCGCACGGTTCACCGCAGGAGCACTATGCGCAAGCCAGGGCCCGGGGGATTCAGCTGATTGATGCCACCTGTCCGCTCGTGACCAAGGTGCACCTCGAGGTGCAGCGGTTTCTGAAAGATGGCTATACGATAGTGTACATCGGACACAAGGGACATATCGAAGGAATCGGCGTGCTCGGTGAGGCACCAGACATACATATCCCTCTTGTTGAGACCGTAGAGGATGTCGAGAGGCTCGATATTGGGAATCCGGAAAAAATAGTATATCTGACACAGACGACACTGTCGCTCGATGATACGAAAAAAGTGATCGAAGCGTTGCAG
>JBAQNF010000036.1:0-8934 GCA_049303555.1 Candidatus Moraniibacteriota bacterium | reverse complement strand
GGGTTGCTCCGAGTACCACCACTCGCGAGAGATCACTTTCCTCTTCCGGAAAGAAAAACCGCCCCTTTTCAACCACGATGCTTTCAATATCTGCCATCTCCGACGACACCCCCTGAAAGCTCGACTCAAAAGATTCTGATGAAGATTCTACTGTGGCTGAACCACTGACATACCCCGACACAAGCTCGAGATGTGGCACGCTCCGCCTGACACGGAGTGCTTTCAGATCGTCATTTTTCAGAGTCGTGGTCACAACACCCATAGCCGATGCCGGCGGTCCCTTTTCTTCCGACGCACCAGGCAGTACCGCGACCAAATTTGATCCGACTTTTTCTATCTGAGAAAGCACCAGTTTCTGTGCACTCGCGCCGATGGCCATGACCATGATGACCGCCGCCACACCGATGACCACCCCGAGCACCGTCAACAGAAACCGTAGCTTGGAAGCAGAGAGTGAGCGGTACGCCACTTTGATCGGATCAGAAAATTTCATACACGAAAAAAGAGGGGCTACTTTAACAGGTCTGTCTCCGTATTGGCGAAGCGGCGACTCTCTACCAATTCATCCGAGACAATTCCTCCATCAACCATGCGCAAGATGCGCTTGGCATGCTCGGCGGTCGAGGTCTCGTGTGTGACCAGAATAATCGTCCGACCAGCATTGTTGAGCTGCTGCAAAATAGCCATCACCTGGAGACCGGACTTGGAATCGAGATTCCCCGTCGGCTCGTCGGCAAAAATAATTTCCGGGTCATTGACCAAAGCGCGGGCAATAGCCACGCGCTGTTTCTCACCACCAGAAAGCTGGTTGGAGAGATACTGCTCACGGTGGAGCAAACCGACGGCTTCAAGCGCTGCTTTGACGCGAGTGTCATTCGACTCTGCTATCACATCATCGTACAGAAGTGGCAACTCAACATTTTCCGCCACGCTCGTCTTGGGCAAAAGATTGAACGCCTGAAAAACAAATCCTATTTTCTTATTCCGGAGGCGCGCCAATTCATCATCAGAAAACTCGCCAACATTTTTCCCATCCAGCTCATAGCGACCACCCGTTGGACGATCGAGCAAACCGAGCACCTGCATGAGGGTTGATTTCCCCGACCCCGACGGACCCATAATAGAGAGGAATTCCCCCTTTTCGATAGAAAAACTTGCTCCGGTAAGCGCACGAGTCGCTACACCTTCGTTTTCGTATACTTTTTCAAGATTGTGGACAGAAATCAAACTCATTTCTTTTGTGTGGCTCCGATAGTCACCTCGTCGCCCTCTTTCAGTCCTGATTTTACTTCAATAGTTCCCTCATCGCCTTCCAAGCCAGTCGTCACCTCTACTTTTTCAAAGTCGGTCTCACTCCGTTTCACCTGCGCATAGGTCTTGGTCCCCTCTTTCGTGAGAGCCCGGTACGGTACCCACAAGACACCCTCACGCTTGGCTGTTTCAATATCGATATTACCCGTCATGCCTTCTTTCAATCGCTCATCACTACGTGCTAGACGAAACTTCACTGTATAGGAAACCACATCTTGTGAGACGGTTGAAGCCTGATCAATACTCACGACCTCACCTTCAAAAACGTCGTCATTTGAGAGAGAATCAAAAGTAATCCTGGCTTTCATGCCAAGCGCGATCTTGGTGATATCAGATTCTGGCACGTGTGATTCCAAGAGAAAGGCGCCAGGCTTGATAACACGTGCGATCACCTTGCCGAGCGTCACCACTTCACCGACACGGGTATCCAACTTGGAAATCTGCCCGGCTATAGGTGTTGTCAGGACGCTTTCTTTCATCTGTGCTTCAAGTGTCCGGACTTTTTCACGAGCCTGCTCAGAAGCCAGTTTCTTGGCTCGACGCTCTTCTGGATCATAGTCATTCTTGTTGCGAAGATAGAGCTGTTCATTCTGCACAGCGATAGCCACCGTAAAACGCGCATCTTTCAATTGCGAATACAGTACTTCCCGATCAAGCGAAACCACTGTATCTCCCCGTGTCACCTGGTCACCAATTTTGACTTTCACAGCATCGATTGTCCCGGCACCAAGAAACGACAGGTCGGCATACTCTTCCGGTACCAGCTCCCCAGTGACACTGACTGTTTCCGCCACGTCACCACGTTTCACCACCTCCGTCTGCACGACCGCTCCGGTATCCTTGCGTGTGAAAAAGTAATAGCCACCACCCACAAGTACAAGGAGGATAATTCCGATGATGATTCTTTTTTTACTGAACATAATTTTTAAAAAAGTGATTTTTTCTTCGCGTACTCGTCCATCGCTTTGTTGGCCTCGGCATCGGCGACGGTATTGAATTCCCGACGTACATGTACAAAGGTCACTTCAGCAAAATCAAGCATCAAATTCCAAACCTGAAAAAAGAGCGGCTGCAATTTCTCATTCTCAATCTTGTAGATATGATTGAGCTGACGACAAGCGAGCTCGCTATCCATCCGACACTCAATCTTGGATTTTTTAGCTTTTTCTTTGCCAAGAGTCGCTTTGATTTTCTTCAGCCCCGCTACAATAGCCGCATATTCAGCCTCATTGTTGGTCTTGGTCCCGAGAAACTCACCAAACGCCTTATCGAGCGTCTCGATATAGACACCCAAAGCCGCTGGTCCCGGATTCCCCCGCGACCCTCCATCACTGTACATAACTATCTTTTCCATATATGCAGTATACCAGAAAAAACCCTTTGAGTAACTCTCACAAAAGAAAAAGGCAGCCAAGGGTTCTTGGTTGCCTGCTATCGATGCCATGGGGAGAAAAATCGCTGCTGCGAACCTTTCCCAGATGAAAAAAATTTCAGAAACTGATAGTGCGTGGCACCACACATATCCCGCGCATCAACAGTCACTGCCGGGAGCTTTTTTGGCATCCAGGGTGTCCGTGTAGAAAGGTGGCCAAAAATGATGATTTCTCGCGGTAATTTGGGATACGGAGGCGCATCCGTTTCCCAATCGTTTGGCTTTCGCTCTTCCGCCATATTGTCCGGTATCTCGTACGGTACAATACTCACCAGCTGCTCGTCTTCCGGTTTTTTCTTTGGAAGAAGGGCGACTATTTTCCCGATGTGCCATACCGGATCCGGTACCCCCTTCACAAAGACGGAGAAGCATACCTCTTCACCGACCTGAAAAACACGTTTGTTCTTGACCACGGTACACCTCCTTTCTTGTAAGTAACTGTTCAATTCTTCTTGATGATATCGACCAGCTTCAGCTGAAGCGAGGTCGAGCCATTCCACCTGTTTTCATCCAGGGTGAAGGCAACGTCGAGGATATCATTTTCTTTCAAATCAGGGAAGTTCACCCCAAACGAAAAACCGATAGCATCAAAACACTTGTTTCCGCCTTGAGATACCAGCGAAAGCTTGAGATGCTTACTGCCATTCCCTACCAGCCGAGCTTCTCGCACCACCATGTTTTCAAGCGCAAAGACCGGCTCCGGATTTCCTTCGCCAAAAGGAGCAAAGGATACCAGGTCACGATAGAACTGAGAGGTGATATATTCCGGTCGCAGCAGAACATCAATCCACTGCTCTGGTTCGGTCACCACATGCGCCAGTTTCTTTTCCACAAGCGCATTGAACTTTTCATAAAATGCTTCCATCCGATCATTGCGGATAGTCATCCCGGCTGCCTGAGCGTGCCCGCCGTATTTCTCAAGCATATCGCCACACTCCTCAATGGCTTCGATGATATTGAGCTCCGGGATACTCCGAAACGACCCAGTGCTGGTCGTCTCACCTTGGGTCATGACACAGGTCGGCTTGTTGAACTCTCGTGCAATCCGTCCAGCAATCAGCCCCACCACCCCATAGGGAAAATGTTCTCCCGCAGCAAAAATAAACTTCTTGTCGGCATATTTTTCGACCGCGATTTTCCGCACCATCTCAGTCACTTCCGTACTCACCTTCTGGCGACGAACGTTGCAGTCTTCAAGCTCGAGCGCCATAAGCCGCGCCTCGGCCTGGTCACGCTCCATCAGAAGCTGGTGCGCCAACATGGCATGCGCCATACGCGAAGCCGCATTGATACGCGGCGCAATCTGAAAACCAATGGTATGGGCATCAGGAGCATGCTCTTCATCAATCGGTATCCGCCCAACAGCAAACATCTCCTGAAAACCAACCCGGCGAGTCTTGGAAAGCACGATCAGGCCATACTTCACAATACAGCGATTCTCTCCAATAAGTGGCATGACATCAGCTACCGTACCGGTCGCCACGACATCGAGCAGCCATTTCAGCTGCTCCACTTCTTTCGGCAGATAGCGCTGGTACAGAGCCTGGGCTACTTTGAAACTCGTCCCCGCTCCACACAGTTCCCGAAAAGGATAGGGCTCAGCTGGCACCTTCGGATTGACGATAGCATAGGCCTCAGGCATGACTTCGGGCACATGATGATGGTCGATCACGATCGTGGCGATACCACGCCTTTTAGCTTCGGCGATAGTCTCATGATTCATGATGCCACAGTCGAGTGTCAGCACGAGCTTGATGCCCTTGCTTTCAAAGAAATCCACGGCCAAGATATTGAAACCATGACCTTCATTCACTTTCTCCGGGATGTACACCTCAACCGGTACACCAACCGCCTGCAGTGCCTCACGCATAATGACCGATGACGTCACGCCATCAGCATCGAAGTCACCAAACACGCCGACCGTTTCCAGGTTTTTCCTCGCCTCGCCAATTCGTCCCACAATCTTCTCCATATCGAGGAACAGAAACGGATCGTGGATGTCGCGATCGAAATTGGGCGACAAAAAGAGCTCACGAGATTCTTTTGTCGCATAGCCACGCTCGTTCAAAAGCGCCTCCGTCACTGGATGCCACTTCTCCTGCCCCGTACTCTCGGGCAACTTCGTAATTTTATATTTCCACTGCGGCATAAAATCTTTTCAGATATTTTCCACTCGGTTCATAAAACAATGTGACTTCTTCATGCAAGCAACCTTTCAAAGTACCGCTTGCTTGTCCCGGCGTGACAAGCTGCACTACGTTGAAGTCCTCACTCTTTTTCTTCTAGAAAAAACCATGCCCGCTCTGACTTCAAAGTTACTTTGAAAGATTCTTGCAGAAGAAGTCTGCCCACTGCAAACATTTCCCTCAATGCACAAGTTCTCGCTTCCAAGAATTCTCCTGGGCACGCCTGCCCTAGGCAGACAAGCCTGGTCCGAAAGTTTACCTGCCGTAGGCAGGCATGGTCTTTCCGTTCTGACGGAAAGTTTCGGGGAAGAGTAGCGAAAATCCGCTGGGATTTTCTCGGCACAAGAGAGTTGCTTGGGAGTAGGAAATACAAAAACAAGTAGCTTTTCTAGTCTAACATAAAAGAAAAACCCGCGCTTTTTGGCACGGATTGTTCAAACAAGACCCTATTTCAAATCCCGGAGAGACTCGATAGCATGTTTTTCTTCAGAGGAAAGCTTCTTTGGGACAGACAGGGAAACAGCAACCAAATGGTCACCGCGACCATGACGGTTGAGATGCGGCACGCCCTCACCCTTGATGCGGAAGACTTCACCGGGCTGGGTACCGGCTGGAATTTTCATAATGACCTCGCCTTTGATTGTTACAATAGAGACCTTGGCGCCAAGAGCGGCCTCGGCGAAACTCATAGCATACTGCGAAACGATATCATCTCCACGACGAACCAGTGTGGCATGCGGCCTGACATGGACATTGACATACAAGTCTCCCGCCCGGCTGCCGGCCTCGCCGGCGGCACCATGACCCGACAATGACAGCGTTTGGCCATCCTGAATACCAGCGGGGACATCGATGGAGACCGATTCCTCTCGCTGTGTCCGACCGGCTCCATGACACGTCTGACACTGTTCGGCATAGGTCTTGCCTCGACCCTGGCAACGATCACAGATCACGACCTGTGACATAGCACCAAAAATACTCTGCACCGTCCGACGAACCTGACCCTGTCCCTGACACTGCGAACATGTCGTTTCTTTTGACCCCGGCTTACCACCCGTGCCGTGACAGGTCTCACACGCTGAAAGCTTGCGCAGCTTGATGTCGCGCTTGGCACCGCTTACCATTTCTTCAAAAGAAAGCTCGACATCCACTTCTATATCCGCCCCTGACTGCGTGCGCCCACGACCACGAGCTCGGCCGCCGAATAAATCAGAAAAAACATCCTCAAAGCCGGAGCCGTTGAAATCAAACCCCTGCCCATTGAAATCAAAGCCACCAAAACCGCCACCCTGGGCTCCACTACCCTGACCCTGACTATGATAGTCCTGACCGGTATGATCGTAGCGGGCGCGTTTTTCTTTGTTCGAAAGCACCTGGTAAGCCTCGTTAATTTCCTTGAATTTCTTCTCGTCGCCCGTCCCTTTATCCGGATGGTACTGATGTGCCAGCTTGCGAAAAGCCTTCTTGATCTCATCTTCAGAAGCGGTACGAGAAACCCCAAGCGTACTATAATAATCAGCCATAGAAAGACAAAAAATACTTTTTACACAACCAGTATCATACCCTAAAAACAAAAAATTAGCAATCAATACACATGAGTGCTAATTTTGACGAATCGCTCTGCCTCAAGGAGCCAGCACTTCCTGCTCTCGCATCACCCGCTCTATTTTGATCAGTCCGAGCATCAGTGCCGCCCGAAACAAAGCAAAACCACATGCCATCCAAAATAATCCAAGAAGCGATCCTACTGGCAACAACGTCAAAAACAAGAACAGTGCCAGCATAAAAGGAACAATAGTGGGTGTAAGGTGCTGTGCTACCTGCTCACCGTTCAATACTGTAATAATCTTGTGCTGCAGTGCCGCAGAAAATACATCTGCCATTTTTTCATCACCGCGCACCGGTTTGCCGACCAGTGTGGCAATCTGATCACGTCCAGCCCGCAGATACAATTCCTGCGACAACGTATCCGAACCAAAACCTTCCAAAACGGTCGGATTCTGTTTCAGATATTCTGCCAGAGCGGGCAAGCCCACCTTCTCAAAGGAGGTGTCCGTTGCCTCTGATGGGACTGACTCTCCCCGATCATCTTTTTTCAGACCAAGCAAAAACCCATCCACCGTGATTCCCTCATCAGCTAAATTTTTCCACTCCGGATAGACATACGCTACTGCCTTGAAAAGAGCTGTGGCAGTCCCCTCCCCAACACTGAAACGAGGCACCAGATCCTCCCAAGACTCTGCCTGAATAGAGGCGAAATAGGCGCTCGACAAAGAGAGCGAGAGAGCCAGCACAAAGAAAAAGGCGCCCGCCCGCACATTGTGCACAAAATGAAACCGCACACGATCCTCAATTTCTTTTTGTACCGACTGAAGAGCCAGCAATCCCAAGAGACTTCCACAAACAACGAAGATGAGATGATACCACGTGCGAATAAAAAGCATGCTCGGGGCAAAAACGGACACCGCTGCCACAATCTGCAAAGGCTTCCTTTCCCATACCACCATCCCCAGAAAAAAGACTGCTCCCAAAAGTGAGAACCACACCGCTATCGAAAGTATATTCTCCACTGTCGGATGAAGCGCGACCACAAAAAATGTTTGCCACGCTCCCAACGAAAGTAGTCCGGTGCCCAGGACCAAAAAAATGCCAAAAATATCTCGAGTGCTAAAAGATTTCATGAGTCGTGCTATTTAGAGTCCATGGAGTCCTCGATTGCGCACATGTTCCTCAAAGGTTTGAGAATAAATAGTCACCCCCGTCTTGGCATCTACCAGAAAGTAGAAGTAAGGATTGCTTTTCGGGAAAATAGCGGCTCGCAAAGAGATAATGCTCGGATTGCTAATCGGTCCTGGCGGCAACCCGGTATTTTTATACGTGTTATACGGCGAGTTGATTTCTGTATCTTTGAGCGTCGGCTGGAGACGAGTCGTACCATGGATATAGTTGACCGTAGCATCACTCTGAAGCGCCTGACCGATAGCGATACGCTTCCAAAAGATATCACTGATCATATCGCGTTCTCCGGGCGTCCGCCCCTCTTCTTCGATGATACTAGCCATCGTCATAAGTGCAAACAGACTTCGCCCAGACTGCGCGACACCCTGGCGCAGGGTCTCGTCATACCGCCGATCAAAGTTCTTGAGCATCGATACAATAATATCCGAAGCGGTCGCTTCTGGAGCAAAGAAGTAGGTATCTGGAAAGAGATACCCTTCGAGACTGGCTCCCGCTGGGACATCACTCAGAAAATCAAATGTTTTTTTCCATTCAGGAAGCGGTTTTTTGGCCAACGCGAGAAAGGCTTCTCCTGGAAGCTTGTTTGCTGTCAGTCGTTCCGCCATCTTTGCCATCGTCCAGCCCTCTGGAAACGTCACCTTAATATCACGAGAAACTGTCTTGCCCGAAGTCAGGATAAGTGCGATTTCTGGCACTGTCAGTTTTCCTGAAAGGAGGTACTGTCCGGCGATAATCTGGTGTGTTTTTTCTTCATGAAACAGATACCAGAAAAAAGTGTACTGCGAAAATACGATACCGCTTTCTTCCAAGCGCTTCCCCAAAGTCAAGGCATTTTCACCCGGTCTCACATCAAACCGCTGTTCACTCGCAAGAGACCCGGTCACATTGTTGGTCACGTAGGTACCACACACAAAAAAAGCTGCCGCAGCGACAGAAAACAACGTTGCTATGAGTATGAGTATACGCACAAAGAATTCGTAACTATTCACTCTCTCACCGCCTGAATATAAGACATGAGAGAGTGAACAGTTACTTACAATCCGATTACTTGAATAACGACATCTCTCTTGCGCGAACCATCAAATTCCACCGCAAAAATATTCTGCCGTTCTGTCAAAAACAGTTTTCCTTTTTCGACCGGGATCGTTTCGCTGTTGCCAAGAAGGATAGCCTTGCAGTGTGAGTGGCCATTGCTTCGGCCATCCGCTGTTCCTGATTTTCGACGAAGCTCGAACAAATCATGAGAGTACTGAGCATCCACTGGGA
>JBAQNF010000035.1:0-9932 GCA_049303555.1 Candidatus Moraniibacteriota bacterium | reverse complement strand
ATGTTTTTGAAGAAGAAATTCCGGAAGATTGGTGGATTTGCTGTCGTCGGTCGAACGACATTTTTTGAGTCGTAGAACATGTTGAGAAAGATAGCTTCGGCCACGATATTCTCCATGGTGATATTTTCTATCCAGATATTTTCCACGATACCTCCGCGGCCTGGTGCTGACTTGACTCGAAAGCCGCGCTTCGTTCCGTCGAAATCACAGTGAGAGACAAAAACATTTCTGACATCACCGGACATTTCACTGCCAATGACTACGCCGCCATTGCCACGCCCGACAGAACAGTTTCGGATGACAATATTTTCTGCGGGTCTTCCGACACGTTGTCCGTCTTTGTCGACACCGGACTTGATGACGATGGCATCGTCTTCGGTATTGAGTCGAACGTTTTCAATGAGGACGGTGTTCGAAGAATCTATGACGATACCGTCGTTGTTCGGACCCTCGGTCAGTACGGTGATGTCTCGGATGAGAATATCTTTGGAATAGAGGGGATGGAGCGTCCACATGGGGCCGTTTTTGAGTGTGACTCCCGCCACCTCTACTCTCTCGCAGTTGATGAACTCGATGAGTGCTGGCCGCAGGCCGTCTTTGGCTGTGGCAAAGACTCGTTCTTCTGGTGGTACACCAGCTTCTGCGAGCGCGTAGAGTTTTTTGGCTCCGGCCTGTTGCCATCGTTTCCAATTCCACCAAGCCTGACCCTGGCCATCGATGAGACCCTTGCCAGTGAGAGCGATGTCATGGCAGTCGCGGGCAGAGATGAAGGGAGAGTAGCCGTAGTATTCCATGCCTTCGTAGCGTGAGAAGACAGCGGGGAGATAGTCGTGCGCGTTCTGGCTGAAGAGGAGCTCGGCACCTTCCTGAACATCAAGGGCGATGTCGCTTTCGAGGTGGATGGCACCGGTCAGGTAGCGGCCAGCAGGAACGATGACCGTCCCACCACCTTGGTCAGTGCAGTCTTTGATAGCGAGGGCGATCGCTTTGGTATTGAGCGTCACTCCATCGCCGATGGCCCCGTAGGCGTCGATAGAACAGGTGTGATCTCCAAAAGAAAAAAGCCGCAGCGCCGGCATGTCAAAAGGAAGAGTGTCAGCACTCCAGTCTTCCAGAAAAGAAACGGGACGTGGCTTTGGGGAGTCTCCGTAGAATAAAACAAAAGCCTTGAAGCCCGCTATACCGAAAAACAGTATGAGCAAGAGAACAAAGAAAAAGAAACGAGCCCGCTCTCGTGTCACGAGTGCTTTTTGGTGAGCGAGCTTGTGGAAAAAACTATTCATCGTTCTTCACTTTTACGACCTTGATGAAATTTCCCGGACGGTCGCCGATGTGGAGTTCCCAATCAGGATGTTTTACACCGTAATATTGGTAGGCGGTCAGCCCGGAGAGTCGTTCCCAGCGCGAAGAGCGTGACAGATAGCGTGTCTTGCCACGGCGAGTGAGGACGTAGTAGTCTGGTCGGATAGTTTCTTTGTCAAAGGTGTAGGCCGTGAGACACTTCCCCACAAAAAATTCGCAGACACCATAATAGTCTGCCCAGACGGTCAGGTGTTTGGCGTCAGGGAGACTGTTTAGATAGTGTGCGGCTTCGTAGCCACCATAACCCCAGGCATCCTGGATGAGGGCGTTTTTTGGGAGGAGATGGTTGGTGTAGTTGAAGTAGAAAGGTGAGCTTGCTATGAGACTGGCCAGTGATCCGATGAAGACGATGAAGAACATCATGACGTTTTTTTGTGTGGAAGCAATTTTTTTGGCGAGGGCATGGAAACCGAGAGCGGCCAGGTAGGCAAAGAGCGGATAGAGCATGATACTGTAGCGTGGCGAAGTGAGGATATTGGAGTAAATAAGGAGAACAGTATAGATGAAAAAGAAAAAGAATACGGAGATGACCATGAGAGAAGCACGAGACGTTTCTTTTTGGAAGAGCCTCCAGATGAGAGCCAAAAAACCAATGAGGAGGATGGGGGTGAGTGAAAAAACAAGGGGATTCCACTCGAGGAGGAATGATTCGAAAAAATTCGGGATAGCGGTATAGTAGCGGGCGTCGCTCAGATCTTTGATATCAAAAGCAATGGCCGTGAAGATGCTCCAGTCAGGAAAAAATATTCTGACCGCGATTATACCGAGAAAGAGTGTTCCGAAAAATACTCCGAAAAAACGAAGCAGGGCGGTAAGAGAGAGGGGGAATCGACGAAGCAAGAGTAGAAATGTACTGTGGAGAAGAAAGGTATCGATGAGAAAGAGCAGGAAAAGAAATCCTCCGAGACCAGTGAGAAGTTCTTTGTCGGGGACGGTCATGATGAGTTCGGCTAGGTATTTCTGGTCGATGAGGAGTGCTGGGAGAAAAAGACAAACGAGCGCACCAGTACCGGCGGTGATGAGAAAAAATGATTGGATATCTTTTTTGAGGAGTGCCCCGAGAGTCTCTGGCGCTTCATCGGTCGAGAGAAAGCGAAAGATGAGAATGGTCAGAAACAAGGGGATCAGGATAATAGCGACATACTTCGAGAGTATGGCAAGTGCCAGGAAGAAAAGAGTCAAGAATATGAATTTTTTCTCTTCGAAACGAAGGAGGGCAAAAAAAGAAAAGAGTGCCGCAGCGCCAAATGACCAGAGGAGGGAATCGGGGTTGAGAATCTGGGAAGCGCCGAGGAGGATAGGGGAAAGTCCGGTGAGAGTGACAGTAAAAAGCGCCGTCCATGATCCCGAGAGCCTCCCTATGATCCAGAACAGCACTATGAGGAGGAGGGCGTTTACGATGAGAATCGGCAGCCGGAAGTCTCGGTACAACGTCTCAGTAGTCTTTGTGTCGCAGAGGAGTGTTTTGTCTTTTTGTTCTGTACAGTGGTCGCCTGCATCCGGATGAATGAGGTATCCGACGCCAGAGACGAGTGCGAGCGTGACGCCAGGCTTGTCATTGATGAAGGTTTTCTTCCACTTTCCTGAGGCTACGGCATCCCAGTACTGGGGGATCCGTTCGTAGACCCAATAGTGCTCGTCGGCGGTGACAAACTGAGTCAGGTGGTGTAGACCAAAGACAAAATAGCTCGCAAGCACGAGCGCGAAGAGGAACTTCGGTTGGGTGAAAAATGATGCCATAGGCTTTGTTTAGGATAGCATATCGTCTCATAGCTGAGCTAGAGACCTGAATCTCGGCAGTTACTCAGGTGTTCTTTTTCGGGTCTCCGTGATAAAATAACAGAGGAAACAATACAAAATATACTTTTGTGAAACATCTTTTTCTGACCACTTTTTTTCTCTTGGGAATGGCTTTTGCTTTGGCACCAAGCGACGTGCAGGCTGCCGGCCTCGTCCCCTGTGGCCTCAACGAGGGTACCCCCGCTGAAAAAGCCCCTTGTACCGTCTGCCATATCATCATCGGAGGCAATGGCGTTATTGCATGGGGACTGAAAATCATGGCCACCATCGCTATCGTGGTCATCTTTGCTATGGGTGTCCTCTACATCGTCTCTGCTGGTGATCAGGGACTGATGCAGAAGGCCAAAGGTGGTATCTGGGCAGCTCTTATTGGATTTGCCATCATGCTTTCTGCCTGGCTCATTGTGAATATCGTCCTTGCGGTCTTGGTCGACAAGAGTAAAGAGCCTTTCTTGGGACTGGTTCAAAATGGAACGTTTAATTTTTCCTGTGATACTTCTTCGAATTCGAAGTATAAAGTTCAATAATTTTTGCGAGCATGATTGAATACTTCTTGATTCCTACGGCGTATGCTGGGGTGATCACCGATGCAACACCGATTTCACAAGTGTTGATTTCAGTGCTTAATTTTTTGTTGTCAGTTGCGGGGATTGTTGGTATAATCGGGCTAGTGGTAGCAGGCGTACTGTATCTCACTGCCGGTGGTGATGAGGGACGGATCAAGCTCGCCAAGCGTGCGACAGTGGCATCAGGTATCGGACTCGGTATCGCTCTCGGAGCACTGGTGATAGTGGCACAGCTTGGGAATTTGTTTAGATAAAATAGAAATATAAAAATAAAATTTCATCTGGCTGTTTTCTTCAGAGAAGAATGCTGCACCCGCGAGGGGGATGAATCATTGGAAGGAGGTGAGAAATTATGAATAAAATTAAAAACGCTTTGTACGGAGCAGCTTCAGCCGCTATGGTTTTGGCTCCAGCCATCGCCTCTGCTCAAGTAGGGATAGGACAGGACAATGCTGGCAAGTCTGGACTTAGTTCTACAAGCATCACTACGCTGGCTCAGCAGCTGATGAACTGGTTGTTCGGCATCCTCGGTTTCTTGGCGGTTATCGGTTTCGTTATCTCCGGTATCCTCTATCTCACCGCAGCTGGTGACGAGGATCAGATCGACCGAGCCAAGAAGGCAATGATGTACTCCATCATCGGCATTATCGTGGCTATGCTCGGACTCATTATCTTTGCTGCCGTCAGAAATTTTTTCGGCGGTTCTCGTGTAGATTTCTAGTGTTTGGATAGCGTGTGCTTTTCAGGCAACAGATAGCACAAACCACTCTTTAGTTTGCCAGTTGGCGAATCAGGGTGGTTTTTGTTTTTATGAAATATTGAATAGACTCTTTAAAAATGCTATACTAGTGACAAGTAGCAGAGGCATTATAGGAGTGTAAAAAACAAAATATTTTTATGAATACAATACGTTCTCTTTTTTTCTTGGTAGCAGTGTCTGTGTTGGTCGGCGTCGTCTTGCCCGCTGAAGCAGCGGTGACCTGTCCAAGCACCGGCGTGTGGTCGGTGGTGGGTGGGGTGTGTGTCCCAGGTGACACAGGACTCTCCGACTCACCAATTTCGGATATTCTGGAAACAATCATGTATTGGCTTTTGGGAATCTTAGGCTTTATCGCTATCATCGCATTTGTCATCTCTGGTCTGCAGTATCTGACGGCTGCGGGTGATGAGAAGCAGGCCGAAACCGCCAAGCACAATATGCAGTACTCTATCATCGGTATTATCGTCGCTCTCTCTGGGCTTATTGTCATCTATGCTATCAGCGGTGCTCTCAGTGGAGATTCTTTTTTCTAGGAGTATTTGATTAAAGGTAAAAACATGATGTTACAGGGACACAAGAAGGGAACGATACTTGCAATGGGGTTTTTTGTGACTGCGCTTTCTTTTTTTCTTTCTTCAAATACTGTTTTGGCCGCCCCTCCGACGGTGACTCTGACTGCAAATCCAACGACGCTTTCGGCTCCGACCTGGGTCACTCTGTCGTGGGCTATAGTAAATGCCACGTCTTGTACGACCGGTGGTGAGTGGGGCGTCGGGACTGTTCCGCTTGGCCCAGGAAATAGTACGAGTGGTCCGTATTGGGCGACATCTGGATCAGGACACTATGTGAACACTTGGACGATTACCTGTACCAATGCTGAAGGATCTGCGACTGGGTCAGCCTCTACTACCGTAGATGTTCCTGGGAGTGGGCAACCAAATCCTCCCGCACCAAATCCTTTACCGACACCTGCCCCCGCTCAAGCTGTCATTTCTTCGGTTGTCCCGAGTACTATGAAACAGGGTGATGCGGTAGTGGTCAATGGATCTGGTTTTGCTGCTGATACCATTGTCGTTTTACGAAGCGATCCAGTGATTGTTTCTCCGACGATTGTCTCTCCGACTAAGCTCAGCTTTGTGGTACCAAGTGGTATCCAGCCAGGCAGTCATACAGTCAGCCTGGCTTCGGCGGCAAGTCCTACCAAGACGAGCAGTGGTGTTGCGGTAGTAGTTAAGGCTGCGCCTGTAGCCGCTCTTCCTCCTGTTGGCAGCGTCGGTCAAGCCTGTGCTGTGTCTGGGGTGACTGGTCTGTGTGCGTTGCCGAGTAGTTGTAATAGTGGGAGTGTGCTCCCCGCCGGAGGGTGCGCTGCCGGTTTGATTTGCTGCAAGAGTGGAACATGCAACAACAACGGAGTGGTTGATCCTGGAGAAGTCTGTGATCGAGGACCAAAAAACGGTGCCTGTCCAGAGTATTGTAGTACGAGCTGTACAGTCAATGATTGTAGTAGCGGACTAGCGTGTTCGGGGAGATGTGATACCAAGTGCGGATCGGGCGAAACAACTGGGGCAGCCTGTGTCACTGGTGGGGTGTGTTGTACCCCCGCTTCTTCCTCGGGTTCTTCTATCAATTTTTTTAACCCGCTCAAATTTAGCACGGTTGATGGCGTGTTGACCTCGGTGCTCGAGAGTCTCCAGGGTATCATTGTTGTCCTGGCTATTATCTTTATCATCATCGGTGCCCTCATCTATATCACCTCTGCCGGCAATGACGGTCGCATGACTTTGGCCAAGGGCGCGATTATGGCGGCCCTCATCGGTCTGGCACTGGCCATTGCTGCCCCATCATTTCTCAAGGAAATAGCGAGCATTCTCGGCTGGACTGACGTGAACAATGCGACGGTGGCGAGTGCACAGACGTTTACTCAGATTGCGAGCAAGGTGCTTAATTTCCTCCTCTCCATTGCTGGTATCATCGCTATTATTATGTTGATCTTCGGAGGATTCACCTATCTGACTTCGGCTGGGGACGAGAAAAAGGCAGAGGTCGGAAAGAAAATTTCCTTGTATGCTGTCATTGGTATTGTTCTGGCTCTCTCGGCACTGGTCTTGGTGACACAGGTTGCCAAATTCTTCGCGTAGAAAAAGTTTTGGGAAAAGAAAAAGCGGCGAGTACCCAGATGAGTACTGCCGCTTTTGCTCTCCGCATCCAGTTGTTACTGGAACGTGAGAGCAATCCGTTGCGGGACGAGGCGATTGGTATCGCGGACACCCTTTGGATGGGTATCCGAGACAACAACACAGCCATTCTCCGCTACCTCAAACTTTTCGCCCGAGACGGTGTTGTTCACCATCAGGAAGTTCGAGATATTACTGTTCTCATACACCGTCCGGCCATCCGATAGGGTGTACCACAGTCTGACAATGACCGGCTCGACCGGGGCAAAGGTCCTTGTTCCTGGCCGGACTCCGCAGAGTTTGAACTCGTGCAGGTCTGACCGTTCGAAGACCAAAGTCTTTTTGTAGCCGAGCTCACCTGTGTAATACAGGTAGCCCAGCCCTCCGACGAGCGCTAGGAGTAGCAGCCACATGAGCCACTTCTTCTTGCCGGGCTTCGCCGCAGTTGTAGCCGATACTGCCACCGTCGCTCCGGTGGTAGCTGTGACCACAACCCGGTTGGACGTTCTCCCGAACATCCACCAGGCGATTGCGATGGCGATGATGACGCCACCGATGAGGGGCCAGTACTGCTTCCACCAGGCCTTTTCAGTGGGCTTGGCCGCGCCGACGAAATTTTCGACTTTCGTCTTCAAATCTCGCGGCTTCAGGCTCTGCTCCAGCTTCTCTTTTTCAAGATGGGCCAAGATGGTCTTCTCGGTCGGGGTCAGTGGAATCTTACGGTCAATCTGGCCGTAGATGTATTGGGCCACGGCCAGGTCGTTCTTCCTTTTGGCCGCTTCTTCCTTGCTCTCATGCTCCATAGACACTTGTGCCGCCGGATCGGCCATCTTGCGCTGCACGGTGTTGTAACCGATTACCGCGAGATGCAACAGGAACGAAGCAGTCATGGCATAGCCGATGATAACAAACGCTGTCCTGGTGTTCGGCGACCACTTCACCCAGAAGTAGACCATAGGCGGGATAAGCGGGAGCATGAATAGCGCTGCTAAAACGTAGCCCGTTGTGTCCACGTGGTAGAGGACAAAAAACGGGCTTACTCCCCAGAAGACGAGGTACAGGAGGCCTTTATCAATGACGACACCGGCCCATTTCCATACCTTGTCGACTCCGTCTTTGACATTGAACCCCTTCTCGCCACCGGGCTGTCCAGCGATAAAACCGGCAGCTACCAATCCTTCCCAGAAGGTCAGACTGAGTGGAAGCGCAAGTACCCCGAAGAGGTACAGGAACATGAACATGCCGTTCATATAGCCCCATTTTGAGGCTGCCAACACATCTCCGATGAAGATCATCAGGAGGTAGATTGCAGCACACTTGATAAGTAGCCGCCGCAATTTGCCGGCAAGCTCCGCGTTTCGTACCTCGGTGAGAGGCAGTAGTTCAGACATTTCCACGATGACTCCTTTACCCAAAGATTGGGATGATGATGGCCAATATGAGGATGAAGGCAATAATGCCCACCACCCACTGTTGGAATTCCTTCGCTGCCTCGTCTTCGCGGCGTTTGGCTGCGATAACTTGGTTGGCGATGTGTGCCGTTAGCGCTGTTTCCAGTTGCTTCTTGGTCACATCGTTCGGTGCTGCTTTGATGGCAGCTTCCAGACGTCTGACCTCGGCTCTGGCTTTTTTCTCGCCAATGAGCGAGTAGAGGACACCAGCCGCTACAGCCTCTCCTTTTTTCGCCGCTATCGCCGCTTTTTCTTGCGGAGACTGCAGCGAAATGAGACCAGCCGAGAGCAAATACTCCTTGGCCTTGGCGACGCCTTGTTCGGGAGTCACTTCGGCGCTGACAATCTTTGATACCAGCACCAGGTGCTGGACACGAGGATCATCAGCTGTCAGCTCGTAGTCGTGGGGTCGGCGCTCGAACTTGCGTTCGATTTTTTCCTGCCCGCCTTGGGCTGGTGCCGCCCCAGCCTGTTGATTGCCACGACCGCCTCGAGTGATGGTTTCTGAGGCCATCACATGTTCGAAGCGTTCGGTTAGCTCAAGCGTCCCCAGATTTTTTCGCCAGTCGGTTTGTTGGTGAGACTCGAGAGCCTCACGCACCGCCTGTATGTTCTGGATGTGTTGTTTGCCACCAGGCAACTTGCGCACCGCCGCGTCGACAGCGAACTGAATCGCCTCATCGTTGCGTGGCTTCATGACGCTAGTTGTCTGTTGCTTGAGTGGCTCTTCAGATCGCCCGCCATCACCCGTTGCCGGGGGAGGCGCGGCCCGACCTTTCAGTCGGCCCAGTAGGTAGGGCAGAGCTGTTGACTGTATGGTTTCCCATAATACTTCGAGTCCGAGTAGTCCGGCCATGATGATCTCCTTAGATCGGTTGAATTGGTAAGGTGCGGTGGTCTGGAAGGCCCCATGCCTCCCAGATATTACAGCTCCGCACCCAAAAGGGGTTGAAGATTCTGTAACTGTCTATTATAGCAAATTTTTGCCGAAAAGTCAAGGAGAAATGATAATTAACGGCTTGTATAAGCCAAAGACATTGTTCCTGATTGACAAAAGGCTCCTTTTCCTCTATACTGCAGGTACAGTTTTGATGGATATGGTAGTTCGCTTTATAGCGGGCTTTTTTTAACGCAAAATTGGTAATTTTCTCAAGTAATTAACATATATTTATGGCGAAGAAAAAAGTGGTTGTAGAAGAAGAGGTAGAAGCAGGAGCCGATGAGGGGAGTCTTTCGGGACGCCTCGGTGAGTTCGGGAGTGCCGTCATGCAGATCGCTGATGAGAAAGGTATTTCTCGTGAGCGGGTGCTTGAAGTGGTAGAAGCGGCTCTCGCCGCTGCTTACAAGAAAGACTATGGCAAGAAGGGTCAAGTGATCCATGCCAAGTTTGATGAAGTGGCCAAGAGTGCCAGCTTTTTCTTGGTGAAAGAAGTCGTCGACGAGTCGGTCCGCGAGTTTGTCGAGGAAGTCGAAGAACAGGAAGTAGATACCAAAGAACTATCAACAGAAAAGGAAGTTGAAGAAGTAGTGGACGAAGATCGTCTGCCACGATTTAATATGGAGCGCGATATGCTGCTCGCGGAAGCCAAGAAGCTGAAGAAGGATGCCAAGATCGGCGATCTCATCGAGCTGCCTCTTCCGATGTACGACGAGTTTGGTCGCGTGGCAGCACAGACGGCCAAGCAGGTGATCATCCAGCGTATCCGTGAAGCCGAACGCCAGAGCATGTTTGATGAATACAAAGAAAAGGAAGGCCAGGTCGTGAACGGGACAGTACAGCGTGTCGAAGGACGCAATGTTTTTGTCGACCTTGGAAAAT
>JBAQNF010000034.1:0-3890 GCA_049303555.1 Candidatus Moraniibacteriota bacterium | reverse complement strand
CGCTTGATCCAATCGAGGGCTAAAAGTTACAAGTGTTTCTTGCCCCAAGTATTGAGAGAGCAGATGAGCGGGGAGAGGCTCTTGCCACGTTTATTTAAGATATACTCTACCTTCGGAGGAACTTCCGGATAGACTTTGCGAATCACCAGCTCATCTTTCTCGAGCTCTCGCAGCGACTGAATGAGCATCTTTTCGCTCACGTTTGGGATGAGCTTTTTGAGCTCCCCATAGCGTTTTTTGCCCCCGGAGAGGTGCCAGAGGAGGATGGTTTTCCATTTCCCCACAATCATGCGGAGGGTCTTTTCGATAGGACACGATGCCTTTTCTGAGGCTTTCTTCTTCATAAGTGTATACTTACTAATATGTATGTACTTGTATTATAGTATGTACACGTGTAGTATGCAAGAGCATAAGTCGTAATACTATAAAACATATGCTCAAAGTAAAAGTGATTCTCGGGAGTACTCGCGAGGGACGCCACGGAGAAAAGGTGGGGAACTATATTAAGCAGCTGGCAGAGACAGAGGCTCTTTGGGAGGCGGAATATTTGGATCTCAAGGCCATCAATCTGCCGATGTATGCCGAAGCAGTGTCGCCGAGTTTTCGGGAGAGCCTGGATGGTTTGCCTGAAGTGGCGAAGGAGTGGTCTCGGAAGATTGAAGAGGCCGATGCCTATATTATTGTTACTCCGGAATATAACCACGGCTATCCAGCGCCGCTCAAGAACGCGATTGATTGGCTGTTCAAAGAATGGAACAAGAAGCCAGTAGCTTTTGTGAGTTACGGAGCGCTTTTGGCTGGTGGCCGGGCGGTGGAACAGTTGCGCCAAGTAGTCGCCGAGCTCCATATGACTTCCGTTCGGGCACAGGTGTTGTTTCCAGCGGTTTGGGAGGCCTTTGAAGAGAATGGCCAGCCCAAGGATCCGGCTACAGAAGAGCGAGTGCGCGGTATGTTCAAGGAGCTTTCTTGGTGGGGAGAAGCGCTCAAGGCGGCACGTGAGAAGCAGCAGTAACCAGGAGCCAATCTATGAAAACAGTTTTCTACGAAGCAGGATCGCGCGGATATGCCAAGCATGGCTGGTTGACCACGCATCATTCTTTCAGTTTCGCCAGTTATTACGATCCGGAACGGATGGGCTTTGGGGCGCTCCGGGTGTTAAATGACGACCAGATTGCCCCTGGTTCTGGTTTCGGCCGTCACTCACATGACAATATGGAGATTATCACCATTCCGCTTTCTGGGTCGCTGCGGCACCAGGATAGTATGGGCAATAGTGCCATAGTGACTACGGGGGAAGTCCAGGTGATGAGCGCGGGGACAGGAGTGGAGCACGCTGAGTACAATGCTTCCGAGACGGAAGACCTGACCCTGTTTCAAATCTGGATTTTGACGGCGAAACACGATACTGTTCCGCGCTATGACCAGCGGCGTTTTGATCCAGCCGAGTATCACAACATGTTTCGTCAGGTGGTGGGACCAATGGATACACAAGATGGTCTGGCTATTCATCAGGATGCTCGAATTTCTCTGGGGCGTTTTGAAGCTGGGGAAGAATGCGTGTATACGCCAACCACGAAGGATTATGGCGTTTATTTTCTGGTGATTGAGGGTGAAGCAACAGTAGCGGGGAAGCGTCTTCTTAAGCGCGATGCCCTCGGTGTTTGGGGGACTGAAAAAATCCCTCTTAAGGCGGATGGAACAGTCTTTTTGCTTTCGATTGAAGTGCCCATGAAAGAGATGTATACTGGAGGGCATAATGAGTAAGCGTCTATCTATGCTACACGTTGGAGAATTCATGGAGTTTATCCGCAAACAGGGTGTTGTGGGACTGGCCGTCGGTTTCGTCTTGGGGGGTGCGGTGTCCAAGGTAGTGACCGCTTTAGTGACTGACATCATCAATCCGCTCCTTGGGATTCTCATTGGGAGAACGGAGGGTCTGAAAGAGGCCAAGCTCGCCTTTTCCGGAGTAGAAATTCTCTGGGGAGACTTTCTTTCGGTATCGATCGACTTTTTGGTGATTGCACTAGTGGTCTACTATGCGGTGAAGCTGCTCGGTATTGAGATGGGAAAAAAGTAATTCTAAGTATCTATCTCAAATCTCAACGCTAATATATACTGTTAATAAGCGCTTGTCTCATAAAATATCCAGATTTCGGCTGCAAACCTCTCAAAGCTCGTTGGATTATCATGATAGTCCGCCTCACTTTTCAAGATTTTCATCACGAAATCTGAATGTTTTCTGAAGACATGAGATTTAAGATAGATACTAAAACTATGACCATAAAAAAGAAGAACGATATTGGCAAGGCATCACTGGCGCTCCACAAGAAACTGCGGGGAAAAGTAAGTATCGTACCAAAAATCCCTGTGAAGAACAAGAAGGATCTGAGCCTGGTCTATACTCCGGGGGTGGGCGCGGTCTCTCTGTATGTCGCGGCGCACAAGGAAAAACTGGCTGAATACACGATGCAGGGGAATACCGTAGCAGTTATTTCTGATGGCTCGGCTGTTTTGGGGTTGGGCAATATCGGGCCGGAGGGGGCACTGCCGGTTATGGAGGGCAAAGCTATGCTGTTTAAGGCGCTTTCTGGGATCGATGCTTTTCCGATCGTGCTTGCCACCCAGGATACCGAAGAAATCATTCGTACGATCAAGAATATCGCGCCAGTCTTTGGTGGTATCAATCTGGAAGACATTGCTGCGCCGCGCTGTTTCGAAATCGAACGCCGTCTGCAGGCAGAGCTTGCCATCCCAGTACTGCATGATGACCAGCACGGGACGGCTTTGGTAGTGCTGTCGGGACTGATCAATGCTTTCAAAGTGGTCAAAAAACAGCCAAAGAAAGCCCGTATTGTCATTGCCGGTGCTGGAGCGGCCGGGACGGCTATTGCAGAACTTTTGATGCTTTTTGGGGTAGGAGATGTGCTGATGCTTGATAGTCAGGGGATTATTCATCGGAAGCGCTCGGATATGAGCAGTGAGAAGCGGGCGTTGGCGCAAAAGACCAACAAAAAAAATATTGTCGGCGGATTGGATGAGGCCTTGGCCGGGGCAGATGTTTTTGTTGGTGTTTCCAAGGGGAATACGGTAACTGAAGAGCATGTCAGGAGTATGGCCGAGCGGGCTATTGTTTTTGCACTTGCCAATCCAGTACCAGAAATCATGCCGGATATTGCGAAAAAGGCCGGAGCGATGGTGGTAGCGACTGGGCGTTCGGATTTTGCCAACCAGATCAATAACTCCCTTGGTTTTCCGGGTATTTTTCGAGGTGCCCTGGATCACAAGGTGCGAAAAATTACCGATGCCATGCTGATTCGTGCCGCCAAGAATCTGGCAGCGGTCGTAAAAAAACCAACAGCGGATTGCATTGTTCCTAATACCTTCGACAAGGCAGTGGTGCCAGCAGTCTCCAAAGCGATTCGTTGATGTTTTGAAAAGAGTTTTTTTGAGTTCAAAAGATGTTACCGGTACGGTGACATCTTTTGTGGTATAATAGACCCGTTAAGAAGGAGATGAATATTTTCTTATGGAAGAACAACAGATACCAAAGAACGTGGAGGAAAAAATAACCACCCCGACTTCATCGCATGAACCATTGTTTGGTGCGCTCTTGTTTGGGATGATGATTCTTCTGACGCTGGGCGCTGTAGGGCTTATCGGGTGGAGTGCCTACCAGGGCTTTCGTGTGACTGAAGAACGTGGAGCGTTGCCATCTATTGCGACACTGCCAGCACAAGAGTCCGCGCCAGAGACAGTATCCGAAGAAGCAGTAGCAGAACCGAAAGAGACCATATCGGTAGTATCAGCTGAAGAAAAACTCAAAAAGGCTCGTGGGACAGATACAAAAGTTTTGAATGGCGGTGCAGCCAAGGGCAGCGCCGGTGTTGTGG
>JBAQNF010000033.1:0-7499 GCA_049303555.1 Candidatus Moraniibacteriota bacterium | reverse complement strand
CTATATCAACACCTCGCGGTGTCTTCTGTTCAAACGCAATAAAACTAGGCTTTGCCATATCAAAAATATTTTTCTTTTGTCTCGAATCTTGCTATAATTCTACCATAAAAACAAAAAACAAAGAACGGAGCGCCTGTCAACAAACATGATGGTGCTGCGAAAAAAAATATGACCAGAAACAAAAAAGTATCCCTGGCAGTCGCCGGTACACTCGCTGCTATCATTCTCCTCGCCTTTGTCGTTCGCTTTTACCAGATCGAAAATATCCCGGTCGGACTCTATCCCGATGAAGCCGCCAACGGTGTCGATGCTATCCATGCCATCGAAACCCGAAATTTTGACATCTTCTATCCTGCCAACTTCGGCCGCGAAGGCCTCTTCATCAATATCCAGGCCTTTTTCATCTCAATCTTCGGCAATACTATAACCGGCCTGAAATTTGCTTCTATCCTTTTTGGTACTCTTTCAGTGCTCGGCATCTACCTGCTCGGGCGCGAGCTCTTCCACCGCAAAGGTGCCGGACTCTTGGCTGCTTTCATGCTCGCCACCTCCTACTGGGCTATCAACTTCTCGCGCATCGGCTTCCGAGCCATCATGACGACCTTTCTCCTGACTTTTTCCTTCTACTTCCTCTTCCGCGGACTGCGCACGCACCGTTTCCGTGATTTCCTCATCGCTGGTGCTGTCTTTGGCCTGGGACTTCATACCTATATCGCCTTCCGTGTCGCTCCCCTCATCCTGGTCGTCCTCCTGCCCGCGCTCATGCTTTCCTATGAAAAGTTCCTGAAGCGTTTCTGGAAGCACGGCCTCGTCTTCATCCTCGGTGCCTTCATCACCGCTGCCCCGATGCTCTCGTATTTCTTCATCACCCATCCAGAAGATTTCGCCTCGCGCTCGTCACACATCTCCATCTTCGCTCCAGAGATCAACCATGGCGATATTTGGGGAACACTTGGCAAGACCTTTGCCCTCTCACTCATCAAATACAATTTCTGGGGGGACCAGAACTGGCGCCACAACTACGCCCCCTACCCGATACTCGATCCTTTCGTCGGAACATTCTTTCTTGCTGGTTTCCTCTTTGTCATCTGGCAGACTGTCACCCTCCTTGGTCTCCGTATCCGTGAGGGCGACCGTGACCTGCGTTTGGTCAGAAACTTCTTCCTCCTCGGATCCTTCTTTGTCATGCTCATGCCGGAGTTTCTGACCGATGAAAGCCTCCCTCATGCGCTCCGCTCTATCGGCACCCAGATGCCCGTCTTTCTTCTCGCTGCCATTCCTACTTTTTGGATCTATGACAAAGCCCTCCGTTCGCAGCCAGGAGCCAAGATCGCTTTTCTTTCCCTCCTCATTGCCGCTCTCGGCTTTAGTGCGCTCTTCAATCTGACCAAATATTTTGTTCTCTTTCCGGGGAATACCCATGCTGCGGGATCCTTCAACGAAAACTACCGCAACATGGCCAACTACCTCCTCTCTCTCCCAAACACAACACACAAATACGTCCTGATAGATGAAAAGGGCAAGAATGACCGATTCCACCTCCCGGTCTATGCCCACCCCGTCTATTTCCTCACCTACCATAAAGTAGACAATCTGGAGATTGTAGCAGAAGACACGATGCTCCGCCGCAATGCTGTCTTTCTCATGCTCAACTACAATGATGCCATCGTCAAAAATATCAAAAAATTCTATCCCGATTCATACGTCGAACACATCGACATGAATGGCCCAGGGAGAGATGGTGGCGATTTCAATGTCATCATCCTGCCGGCCACTCCCAAAAATTAATCCTTCTCACTCACTCTCATGAGAAATCTTTTTGAATGTATAAGGAAGTACGCCGTGCCATTGGTAGCAATCATTCTCTTCGCCCACTTCGTCCTTTCACTCGTCATCTCCTCTCAAGAGTCGATGACGTTCGATGAAAAAGCGCACATTCCTGCCTCGTACAGCTATGTCCGCTATGGTGATATGCGTCTCAATCCCGAGCATCCGCCACTGCTCAAGGACCTGGCCGGGCTTTTTCTGCTCCCCCTCGGACTTGATTTCCCTCTAGACACCAAAGAGTGGCAAGAAGGCGTCAACGAGCAGTGGCTTTTGGGTGATCTCTTCATCAATTGCTCCCGACCGGACATCGCTTGCAATGATGCCGACACTATTCTCTTCTTTTCTCGTATCCCCATCACTCTCATCGCTGTGCTTCTCGGGATTGCCATCTTTCTCTGGACCAGAGAGCTCGGCGGAGCCGTGGCTGGTGTCATCGCTGTCACACTCTACGCCTTCGATCCCAATATCATCGCCCACAATCACTACGTGACGACCGATATCGGAAGTGCTGCCTTCATTTTTTTCGCCTTTTACTTTTTCGTTCGCTTCCTGAAAAACCAAACTGCCAAAACAATTCTTTTGTCTGGCATCTTCCTCGGTCTCGCCGAACTCTCCAAATTTTCTGCCGTCCTCCTCTTCCCGATCTTTGGTCTCTTCACCCTGCTCTATGCTCTGTCCCAGGCCAAGACAGCGACAGATACAAGAAGCACTCTCCACTTCAAACTCGCCACGCTCTTCCGGGCTCTCCTCGGATACAGCGGTAGCGTCCTCATCTGCTTTGTCCTCATCTGGGTCGTCTACGCCGGCAACACCTTTGCCATGCCCGGAGAAAAACTCGCTGCCCTGGCCGACCACTTTCTATCGCAACCGAACATCTTCGCACAGACTGCCAACAATATTGTAGTCACCCTGAGCGATTCGCCTGTCTTCAAGCCTCTCTCCGAATACCTCCTCGGCGTCTTCATGGTATTCTCCCGAGTGGCCGGCGGAAACACACACTACTTCCTTGGTACCGTCACCGATGATGCATCACCGTGGTATTTTCCCGTCGTCTTTCTTCTTAAGGAAACCCTGCCCTTCCTGGTACTCCTCCTCTTTACAACCGGGTACGGCCTCTTCCGTATGGTCGCGCTCTATGGGAAAGAAAAGTCTCTCGGCATCATGCACCTTCTCGCACGCTCTTTCCATGATCACATCGCCCAGTACCTCTCCGTGTTCTTCGTTCTCTTCTACAGCTACATCAGCATCACCGGCAATCTCAATATCGGATTCCGCCACCTCTTCCCTATTCTCCCTTTCCTCTATCTCTTGATCGGCAAGGCCGTCGCTGACATCTACAAGCGTCACATCGCCGAACCAGCCACCCATCAGATACTAGCTATCATGATCAGTCTCTTCCTGTTTGCCGTCGTGGCGATTCCGGTCATCAGTTATCCGAGCTACCTCTCGTACTTCAATGCCATGGCTGGTGGCCACACCGAGGGCTATCGCTATGCCACTGACTCAAACTACGATTGGGGCCAGGACTTGAAACACCTCAAAAACTTTGTCAACAAACACAATGAATGCCAGGCCGGCACCGCCCCACTCTCGAGCACCTGTACTCTCACAAGCTACCCTCCTATCGACCAAATTCGTGTCGACTATTTCGGCGGGAGCAACCCTCGCTACTATCTCGGTGACCGATATGTTTCCTGGTGGGCCAGCCGCGAACCCGAAGCCGGATGGTACGCTATCTCTTCGTTCTTCTATCAGGAGAGTCTCTACAAAACGCTCGCCCCCGGTGAAAAGAATTACAGCTGGCTCAAAGACAAGACCCCCCTCGCTCGTGCCGGTGATTCTTTCTTCATCTACTACATTCCGGAAGGAGAGAAGTAGCAAGAAAAGAACAAAAAAAACAGACTCTCAAGAGTCTGTTTTTGTTTACTCTGTTACTTCTTTTTCTCTTTCTTCTTCTCTATTTTTACCTCCTCAGCCGGTGTTACCTGCGGGTTCTCCACTCCATCTTGGTAGCGATAGAAAACACGATTTTCAATACGAAGGTCGATATACGAGAGTCGGGGCCGCTCTTCTGCTGGAATCTCTTTTTCCAGTACCAACTCAAGCGTACGGAGCGACTTTTCCAAAGGAAGCTCTGTCCCAAAATATATCTCCCAGCCCTCTTTTGTTTTGACACGTTGCTCGTTAGCAAAACGTGATGTCAATGTCATTTCGTTTTCTGTTTCAATACCAAGTTGCTCCAAGAGAGCCTGGCGTACCTGACCCGGAAAAAGCGCGTATTTCGGATCAAAAATGTGCGCTCCCTGACGGAATGGCTGGCCACTTTCATCTTTCAAAAATATCGTCCGCGAAAGATTGGCTTCTTCCTGATAGACATCGGTCACCGGGATGACACTCCCATCTTCCAGAACATGTGCGCAGATATCAGCCGAACACCAAAGCAGAAGCGAGTCGCGCTCTTTGACAGAGATGTGGAGTGTATCAGGAAATGTTCGCTTGACTGTAATATTCCGTATCAGTGGATACTGCTCCCGGAGCCTCCGCTCTAGATCCTCCGGCTGCACGAGAAAAAACCTGTTCCGTGAGATGCTCCCCAGATAGCGCTGTGAGAGTATGGTCTCTACCGTATTTTGAAACAGGCTTTCATCTATACGTTCCAACCCCTCTACGGGTGGTTCTCCGAGCGCGAGGTACGGAGAAAAAAGCACCATATAGATACTCGTCCCAAAAAACAGGCTCCACAGAAAAAATACCGGCACATATGGGCCAGAAAAAAATCCACCCGGGCTATCCAAACGTTCTTTTCGTGTGATTTTTTTTCGCTCTGAAAGAGACTTCGGTTTGAAAACACCTCGTTCACTCCTTAGTTGTGACTTCCACAAAAAACGCATACCGAAAGACTTTATACAGCAAGAAAGAGTTTTTCCAAGAGAAGACGAGCATTACTCTGTGTCGTCTTGAGAAGTCGCAGCGTCGCCTCAGTCTCATCGAGCAGCAAAAAAAATCTCGTGGTCATTTTCTTTTCTGTCATCTTCTGTGCCTGACGATACAACCCTCCGAGCCACCATTCGAGTAGACGGATCGTGCGCTCGGTATGGAGTGCCAACCGCTCGGCCAAAGCCAACCGCTCAGAGAGAGACAGTGCTGACAAACGAAACAAAGATCCAAGAAGCTCACGATCAAGCACAAAGGCCTCTGGATGTTCCAGAGCAGACAGTATCATCCCAGGTCGACCGAGGGCGAAAAAAAATGGCGCAATCGAATCCATATCTGTCCCGGTATATCGCAGCGCAATATCCTCACGGATAGATTCCTCAGAAACAAAATCAAATCGTACCCGTTTCACACGAGAGAGGACGGTCGGCAGTATCGCTCCTACTTCATGGGTAACGAGGAGTATAACAGCAGTCGATGGTGGCTCCTCCAGCGTCTTCAAGAGTACATTCTGAGCGGTCTCAGACATCCGATGAGCATCCTCGATGATCAGCACTCGATATCCTCCCGCTACGGGGAACTGACCAAGAAACGTCAGCGCCTCACGGATGGATTCTGCCGGGATATTTTTCACTTTGGTGACACTGCGCTTCGTCTCTGTCAGAGGCTTCACCACCATGACATCATAGGGGAAGGGCTTGTCCTCACTTGGCTCAAAGTCAGGCTCGTGTGCCAGCCATGCCGCGCATTCCAAGGCACAGAGGCTCTTCCCTATCCCACTCGGCCCAGTGAAAAGATAGGCCTGGGTGATATTCCCCTGCTGTATCGCTTCTTTCAGCGCCGCCCGTTCCTTTGTGTGACCGATGATTCTCATGACTTGAGCTTCTTAGCTTCATTAGCTTACTAGCTTCAGAGTGCCGGAAATTCTCTTGCTGGACTTTTCTTTTCTGAACTCCCGGTTTCCGACGGTCACATCCGTGATGAGTGAGCCGGTAACAGTCGAGCGTAGAGGGATGGTCTCGACCTGTTAGCTCCCTGTTCGGCAGAACGAGTCAGGGATGTTCGTCGGAAAGAAAGCGGGGAGGAAAAGGAAAGGTCAGTGAGAGAATTTGACCTACTCTTGCCCGATTCTTTCATTCAACATTTCCACTCTTCATATTTTTTTCCAACACCGCCCGCATTTCATTTTGAAAATTCTCTTTGCTGAATTTCTTCACAGACTCCTGCATGGCTGTCACATCATACGTTCCTTCTTTCTGGAGAAACCGTCGCACGCCTTCAGCAATAATCTCTGGTGCTGAAGTATGAAAAAATTCTCCTGTTTCACCCGGGACAACAATTTCCCGCAAACCACCATAGTCGAGCCCAATCACGGGTACCCCGAAAGAGAGTGCTTCTACCGCCACCATCCCGAAGTCTTCCTCTGAAGGAAAGATAAGCGCCCGAGCACCGCGATAGAGACTCGCAAGCTCACCCTCATCAACAAACCCCGTAAAACGAACATTGCCACTGGCTCTTTTTTTCAACTCCTTCTCCTCTGGTCCAGTGCCGACCACCACCAGCGGTAGCTTGAGCTTGTTAAATGCCTCCACGGCCACCTCTACTTTCTTTGACTTGGTCAGTCGAGAAACAACCAGAAAATATTCACGCTTCGCCTCGGGTGCAGACGAGGGATGCATCACCGCGTCGAACAAAGACGGTGCTCCAGGATATATGACTCCCGCCTCACGCCGATAGTATTTCTCAATCCGTTCCCGAGTGAACGCTGAATTCGCCACAAGCACATCTGGTCGATCAGCCGCCTGCTTGTCCCACAGGCGCAGGTAGCTCATGAGCATACGGGTCAAAATACTGCGCCGCCCCCGAGCGCCGAGCTCCTGTAGGTAGCTTTCGTGGTAGTCCCAAGCATAGCGCATGGGCGAATGAAGATACGCAATATGAGTGGTATGGAGCCGCGTGATGATACCCTTGCTCCAGGCTCCGGAAGAAGAAATGACCAGATCAAACTCACGCAGATCCAGACTCTCCACCGCCGCTGGAAAAAATGGCAAAAAGAGCCGGTAACGCTTCTGAATAAAACGTGGGAGTTTTCCCAACCATGAAGTACGGATGTCTCGTCCAGGAAAATGTTTAGCCACCATCTCTGGATCAGCCAAGAGAGTATAGATAGGGGCTTCCGGATACAGCTCGGCCATATCCTGAAACACCCGCTCTGCTCCCCCGTAGGAGACCAAAAAGTCATGCACCAATGCCACCTTTTTTACTTTCATTTCAGCCATATCAGACACTTGACTTTTTTATAAAAATATGCTATGTTACCAGGTAAACTACTTTTGGTTTACATCAAAGGGGAACTTCATGAGAACAACGTTAGTCTTGGTAAGCTGTGCTCTTCTAGCCTACTTGGCAGGAAAAATGACCAACAACTACAACGTCTCAGCTCCGGCTTTTGTTCTTGCTCTGGCAGTGGCGGCCTGGCTCAATCAGCCGAAGCGCCGGCCGGACGAAGAAAAACATTGACGATCTCCCGGGCGCAACGCGCCCAACCAACGCGACCCACATTAGCGGTCGCTTTTTCTATTATACCACTTCGGACCGCCTCATCAGAAAGGAGCCTCTGGATACCCCCTGCAATACTCTCCACGCTCTCCGGATTGACCAATACCGCCCCCTCACCTGCTACTTCCGGCAAAGACGAGACATTCGATGTCACCACCGGCACCCCCACACTCTGCGCC
>JBAQNF010000032.1:0-16477 GCA_049303555.1 Candidatus Moraniibacteriota bacterium | reverse complement strand
CCATCAAGCGGCGGTACGGGCAAGAGGTTGAAGCACCCCAGTACCACATTCCAGAAAATGATCATGAGCAGCAGTCCAAAGAAAATACCCGAGAGTGAGCCAGAGAGTGCGTCCGCAAACAGATCGAAGCGATCAAAGAAGTTTCCCGCTCCGCTGATGATTCCATAGAAGCGCCCGAGGATATCATTTTTTGCCAAAAAAGAAATCGGTAGAAGCTTCGCCACCAGTGCCGCCACGAAAGCAAGAAGGAAGTTGGAAAATGGTCCAGCCAAAGCAACCAGCGCTGGCCCCCACTGCTGGTTTCTCAGATTGTAGGGATTGTATGGCACCGGCTTGGCCCACCCGATCAGAAACGGTGACTGCGTGACAAACAGAAGGAGCGGCAGAAAGATCGATCCAAAAGGGTCGATATGTTTCATCGGATTGAGGTTGAGTCGGCCGGCATATTTGGCGGTCAGGTCTCCCAACCACAAAGCGACCAGTCCATGAGAGACCTCGTGGATGATCACCGAGTAAATAAAGAAGAAAAGATAAAAACCAACGAGAACGATTTCATTACCCATAGTGCGAGCTTTGACATTAATATAGAACCATGATACCGTACTCACAGTAATATCTCAAGGAATCCTATGAGCCGAACCTGTGATTTGACTGGCCGCGGAACCAAAACTGGAAATAAAATCAGCCACTCCAAGCGTCATAGCCGTCGCACCTTTGGAGTCAATATCCAGACCAAGCGCGTTGGTGGTATGAAGCTCAAGCTTTCGACCAAAGCCATCCGTACCCTGGCCAAGATCGCCTAAAGAATCGAATCTTGATTTTCGAATCTCGAATCTAAAAAACACCCCGAGCTTGTCGAGGGGTGTTTTTCTTTTTGTCAAAATAAAAAAAGTAAGAAGATCAAAATTTTAAGCAATTGAAAAGGGAGCAACCGCGAGGTGCTCCCTTATGCTTGCTGGCGTTACCAGCCTACATGCTTACCACTTGACGGTTCCATTCCTGGAACGAAGTGGCTCAACCGTTCCGCCACTGCGGGTACGGCCTTCGAAGTTCTTCCAAGGCCCATGAAGGACCGGGAAAGGACTGTCCTTCTGCTGCAATCGCAACATCAGGCCCCCCATTTCCGCAAAGCTGCGGAACAATACCTGGTCGTCAGCTCCCTTCAGAACCGGCAACAAACTAACCGTATCAGGCATGCGTTTCTCCTATTGTTAAGTCTACAAAAAAAATACCTGAGAGGATACGGGAACCGCTCCCCTCTACACCCTTTGCACCGAAACGAATTTCGATACCATAGTATTATGCACGCTTTTTTCACTCCTGTCAAGAGTACAAAAAAGGCCTCAACGAGGCCATTTTTTGCTCCTGTTTTTGGAAAATCATCCTTTCGAGGACTATTCCAAGATACCATCCAAGTTCACATCATAGAGCACCTGCTCCTGTACAAGACGATAGGAAACGACATCAGAAGGGTCGAACCAAATCGGAATCTCACGCTCAGCTTCCTCAGGACTGTCAGAACAGTGGATGAGATTGCGTACGGCACGATTGTCGATGCTGGAGAGAGCGTAGGAATCGACGGTCAGGTCGCCACGGATCGTTCCGACATCAGACGTCGTCGGCTCGGTACCACCGACCAGTTTCTTCACGATCGCTACTGACTGGTTGCCTTCAATGACAGCGGCCAACACCGGACCGGAAGTAAAGAAGTCCACGTTGGACTGAATGATGTCTTTACCGTATTCACGAGCTTCCTTTTCGATCGGCAAGTTCTGCGCCGTACGGTCATCGACGATACGGGCTCCTTTTTTCAGAAACCACTCTTCGTCTTTGTTGTAGTGCGTCCAGCACTGGTCAGCCTTTGGCAAGAGAAACTTCACAGCGACAAACTTCAGTCCCGTGCGTTCGATACGCATGAGAATCTCGCCCATGAGCGAGCGCTGGATGCCGTCGGGCTTCACGATGATCAGGGTACGCTCTTTTTTCGGATGTGCTGCCATACAATTGCTTTACTAAAAACTTATCACGCCGTATTATGACACAAAAAAATAGAGTTGGCAACTATTGTGCTCTTTCTCTACGTCGAACCAAGTATACAGAGGTCCTGCTACTTTGTAAAGACACATCGTTCTTGGGCAAAACAGGAGTAGCTGACGTCCCCTTCTTCATCCGTCCGATGGATGATACTGCCGAGAGCCCGCAGCCGATCGAGTACATCGGGAGCCGGATGTCCATAGCTATTTTTCCCGACAGAAATAACGGCCTCTTTTGGCTGAACCAATCTGAGAAAGGCTTCACTCGTCGAATACTTGGAGCCGTGATGTGCGGCCTTCAGTACGGTCACTGGCGCTTCATCGGGCAGCACCGTCTCTTCACGTGGCAGGTCACCCGTCAGAAGGAAACTCGTCTCGCCATACGTGAAACGAGCGACGATGCTGCCCGCGTTGGTATCAGTATCCGGAACAATACCCGCTATTGGTTGTCGCGGATACTCGACCAAGAGTTCCCCTCCTTGGGGAAAAGTAATCTTGGCGCCACGAACAACAGGCGTCGGCTGATGGCCAAGAGCTTTGGCAGCGGCTTCTTGAAACAGCCGTGATGTCTCGGTCTCACTCTCAGCACCCGTGGTCAAGACTTGGTCGACCCGATAGGTGCGGAGGAGCGCCGGCAGTCCCCCGATATGATCGGCATCAGGATGGGTTGCCATAACCACCTCGATCTTCCGATCCCAAAAGGGTACGTGCCGACCCAGCCGACCCAACAGTTCCTTGCTCGACCGCCCTCCATCGATCAGCACCTGATATCTCCCCTGAGAAATGAGAATAGCATCTCCCTGGCCAACATTGAGAAACACTATCTCCGTGCGCTGCTCGATGATACGAAGGTGCCAGAGAAAAAGCGCACCCATAAGTGCCAAGGAGATGAGCACCCAGAGCGAGAGCTTATATTCTTTTTTCATATCGTTCTGATGAAACATACTTGGAAAGCAAATAAATGCCTACGCCTAGTATCACATACCAGAGGAGAAGCTGCCATATCCCGAACTGCTCCACAACGATACTCGCCTCGGGTATACTCCCCAGCCACTCCACGCTCTGTGTTATAAGTGTCAGTATGCCGAAAGACAGCCAGGCTGCCAGCATATGTGCACCCGGAAAGATGAGGAACAAAAGCGCCCCCACAAAAGCCGTCACCATGACAAAGGGAACGAGCAGTACCAAAAAGTTTCCGATGATGATAAGCAGAGAGAACGTATGAAATGAAAAAAGAATAATCGGCAAGACAAACAATTCCACGGCCACAGTCATGACAACTACCTCTCCAAACTTTTTCAGAATGTTGTTTCGTGGCGCAAAGCGTTCGTAGTACGGCACCACCCACAAGATTCCTAGTGTCGCGAGGAATGATAACTGGAACCCGAGATCATAGCGAAGCAAAAGCGGATTGAGAAGGAGCATCACTGCGCAAGCAAAGAGGAGCGCATTGACCGGCCGTGCCAGTCGCCCAGTCTGTAGCGCGATAAACACAATACTGGCCATCGTCCCAGCCCGCGCAGCGGATGCCGGCATCCCGATCATGATGATAAAAAAGATAATCCCGATAAGTGCCGCCCAGACTGCCTGCCTGCGCCACAGGCCACAGGCCAGCCCCAGAAAAAGTAACATCTCCGCAATCAGCATGATGTTATACCCCGAAACCGCAATCATGTGTGAAAGACCCACTCGGGTGAAGTCGTCTTTCAGGGCGCGAGGCAAATAATTATCACCACCGAGAAGCAATCCCTTGGCGAGACCCGCTTCCGGCTCGGTCAGAATCTGCGAGAGGGCTCCCTCAATCAAGTGTTTCGGCATATACAGGAAAGCGCGTGCTCTCCCCTGCCAGTCAGCTGCCAGACGTTCTGTTCGTTCTGCTTTAACACAGGTGTACCCGATACCGTCTTTGGCGAGAAACATCTGATAGTCAAATTCCGGAGTGAAGTTTTTTGGTCGTTCCAATCGACAAGCAAAAGAAAGTCTCGTACCAGCAGCTTCCCGAAACGACAGCGGGGCTTGCCAAAACACTCGCATCTCTGGACAAGAGCCGCTCTCACATGTCTCAAACCGAAGCAGTACCCGACGAAAAAAGTCTCGCTCTTCCGGATCAGATATAATTCTTGCCGTACCTGCTACGGTTTCTTCGAGTACAGGGAGATGTTCGGCTCTGTGTCTTGCTTCCAGAGAGAGCCACATCCCACTCCACCAGACAAGAAAAAAGAGGCCGCACCAGACGACCTCTTTCTTCTGAAACACAAGGAGTATCGCTATACCGACCGCACTCCCCAACAGAAGTATCGGCAGAAACATCGGGTCAAAAAACGACCCGCACGCAACCCCGATAATAAATGACAGAATACCCCAGAAAAATACTTCGTCTTTCTCCATACCCGAGCAACAGCTATTTCAATTTTTCGAGTGCCTTGAGGAAGCTCTTGGCGCTGCCAAAAGATTTATAGACGGAAGCAAAACGGATATAGGCCACCTCATCGACCGCTTTCAGTTTTTCCATGATGAGCGCCCCGATTTCCCGGCTGGGAATTTCAGACACTTGTTTCTCATGCAGCGTATACTCTATCTCTCCCAAGATTTTTTCTATTTTTTCTTCCGCCTGCGGACGCTTCTCAAAAGCTCGACGCAATCCCTTCTCAATCTTGGTCTTGTCGTACTCTTCTTTGTGACCACCCTTTTTCACAATGAGCAAACGAAAAATCTCTACCTCTTCGTAGGTACTGAAGCGCGCTGTGCATTTTTCACACTCCCGACGACGTCGAATAGCGCGACCGTCCTTCGTCTCGCGCGAATCCACTACCTTCGTCTCAGGATGATTGCAAAATGGACAAAACATGGGAACAGTTATTAGTCGTTAGAGGTTGGCTGCCCAACGCCTCCAGCATAGCAGAATCAACCCAAAAAAGAAAAACGCTCCATCAGGAGCGTTTTTTGATATTTCATTATTTCTTCATCTTGCGACGGATGAAAGCCGGGATTTCGAGGTCTTCTTCCTCGACCAGTTCTTTGGATTCATTCCGAGGAGCGATACCGCGCGGTTGGATCTTTTCATCAATGATCATGACCGGCTGTTCGATCTTGCGCGATGGAAAGGTGATCACTTCATCAAGGATCTCTTCTTCATCTTTTTCTTGTTCTTCCTCGACGACGGCCATCTGCGATACGCGCTGACGATTGGCCATGCTCGGAGCACGATTGACCAGTCCTACGGCGTTGTCTTTGGAACGAGGAATATCAAAGCCAGTGGCCACCACGGTAATCTGGATCTCGCCCTTCCGAATCTGATCGTCTGTCACGGCACCAAAGATAACCTTGGCATTTGGATCGATGTTTTCAGTAATAATGTTGGCAGCCTCGTTGATCTCGAGCATCGTCAAATCAGTCGAACCGGAGATATTAAACAGTACACCCTTGGCCCCGTCGATAGAAAGTTCGAGGAGTGGGCTATTGATAGCCGCCTTGGCAGCCTCGACAGCACGGTTCTCACCGGAAGCGATACCGATTCCCATAAGGGCGCTACCACTGTCCTCCATGATGGCACGGACATCGGCAAAGTCGACATTGACGATACCCGGCTTGGTAATCAAATCAGAGATTCCCTGGACACCCTGGCGGAGCACATCATCCACAATACGGAAGGCATTGACCAGCGTGGTTTGACGATCGATGATGGAAAGCAACTTGTCATTTGGAATCGTGATAAGCGTGTCGACGCGATCCTTCAGGTTTTCCAGCGCCTCTTCGGCAATAGCACGACGCTGTGAACCCTCGAAAGCAAACGGCTTGGTCACAACACCAACGGTCAGCGCTCCGAGCTCCTTGGCTGTCTCTGCGACGATTGGTGCGGCGCCAGAACCGGTACCACCACCAAGACCACAGGCAACGAACACCATATCAGCACCCTTCAGCACTTCCTGAATCTCATCACGGTTTTCTTCTGCTGCCTGACGACCGATTTCCGGATTCATCCCGGCACCCAGTCCCTTGGTCAGGTTCTTGCCGATATGGACTTTTTCCTGTGCCTTAGAGTGATGGAGCGCCTGAGCATCAGTATTGATAGCGACAAACTCCACGCCCTTAATCTTGGCATCGATCATGCGAGAAATAGCGTTGTTCCCAGAACCACCCACACCGACCACCTTGATCTTGGCAAACGTCTCGATATCCGGTTTGATCTCAGCCATAGAGCTTCTGATTAGAAAAATTGACTTGCCTCAGTGAGAGTAGTATAGCGCTCACCCCCAAACCTGCACAAGTACCCTATTGAATTGAAGATTCACTCTATCATAAAGAAAGAAAGGGTGTCAAGAAACGCCCAAACCAGGGAAAACTCCCTGTTCCGATAAGAAAAAATATTTGTTTTTGTTTCAAATCTACGGAAGAAACCGTTGCGACCAGTGCCTGATTTTGTTCATGAATGCCCGCATACTTTCAGGAAGTGCATTCAATACGTTGTGGGTAGAAAAAACTTTTTTCTCACCACCGGTTACTTGCGACAAGAGAATCAACCCGATGACCGTAGCGAACTGCGGGTTGTCCACTTCATCCAAAATACCACCCAGTGGTTTCGGGTATCCAATCTGTGCTGGCAGACGAAGCATGCGCTTGGCCAAATCCACGGCGCCTGGAAGGAGTGCTCCCCCGCCCGTGATCACCGCTCCGCCCGGAAGGAGTCCTTCGCGACCGATATTTTTCAGTTCAGTATTCACGAAAGAAAATATTTCCTCCATGCGAGCCTCGATAATTTCTGCTACGTGATGACGCGACACCATGCCCTCCTCGCGCGAATCGATGACGCCGAGATCAATCTCTTCTTTCTTACCGACTTCATCCGGCAGTGCCGTCCCGTACTGGAGCTTCACTGTCTCGGCTACTTCGATAGACGTCCGCAGTCCGATAGCGATATCGTTGGTCACATGGGCTCCCCCGACTGGCAACACAGCCAAGTGCAGGAGGTCGCCGTCCTCAAATACCGCCAGCGAAGTGGTACTGCCACCGATATTGATGATGACCGTGCCAAGTTCTTTTTGCTTCTCATGCAACACCGCTTCGGCACAGGCCAGCGGTTCTACGACAAAATTCTCTGCGTTCGTCCCGGCCTGTTCCAGACTCCGACTAATGTTCTTGATATGGGCGGTACTATCGCTCACGACCAAGGCGTTCATCTCGAGACGCACTCCGTGCATACCAAGCGGATCTTTAATATTTTTCTGATCGTCCAAGCGATAGTCCTTGGGGATGACATGAATAATTTCCCGATTGAGTGGCATCGTCAAACGAGCCTGGACCTCTTCGAGAACCCGCGACATGTCATCATACGTCACCTCACCATCGGCCCGTCCGACAGCAATAACCCCCAGTGCATTCTGAGAAGCAATCTCCGTACCAGAAATACCGACAATCACACTCTCCGCCGGATGACCCGCCATATGCTCTGCTTGCTCCAAGGCAGCATTGCACGCTTTGGCTACAGCATCGGCATTGACGACCGAGCCACGACGAATGCCTTCTGATACCGCCGTTCCTATTCCTACCACGCGCAACGGTTCTTCTTCAGAGACTTCACGAACGATAACCGCTCGAATGCTCGAGGATCCGATATCGAGACCGACGGAGTAATGACCTTTCGACATAGAAAAAATCTGACAAGCAAAATTGAACGCTAAGCTTTCCCTGAGGCAAAGCTCCACAGCTCATATTATACCCCAGAACACTTTCTACTGCAAAAAGTATGGGAGGAGAATAACAAGACCAAGTATCAAGGCCCCTAAAGAAACAACAAAGACCGCTCCGGCGGTGACATCCTTCACTACCCGGGCGTATGGATGCACACGCGGCTTCAAGATATCCATCACTCGCTCAAGCGCTGTATTGATAAGCTCCAAAGCCAAGACAGACGTCATGGCCAAAATAAGTAACATGTTCTCAACGGTAGAAAGCGGAAGCCACAGCATAGCGAGAATGAGAGCGCATGCCACCCCTACCTCCACCTGGAAATTCCGCTCGTTCTTGAAAGTAAAGAGGACTCCTCGAGCAGCGTGGACAAAACTTCTCACAAAATGCCTCATAGATATAAAATTCAAATTTGTATTTTCAAATATTTTTTCCGGAAAACTTCATAAGGTGTTCTGTCACAGCGTCCTGCTGAGCAAACATCTCGTCACAGTGATCATACCCCAGCACATGTAGTATACCGTGAGAAAAGATATACGTCATCTCGTGCTCCAGCGTCACTTCATCTTCTTGCGCCGCCTGAGCAATCACGTCTTGGCAGAAAAAAATCTCGCCCAAGAATATTTCTTTTCGTGTTTCTTGTTCAAAAGCAACCGTATCGACGTATTCACCAAATGACAAAATATCTGTCACAGCGTCCTTGCCACGATAGGTCTTGTTGAGCTCCTGGATCTTTTCCGACGTAACCGCGACGACGTTGAGCGTCACCGACTCTTTGTCATGGAGCCCGTGGAGCGGACAACGTCGCAGAGTCTCTTCGGCTACACGCACAAAAAAATCCTCCGATAAAGGCGTGGCGACTTCTGGAATAAAATGAACCGTCACTTGCATGCTCATACTAAACGAGCAGTGACACGACAATGCGACGCACGTCATCGCCACTGGCGCGACCGGCTACCTTTTTCATGACCATACCCATGGCCTGACCCATCTTGTCCTTGGTCGTAAGACCGGTTTCTTTCAAGGCCTCGGCTACGAGCGCCTGGAGCTCTGCCTCTGGCATAGCTTCCGGCAAATAGGTAGCGAGGAACTCAAGTTCCGCCCGCTCTTGGGTAGCCAAGTCTTCACGATTACCAGCGATATACTGTTCGATGCTGTCTTTACGTTGTTTGGTCAATTTCTTGATCACATCTTCTACATCGGCGTCAGACAACTCTGCTGGCGCCTGACGCTTATCGATAGCGACATTTTTCACGGCACTCTGAAGCAGGCGCAGCGTGTCCCGTTTGAACACGTCGCCTGCTTTCATGGCCTGCTTCAAATCATCTGTGAGAGTTTGGTAGAGACCCATACACCAAAAAGATTAAATCCTCTTTTTAATATCACGGAGTGCTTCATCGTCAAACTTCCCAAGCTTCTTGAGCCGAGAAATTTCTTTGCGGATCTTTACTTTGTAGAGGGCTCCAGCGCGACGCTTTTCGCGACTTGGTTCTTCAGCACGAAAACGCAGCTTGCGAACCTGTTTCAAGACACCGCTCTGCTGGACACGACGCGAAAAGCGCCGAATCAAGCTTTCAGCTGTTTCCCGCTCTTTTCTTTTTACCTGAATCATATACAAGACCTCCTTTCAAATGCTTTCTCCCTTCAAAGGAAGAAGAATCAATCATTACACGGGGTGGATATTCTCGCTTAAGCGCGCGCCGCCCAAGAGATGCAAATGGAGATGAGCGACCTCTTGTCCTCCGTCTCTTCCTACCCGGATAAGCAGTTTATACCCTTTCTCAGAAATTTTCAAGTCTCTGGCGATATTTCTCGCCCAAAGGAACATCTTCCCGACTATCAGCGCATCCGTATCATCCATGGTTTCGATACTCTCGATCCGCTTCTTTGGGATAATCAGAATGTGCACCGGAGCAATGGGGTGGATGTCCTTGAAGGCCAAGATATCCTCATCCTCATAGACAATGTCTGCCGGAATCTCTTTGCGAATAATTTTCTGAAAGGCTGTCTCTTCCATAGGTCCTAGACATTCAATGTGATATTGGTCTTCAGAATTTTCTTGGCAGCGTCGACCAGCTTCTCCTGGGTCACGGTCTCCTGTGTTCCCGAGATCATATCCTTCACGATGGCTGTACCATCAAGCGCCTCTTTCTGACCAATGATAATCGTCACTTCGACTCCCAGGCGGTTGGCCACTCGCAGCTGTGACTTGAGACTGCCGCGACCGAAACTTTCTGCAATCAGAATACCATTTTTTTCCAGAGCGGCGAACAGACGCAAACTCTTTTTCTTGGCCATATCACCAAGCTGTGCCAGAAAGACTTTTGGCTTCGGCGTCTGATATGGCTTGACCTGGGTACGCTTCATCTCAAGTACGATACGATCAAGTCCGAGACCAAATCCGATAGCCGGCGTAGCCTCGCCACCGAGCATCTCGATCAATCGGTTGTAGCGACCGCCGCCCCCGAGCGAATAGTTCTTACCATCTTTGTCGGTCGAGCGAATCTCAAACACCGTATTGGTGTAATAGTCTAGTCCCCGCACCAGACGTGTATTGATAGAATACGGCAGTTCAAGTTCATCAAGATATTCGAGCAAGCGCTTGAAGTGATCACGCGATTCCTGATCGAGATAGTCTATAGACTGTGGCGCATGCGCGGTGAGCTGGATACACTTGTCTTCTTTGCAGTCGAGAATACGCATCGGATTGGCAATCAGCCGTTCACGACAATTCTGACAGAGCTTGCTCTTCTGGGCCTCGAGATAGCGCACCAGCGCCTTCTCGTAGTCACGCCGTGTTTCCGGAGTACCGATACTGTTCACGTGAAACTCGATATTCTTCAGCCCCAGCTGGCTGACCACGCGGTGGGCGAGCTGAATCGTCTGGGCATCGAGCACCGGGTCATTCTCCCCAAACATATCAAAGTTGGCCTGCCAGTGCTCACGGTAGCGGCCTTCCTGTGGACGATCATAGCGAAAGACCGGACCGGTCGTAAAAATTTTGATTGGCTTCGGCAGCACTCCCATACCGTGCTCGATATAGGCGCGGCACAAACCGGCTGTCATCTCCGGACGAAGCGCTACGCGATCTCCTCCACGAGTGTTGAAGAGGTAAATTTCCTTATCCAAAATATCAGTCCCCTCACCAATAGTCCGCAGATACAAGTGAGCGTACTCTACTGTCGGCAGATCTACCCGCTGAAACCCATACTCCTGTGAGACAATCGTCAGCGCCTTGCGCACACGCTCCCAGTACGGCTGTTCATCCGGCAAGATATCACGCATCCCACGAAGTGTCTGGAGCAACATCTCTTCCTGATCCTTCATCACGGCCGATTTCTTGGTGGCCACTTCTTTCGTCGCAGCGCCGTCTCTTTTCGTGACAACCTTCTCGATTTTCTTCACAGGTGGCTTCTTGGCGCTCTTTACAGATGCTCCTTTGGCTGTTTTCTTCTGAGGCATATCCGTACACGTTAGAGGATAAGGGGGTAAACTAAAAAATTGTTCGAACCTAATACATTGAAAAATGGTCTACCGGCCACGCCCGGAGTAGTACCCGACCAATCACTTTGTCTTTGCCAATCGGTCCAATCGATCGTGAGTCATAGCTGTGCGCGCGATTGTCTCCCATCACAAAGTACTGTTCAGCCGAGAGTTCCATCCGTGGCATGTCTTGCATCGCTACTGCCTTGCTCAGATAGGCGCTCTCATCGAGTACAAATCCATCTGGGTGCTCCTGATTGAAGATGAGCACCTGACCGCGGCGAATCTCTACTGATTCCCCTGGCAACCCGATCACTCGCTTGATAAAAAATTCTTCGATATTCTTCGGGAAACGAAATACCACGACGTCCTGACGAGCGATTTCCTTAAACGGTTTCAAACGAAAAGACGTGTCTGTCCATCCTACTTTGGTCTGCTTATACCCAAATTCGCTGATCACCAGATATTCCCCGTCCTCGAAGTTCGGCTCCATGCTCGACCCCTGGACAAAAAACGGCTGGAACAAAAAAACGCGAACAGGTATAATGATGACTACAGCCAGAAGAAACACCCGTGCCATTTCCGCAAGCAGTCCCCCGATGCTGAGATACTCTTCTTTCCCATCGTTCCTTGTTTCTTCTGTTTCTTTCTCAGGCTCTCCCATAGGGGAAAAATGTGCTCAAAATTGAAAAACATTGTTATTGTAACAGATTTTTCACTCGCAGGCAAGCCTCAAAAAATACCTTCCCTCAGCCATTTTATTGATTTTTCTGCTCCTATGGACGACATCAAAAAAAGAACCCTTGATTCTCCACCACGGCCGTTCATGCTCGACCCCTCAGTGTCGACTCACCTCACACAGCCACCTGTCTACAGGCCCAAAAAAAAGAAATTTCCACTTTGGCGAGGCCTCTTTATAGTTTTTTCTTTGGGACTTTTCCTCCTCTTGGTGCTGACCGGAGTCTTGTTGTTCAAGAGCATCTCTCTCGGTGAGCGGATGCAGTTTGATCGTTCCTCTTCGCGCTCTTTTGTCACGGAATTGCGCCATCTCAAAAGCACCTTTCTCAACAAAAAATCAACGTCCCTCCAGGGTGAGGAGACGGGTCGAATCAATATCCTGCTCCTCGGCCGAGCCGGAGAGCGTTATCCAGGGAAAAATCTCACTGACACCGTCATGATCATGAGCATTGCCCCGGCTACCAACCAGGTCGCCCTCCTCTCTCTCCCGCGCGACCTCTACGTCCCCATCGCCGGTACTGATTTCTTTACCAAGCTCAACTCTCTGTACCAGTACGGCCTCTCCGCTGACAATGACGCCGGCACGGTCAAACAAACCATCGAGGACGTCACCCGCCTCCCCATCCACTACTTCGTCACGCTCGACTTCGATGGCTTCGAGAAAATCGTCGATACACTCGGTGGCATCTCTCTCGAGGTACCGCGCGATTTCTCCGATACTCGCTACCCTGGGAAAAACTACAGCTACGAAACCTTTGAGATCAAAAAGGGCTGGCAGACGCTTGATGGTGCCACAGCACTCAAGTATGTCCGGGAGCGCCACGCCGATCCCGAGGGTGACTTCGGTCGAGCCAAACGCCAGCAACAGGTAATCCAGGCGATCAAAAACAAAATCTTTTCGCTCGGCACGCTCTGGAACATCGTCACCATCGACCGTCTCTTGGAGACGCTGGGCGACAGCGTCAAAACAGATATGTCGTTTGACGATATGACTCGCTTCCTTGAACTCTCCCGCACCCTCGATACCAAAAACGTCACCACCGTCGTCATCGATGCTTGGAAAAAAGAAAGTCTTCTGCGTGTCTCGCATATTCAGGTCGGAGATATCGCTGCTTTCATTCTCGTACCACGCGTCGGCAATTGGAGCGAAATACAAGACGTCAGCACACATATTTTCAGTCGAGATGAACGGGAAAAACGGAAAAACGCTATCGCCATGGAACAATCGACCGTCACCCTCTACTACAAAGCTACCGACAGAGAAGCGACCGAAAAAATAGCCGACCTCCTCCGGACAGAGCTCGGATTTTCACGTGTCACCACCCTCATACTCCCACCCTTCCATACTCGCCCAAAAGAGAGTATCATAGTAGGACGGGTTGGCTTACAGAAGCCCTTCAGTCTCGACGAGCTCCTGAAGCGATTTGCGCTCACCGAAGCCTCTTCACTCCCATTTTCATCCCGACAAAGCGAAGAGAGTGACTGGAGTATCATTCTCGGTGATGACCTGACTGAAACCTTTTCACTTGAAGAGACCTCACTTGACCTCGCAGCCGAAGATCCGTCATTTTCTGAACCACTGCCACCGCAACCCCGATCGAAGAAGAAGTAAGAATCACGAGTCATGAATCAAGAATAAAACGAGCGAAGAAATCAAAGGATACCCCTCATACGTCATACTTCATAACTCATACTTCACCCCGTCATGAAACTCATCATCGGTCTCGGCAATCCCGGAAAAAATCATGAATTGACCCGACACAATGCGGGATTTTTGTGCTTGGATTATTTGCAAAAAGAATGGAGCTGCGATGCCTTCCAGTCCGACAAAAAGATGTCAGCCGAAATCAGCGAAGGACAACTCGGCCGACACAAGATCCTCCTAGTCAAGCCAAGTACCTTCATGAATGCTTCTGGTACCACGGTCAGCCAGTTGGTACACTTCTACAAACTTGCGCCCGAAGACATTGCTGTCATCCACGACGACCTCGACATCGCACCTGGCACCTACAAAACGACCAACTCCTCCCGCGCTGCCGGACACAATGGCGTCAGTGATATCATCGAAAAACTCGGTACCCAGGACTACTTCCGTATCCGCCTCGGCCTTGGTCGCCCGGCTACCGTTTCTGGTGCCTGTATGCCATCACACGACTTCGTTCTCCAGAATTTTTCGAAAGAAGAGCTCGCCGCTCTCTCTGCTCTCTTTCCTCATGTGAAAGACGAACTCTTGAAGTGGCTCCACTAGCAACGAAGGAAGGCACTCAGAAAATATTCTTTCTTTTCTGAACTCCCGGTTTCCGACGGTCACATCCGTGATGAGTGAGCCGGTAACAGTCGAGCGTAGACAGGATGGTCTCGACTAGGCAGCTCCCTGTTCGGCAGAACGAGTCAGGGATGTTCGTCGGAAAGAAAGCGGGGAGGAAAAGGAAGATATTTTTAGAGTGTTCTATCAAAAAGCACGTGACTTTTTTCTCCCAAGCAACTCTCTTGTGCCAAGAAAGCTCCAGCGAGCTTTCTCTACTCTTCCCCGAAACTTTTCAGAAGACTGAAAAGACCATGCTTTCGGGTCCAGGCGTGCCCAAGAGAATTCTTGGGAGGAAAAATACTAACCAAAAAACACCCTTGACCTGGGTGTTTTTTATAGTCGTTTCTCGTTTCTATCCTCAGCCGATGGAAACCGCGGTAAACCGCGCTTTCCACACATTTCAGAAAGGACAAGCTAGGAGGAGTGCCCGTTCTTCCCCTGAGGACAGAAACCAAAAACCACTCGCTTCAGAGAATCTATTATAGCACAATAATGCTCTTTTTGCAAGAGCCTCTCCCTCAAACAAAAACCCGAAGGAAGTCCTTCGGGTTCTCGGATTGCAAGAAGCAGTCTTACTTCTTGGTCTCTTTTTTGACTTCAGCCTCAGCAGGAGTAGACGGATCAGCTTCCTTCACCACACCCTCTACCTTGGTCACGTCAGCTTCCACCTTTTCATCAAGAGCGGCCATCTGAGCCTCGGTACGAGGAGCCTCAACCAACACAATCGTGGTCAGTTCATCGGTCAGCACCTTCACACCCTTCGGCAAGATCAGATCCTTGACCTGAACATGCGTCGAGAAATCTACCAGCGTCGAGAGGTCGATAGTAATAGCGTGTGGCAAGTCCTTTGGCAGACAACTTACTGTCACTTCTTCCAGGGTCTTCACGAGGATACCACCCATCTCACGGACAGCCGGTGCTTCATTGATATATTCAAGTGGGATGCGAGCTTCCAGCTCTTCGTCCATGCTCACTTCAAAAAAATCGACATGGGAGACGCGGTTGCTCATAGCATCATGCGACATATCCTGTACAATGACACTGGCCTTTTTGCCGCCTTCAATCTCAAGCGACAAAATACTGGATTCACCAGCGACAGCAAACACCTTACTGAAGGTCAAGAAATCAACCCAGAGCATCTGAGGAACTCCCTTGTGTCCATACATAACAGCGGGAAGTTTTCCTTCCTTACGAGCCCGATTCAGCTTGGTACTCGAAACTTTTTCACGGGGGGCGGCTGTAAGCTTGATGTCTGCCATAAGAAATACTACCTGATTATATTAAATGCTATTGAATGAATGCCTCAACTCCACCGGTGTAATTCTTGAGAAACTGGTGCGCCTCTATGACATTGTCGGTGGAGACGGCCTCGCCCTGAAACACCTTGCGAGCCTCACTCTGTTCCAAATCAGTGAGCGTGCCCAAGGTCACGACTCCGAACTGTCCGAGTGACACAAAGACCAGTGTCGAGGCACCACAACCCTCACACGTCATGTGGAGCGTGGTCCGTTTGTCATCCTCATCGATGACGAGCATCTTAGTCGTCCGGTATTTTTTGTTGCAGACCGGGCAACGCATGAGCGACTGGATGTTTTCAAGAGGCAATTTCATGTTTGTATACTAGCAAAAATAGCCAAAAACAAGCAACTTTTGAGTAAAAGCAGTCTACCAAAGAAAGGCCGAATGGTCAACCCCACCCCCTCTTGAGACAAAAGAGAAAAGAGCTGGTCAGGCTCTTTTTCTTGTCACTCTTCGGAAAGGTTTAGATATCCAAGTTTTTGACGGTTTTGGCGTGAGTCTGAATGAAGCGCCGGCGCGGCTCGACTTCGCTTCCCATGAGGATGTCGAAGAGTTCATCAGCTTCTTCCGCATCTTCAATAGTGACCTGAAGCATGATACGGTGATCCGGGTTCATGGTGGTCTCCCACAACTGCTCTGGGTTCATTTCTCCGAGACCTTTGTAACGCTGGATGGCCACTCCTCCGATGGTTTCTGACCCTTCAGGAGCAGCTTCGGCCACGGTTTCTTCTTCGCCTGCTTCTTTGGCGGCTTCAGCTTTCTTGGCCTTCTTCGTGGCTGTTTTAGCTAAAGCCTGCTGCTTCATTTCTTCGAGCACGCGCTCTTTCTCGGCATCGGTATACACATAGCGTACGTCCTTGCCCTTGGCCAATCTGTACAGTGGTGGCTGGGCGATATAGATATGACCACCGCGCACCAGCGACTCGTAGTA
>JBAQNF010000031.1:0-2813 GCA_049303555.1 Candidatus Moraniibacteriota bacterium | reverse complement strand
CAACAACGCCGAGCATCCAGAACCAGTCGGGGTTCCGTTCGATGTGCTCATGTTCGAGCGCGTTCCACGCCAATGGCTGCATACAATCATTGTAGCGCGCAACCGACGACTGACAACCGATAGCGTTCCACCGGCCGTGCTTTCGTGCTATAAAACCACATCGGGTGGGGTGGCGGAGTGGTCTAACGCACCTGTCTTGAAAACAGGAGTCCCTTCACGGGGACCGTGAGTTCGAATCTCACCCCCACCGCAAGACGAGTAGCTATAAACTATGCAGGAAATTAGAAAAAGAAAAGAAAATCTAGAAAAGACAATCGCGGAGTTTTTCCCCGAGGCCAAGGCCGCGATTGTTTATGGTTCAAATGGAGACCAATACATCCCGGGTGTTAGCGACATAGACCTTGTTGTTATAGGTCCTGAAAATAATAATGTTGAAGGAATTTTAGAAACCCTTCATGGTAGCAGACCAGAAGTCGATCCGGTCTATATTTCGGAGAATGATTTAGCTCAATCAAAATTCAAAGGTAAAGCGCTAGAAAAAAGCTATGAGCTTCATAAATTTGACCTCTATAGAATCAAAAGACAAGGCAAACTATTGTTTGGAGATAGTTCAATCCTTAATTTATTCCCGGAAGTCAATCTGCGAGACGCGCTTTTAGACACACTGCCGCATATTAAAGAAGTATTTATTCCAAGGTTGAGAGATGGACTGGAGGGGCAAGATAACCCAGAAAACTTTTTAGCTGAAAATATCGGTATAATTTTGGTGGTTGTAAGAGCAATTTATTCCATTGAGACGGGACAATACGGATCAAAAATTATGGCATTGGAATATTTACAAAACCGATATCCTGATTTTGCTGAGTTGTTAGAACATATAAAGAAATTATATCTGCGACAAAATACTCAAAATAACAAATTTTTCGTAAACGATATCAAATCCCTTTTGGATCTAGCATTGAAGAAATTTGATACTTATCTTACGGAAACTAATCAACCATATTAACCACTAATTAGAAACCCATGACCACATTTGAAGGAAAACCAATCGATGACGAAACGTTACGCAAGGAATCGATCCGTGCGGTACGAGAGGGGCGGGCACTACCAACGCCGGAGTTTGCTATCAAAGAAGGGGGTGAGATGCTGACTGCTCTCGCGGTTGAGATAGGCAAGCTTGATTTAACGCAAATCGAGGCGTTACAACACGCGCTTAAGCGGGCCCAAAACGCAGCTGACCCGATGGCAATCAAGGAGGCGATTGCGGGCAGTATGACCAACGTAGAAGAGAGTGAAAACGGGCTTTCGGTCGGACAGATTTTGTCGGGAATGGTTGCCTTTGCTCTCGGTAGTTACTTCACGAATAATGCTGCGGTGGGGGTGCTTGCGGCGAGCGGGGTCATCTATGGTATGTCAGCCATTGAACATACGTGGACAAAACAGGAACACCAAAAAGTTCTCGAAAGAGTGGGCCTGCTCGCGGGCTTACTTGATGAAGCAAAAAGACGACAAGAAAGTGTTGAAAAATAATGTTTCGCAATCTCGAGCCCCACTCCCTCGCAGGTAGTAATTAAGAATTTCAATGAAACTAAACTTCGAGAATGCAGAGAGTGGTCCAAAACAACTACTCTTCATCGAGCCGAACATGGAGGCAGCGCCAAGACCTGTGCTTGATGAAATAACAAGAAAAATGGCGGCCTCGTTTGCTCACGCTGAAGAGTATGGGCCCCGCTCGCGCGGCTTCCATATCTGTAAGTGCGGTGCCCAAAGTACAAATACCGATTATAAGCTTCCCAACGACATGGTTACTAACTCTCTCGCCGTACATTACGTTGCGATGCATCGAGAGGAGGTTCCTCAAGAGATGCTTGACGAGATCACCCGATTTAATGACGGCGAAACAGAACCTACGGAAGAAATGCTCCAAACGAAAGTTTTTGATAGGCCTTACCAAGATAACTACCGATAAATAGTTAGAGGATTATTTTGTGGTCAAACACGCGTTTGAGCTCGCCCCTCTTGAGATATGTAACTTCTCTGAACATCAGTGCGTTCATCCTGTGAATAATTGCGGCACTGGCTTCATTGCCTTCTGTATACGAATACACCACATATAAAAGGTTACTGTGCTCTTTCGTCCAGCGTAATGCCGTTTGGAGCATTTCTTTTCCATACCCTTTTCCTTGCGCAGAATGTATTACCCACAAGTCGACTTCAAATTCCCCAGGTTCTTCCGAGGGGCTGACTCCACAACATCCAACAAACCGACCCCCTTTATCGAACACAACAAATTCAAAATTTGGCGGTATCTCTGCAATGGCTATTCTGGCCTTCACTTTCTCCCGCTCCTCCCTAATGTCTTTTGACGGTTCCCACCCAATCCAGTACCGCGTGAGTTCCTCGTCCACTTCTGGGAAAATATAAGACTCATCACCAAGTCGAAGTGGTCGAAAGTTTAAATAGTCTGTTTCAATAGAAAATACATCTTCACTCATAACGATGTTCTTTGATTACTATTTTGCAGGCTATCTTTTGTGCGTATACCTGCGAGGCGCGTGGGCGTAGTTGTTCTCCCCGCCTCTGTGCTGTGCGGAGGGGTGACGAAGTAGAAGGAGCGCGGCAATCCACGCGAAAAAGAGAATGCTCGCGCCGGTCATAATGACACCCGACGGCCCGATAATACCAAACAACACCCCGGCCACCGCGGGTCCTATTGTCCAACCCAAGTCTTCAAAAAACGTAATCGCGCCGTTTATCAATCCATCTTGGGCGTGGTCTTTGTCGAGCACATCAAGCCACGCCCAGAGAGAGAC
>JBAQNF010000030.1:0-1979 GCA_049303555.1 Candidatus Moraniibacteriota bacterium | reverse complement strand
AGGAAGTATTTTTTTCCGGCCACTTCACCCGTCACCCCTTTACCTTTAATAGCAGAGAAGTTTTCTGGCGCGACAAAAGAAATATGCCGTGCTTCGGCGCTCTGCCTGATAGCATGGGCAATCGGATGTTCCGATTTGCTCTCGAGCGAGGCAAAAATCGCGATCAGTGCCTCGTCGCTCTCCAGAGAAAGATTCTGGAGTCGAGTCAGTTCCGGCTTGCCCCGCGTGATCGTACCGGTCTTGTCGACCACGACGACCGTCGCTTGGTGCAGCTTCTCCAGTGTGGCTGCGTCCTTGATAAGGATGCCCTCTCGCGCGCCCTTACCGACACCGACGATGATAGCCGTCGGCGTGGCCAGCCCCAGCGCACACGGACAGGCGATGATGAGGATTCCGACAAATGAGGTCAGTCCATAGGAAAGTGCCTGCGAAAATCCCAAAAACGACGTTCCGATGATGAGCCATACCCCGAGCGTGACAAAGGCCAGTACCAATACCACTGGTACAAAGATACTCGAGATCTTGTCGGCCAGTGCCTGAATAGGCGCCTTGCTCCCCTGCGCTTCCTGCACCATCTTGATGATACTCGCGAGAAAGGTCGCGCTGCCGACCTTGGTCGTCCGCAAAGTGAACGAACCACTGGTATTGACCGTGCCTGCCACCACCCTGTCTCCGATATTTTTTTCGACTGGCATCGGCTCACCCGTCACCATGGATTCGTCGATATACGAAGACCCTTCGGAGAGAATTCCATCAACTGGAATCTTTGCTCCCGGCTTCACGATGATGAGATCACCTACCACGACTTGGCTCACGGGTACTTCCACTTCCTTACCATCACGCACCACCAGTGCCGTCTTGGCCTGCAGATTGAGCAGTTTTTCGATCGCATCACCAGTTTTTAGTTTCGAGCGTGCCTCGAGATACTTGCCGAGCGTGATGAAGGTGATGACGACAATCGTCACGTCGTAGTACATATTTTCTACATCGAGAAACGGCCGCAGTGTTTCTTCGAATGCAGAGAGGATGAAGCTATACAGAAAAGCGGCCGATGTTCCGATACCAATGAGGGTATCCATATTGGCCTTGCCGTAGCGAAGAAACCGATACACGCCGAGGAGGTACGGCTTGCCCGCCACAAACAACACATAGGTGGCCATGACTGGTAGGAGATGATGGAAAAATTCTTCCAGAATATATGTGGGCGGTACCAAGACTCCAAAACGCGCCAAAATATCCCAGGTCATGAGGAAGATACTGAGAATGGCCAGTGGGATGATAGCAATAATCTGGTACTTCATAGCGACCAGTTCTGCCAGCTTCTCTTTTTTTGAAAGATTCGTCCCGAGATGCGCGGCGTGTTCATCGGCACTCATACCCATCCCCTCTGCCGTGAGCCCCGTCGAACGGTCGGCCGTCTCCTCCGGGATGACCAGCGTGTAGCCGAGCGGTTCGAGTGTTTTGGACAGACGGTTGCCGTCAGTCTTGGTCTCATCAAAAGAAACGGTCACACTTTCGCTGCCATAATTCGCAGAGGCCTCTGCCACCCCCTCCAGCTTCTTGAGCGTCTTTTCGATAATACTCGCGCATGAGGCGCAGTGCATCCCCTTGATCCCGTAGGTTTGTTTTGTATTCATACTCATAAAATTATTTACGCTTGAGACGATACACCTTGAGAATTTCTGCGACGGCTTTCTCTTCTTTGCCGCCCTGAATCTGCTTGATGACACAGGTACTGAGATGACTCTCCATGAGGAGGTCTTCGATGACGGTCAGCGCCTGCTTCACCGCACTGGTCTGCGTGATGACATCGATACAGTAGGCATCCTTGGCCACCATCTCCTGGAGTCCTCGCACCTGACCAGCGATGACCTTGAGCCGACGCTCAATCTTTTGTTCCAAACTGTTCATACATATTTCTTTGTTACTTACTCTGCAAGTATAATACCCCCCTGGGGGTATTGTCAAATTGTCAAGAA
>JBAQNF010000029.1:0-8197 GCA_049303555.1 Candidatus Moraniibacteriota bacterium | reverse complement strand
AAGGCCAGGCTGAAAAGCGTAGTCGATGGACATCAGGTTAATATTCCTGAACTATTTGTATATTCGAAGGAGAGACGCATCTCTGTACTTCTTGCCCCTTATTGGATTGGGGTTTGGTCTCTGAGGATGTGGTATAGGCAAATCCGTACCACACTAATCCGATGGAGATTGACGACGTCTGTAGCAATACAGACTAAGAGGAGGGAGCGGGGTGCCAGGAAAATCTTCTAAGGTTCGTATACAAGTATCCGTACCGCAAACCGACACAGGTGGACAGGGCGAGTAGCCTAAGATGAACGGGAGAGTATTCGTTAAGGAACTAGGCAAAAAAGCTAGACGTAAGTTCGCAATATGTCTTTCCGATCGCAAGATCGGACGCAGCGAAAGTTTTTCAAGCAACTGTTTATCAAAAACACAGCTCTCTGCAAACCCGCAAGGGGAAGTATAGGGGGTGACACCTGACCAGTGCTGGAACGTTAACGGGAGCGGTTCACGCCAATCCCCGAAGCGCCAGTGAACGTCGGCGATAACTATAATCGTCCTAAGGTAGCGAAATTCCTTGTCAGGTAAGTTCTGACCCGCATGAAAGGTGTAATGACTTGAAAACTGTCTCAACGAACATCCCGGTGAAATTGCAATGACGGTAAAGATGCCGTCGACCTACAGCAAGACGAAAAGACCCCATGGAGCTTTACTATAGCTTGGTATTGACTCTAAGTTTTTGCTGCCGAGCATAGGTGGGAGACTACGAAACATTCCTTCTGGGGAGTGCGGAGTCATCACTGGAATACCACCCTGCAAAAATTTAGATTCTAACCCGCGGCCGTTAACCGGTCGGGGGACAGTGCCTGGTGGGTAGTTTGACTGGGGCGGTCGCCTCCTAAAAAGCAACGGAGGCGTTTACAAAGGTTGACTAGGTCCGGATGGAAATCGGGCCGATAGCGCAAAAGCACAAGTCAGCTTTACTGAAAGACCGATCAGTCGATCAGTTACGAAAGTAGAATTTAGTGAACCGACCATCACTCGTAGGAGTGTGGAAGATCATCAGATAAAAGTTACCCTGGGGATAACAGGCTGATCTTGCCCAAGAGTCCATATCGACGGCAAGGTTTGGCACCTCGATGTCGGCTCATCACATCCTGGGGCTGGAGAAGGTCCCAAGGGTTTGGCTGTTCGCCAATTAAAGTGGTACGCGAGCTGGGTTCAAACCGTCGTGAGACAGGTTGGTTTCCTATCTGCTGTAGGCGTGTGTGACTTGAGAGACGTCTTTCCTAGTACGAGAGGACCGGAAAGAACGAACCTCTGGTGTATCTGCTGTTCCGCCAGGAGCACTGCAGAGTAGCTACGTTCGGGTGGGATAACCGCTGAAAGCATCTAAGCGGGAAGCCAGGCTCAAGATAAGGTCACAGTACCAGTTTACTGGTACAAGATTTCCTAGAAGATGACTAGGTTGATAGGCTATAGGTGGAAGTCTCGAGAGGGATTAAGCCAAGTAGTACTAATAAATTTATTCAACTTTCTTTTTTCCAATCTCGTTTTGTTCTCGCAAGAGAGTAACATGAGTTGCGGTTAGCAGTGAAGAGTGCTTGAGAAGCCTATATACAGAGAGACGACATGACATGACAATATTTTGGAGAGGAGTGTTTCCGGTGCTTCTAGCGAAGTGGTCACACCTGTTCCCATACCGAACACAGCCGTTAAGCACTTCAGCCCCGATGGTAGCCGCAAGGCAAGAGTAGGACAGTGCCGGGAACATTCTTCTTCAAAAATATTTACAGTATTACAAACATAGCCTGCATAAGGCTGTTTTTTGTTTCCTCAAAGGACTACGGGGTATGCTATAATAAGGGAAATAACATTTCTTTTTATGTCACGGATACTCCGCCAAATTATTGTTGCGTGTGTTTTTCTCATTATTCTCGGAATGCTTTTGGTAGGAGTATACTATGCTTTTATCAAGGCACCGGAGACGTGTGTTGATGGCAAAAAGAACCAAAATGAACAGGGGATTGATTGCGGTGGCGCTTGTAGCGCCGTCTGTCAAGAAGTGGTCGTGGGGAAGGACATTCAGCTGAAAGAAGTGGCCTTTGTCGAGGGCGGACAGAATCGATACGATGTGGTAGGAAAAATACTGAATGGCAATAGTGATATCGGTGCTACTAAATTCCGGTATACCTTTGAGTTGCGTGATGGTAGTGGACGGGTGCTCGCCACTCGTTCTGGCGAGAATTATATCTTGCCACAGGAGACCAAGAGTCTCATCGAACTAAACTTGGAGACGGCCTCCGTGCCGGTATCGGTGACACTTGCTCTCACAGAGGTTGTCTGGGAGCGTCTTTCGGGGTACCAGGAGAAACCAAATGTCAGTATCTACCAGAAACGCTATGCTCAGGTGACCGAGGGATTTGGCTATTCTGAGGCCTATGGACTGCTGTCCAATGAGAGCCCGTATGATTTTCGTTCGGTTCTGGTCGGCGTCATTCTACGTGATAGCACTGGCAAGCCGGTGGCGCTCAATACGACTACACAAAATACCATCAAAGCGGGAGAGTCTCGAGACTTCAAGCTGGTCTGGCCACTGCCATTTCCAGGTATGGTGGCGCAGATCGATATGGAGATTGATGCCGATGTCTATCATTCGGAAAATTTCGTCGAGCAGTATTTTCCCGGTGGGAGTAGCCGATGATAACGGAGTTTTCTTGTATGATCCGCATGTTTTTCAAATTGGATTGGGTCATTATTACCACTGCGGCGCTTTTGCTGCTGGTGGGATTGCTCGTGTTGTATAGTCTGTCGGCTTCTGGTGGGACAAATTTTTTCTTCAAGCAATCATTATTTGCCGTTCTTGGCATCGGCGTGATGTTTTTCATGGCATCGCTTGATTATCGGTATGTCCAGAAATACAGCACCATGCTTTATTTTATCACTATTGCAGCGCTGTTTTCAGTGCTCTTGTTTGGCGTGACCGTCAATGGCACGGCCGGCTGGCTTTCCTTGGGCATCTTCCAGGTGCAGCCAGTTGAGGTGGCCAAGGTGACACTGATCATCTTTCTGGCTAGTTTTATTTCTAAGAAAAAATCAGAATTGGGTGAGTGGACACGGGTGATTGCTTCTCTCGTGCTCTCGGCGGTGCTTATTTTTCTCGTTCTACGACAGCCAGATTTGGGATCGTCATTGGTACTGGCTGCCATATGGGGAGGCATGACGATTGCCTCGGGGCTCCGCTTCAAGCACTTTTTGGTACTAGGATTGCTGGGGGCGGTCTTGGTGACGGGCAGCTGGTTTCTCCTAGCAGACTATCAGAAAGCACGCATTGATACCTTTCTTCACCCAGAAAGTGATCCGCAAGGGTCGGGCTACAATGTCATCCAGGCTATGGTGGCGGTTGGTTCTGGCGGGGTATCCGGCAAGGGTCTGGGGTATGGTTCTCAATCACAGCTCTCGTTTTTGCCCGAAAAACATACGGATTTTATCTTTGCTGTTGTCGCCGAAGAGCTCGGTTTGGTTGGGGGGAGCTTTGTGATCATACTGTATGGCGTTCTTTTGTACCGTATTCGACGGATTGGGGTACTGGCTAGTGATAACTTTGGGTATTTGTTGTCGCTTGGGGTGATGATTATGGTCTTTGTTCAGGTAGCTATCAACGTCGGTATGAATGTCGGACTTCTCCCTGTTACTGGCTTACCAGCGCCATTTTTGAGCTATGGCGGGAGCTCGCTTCTCTCGCTGTGTGCTTCTCTCGGGCTCCTTTTGAGCGTCTATCAGAGGAAAAAGGGTACCGGTGACATGCGTATTTCTTTGGAAAAGAGCTTGCTTTAGGATAATGGGCTACCGCCGGTCGCGACCGACGTGATTGACGAGAGTGACTTCTCTTGCTATACTGAAAAGGCTTAAAAAAAGGATTTTTGCCTGGTAGCAGACAGATTTTTACTTATTTTTCCTTCGCATCTATGCGTGCACTTTTGATAGCTCAAGCAGTAGTAGCGGTATTATTGGTTGTTGCTATTTTGCTTCAGAACCGAGGTTCGGGATTGGGAGCGGCTTTTGGGGGTGACTTTGGTGGATACTACACCAAACGTGGTTTGGAAAAGTTTTTTCTGTACGCTACTGTCATTTTTGCGCTCATTTTTTTGATACTGGGAATAGTCAACGTACGCCTGTCTGTCCTTTCCTGAGCCGATTTTTGGAGGGATAGTAACCTGTAAGTTCAAGATCTATTCGTAGCCTGCTTCATATCATGAATATTTTCCGTAGACGCCAGTGGTTGGCCCTTTTTCGCGTCTTGCAGGTTCGTGACCGTATACTGGTACTTACTTTCGCTTGTATCGGGTTGGCAGCGCTCCTCTTTTGGTTGGGGGCGCTCTATGTCGCCTCTACCAAGGTGGTTCCGGATTATGGTGGCGAGTATACCGAGGGTATCGTCTCTCAGCCCCGCTATGTGAACCCGATCCTTTCTCAGACCAGCGAGGCCGATGCGGATATCTCTGAGCTCGTTTACAGCGGGCTTTTCGGATATGACGTCGAAGGAAAGCTTGAGAAGAGACTGATCGAAGGCTATACGATTTCTGAGAATGGCCAGGAATATACCCTTACTCTCAAGCAGGGTGTGAAGTGGCACGATGGTGAGGAAGTAACTGCTGACGACGTCTTGTTCACGATTCAGGCTATTCAGGATCCGGCCTACAAAAGTCCGCTTCGTGCCAACTGGCTTTCAGTTGAGGCAGCGACAGTTGATCGTTTTACGCTGACGCTTACTTTGAAAAAAACATACTTCGGATTTCTGGAAAGCCTGACAGTAGGTATTCTGCCGAAGCATATTTGGGAAAATATTACGCCGGAGAATTTTCTCTTGGCAGACTATAATCTGGCACCTATCGGCTCTGGCCCGTACCGTTTTTATGATTCAGGGAAGGATTCCAATGGAAACATGCTCTCGTATGAGCTACGTGCGTTTGAAGGGTATTTTTCCGGAAAACCATACATCGAGAAGGTTTCTTTCCATTTCTATCCTGATGAGCAGTCACTCCTTGATGCTTACAGTCGAAAAGAAGTGATGGGTATCAATTCGATTACTCCGGAAAACCTGGCGCTGCTGCAAGAACGCAAGAGTACCCGAGTGTATGAGATAGCCATCCCGCGTATCTTTGCTGTTTTCTTCAATATCACCAAGAGTGCTGCTCTCGCTCATGATGAAGTACGGAGCGCGCTTTCTTTTGCTACCGATCGGGAGGCGATCATTCGAGAAGTGCTTTTGGGGAAGGGTCAGCCGGCCGAGACAGCGCTTCTCCCTTTTATGAATGGCTATGCTGCTGACGTGGCCGTCTCCCGGTATGATATTGGAAGGGCCAATGAACTTCTGGATCAGAATAATTGGAAGCGTGGTGAAGACGGTATACGGGCAAAGAATGGAACGGTACTTGAGTTTGACCTGCTGGTTCCTGACTGGCCGGAGCTTGTGCGTACGGCCGAAATGCTTCGGGCGCAATGGGGCGAAGTAGGTGTGCGCGTCTCTGTGACCGCTCTCAGTGCGGCTGATTTGCAGCAGAGTGCGGTGCGTCCACGTGAATATCAGGCGCTTCTGTTCGGCGAAGCAGCCATGCTTGATTCTGACCCCTATTCCTTCTGGCACTCCAGCCAGAAACACGATCCAGGTCTCAATTTGTCCGTTTTTGACAATAAGGATGTCGACGATATACTGATTTCTCTTCGCGAGACGCTCGATGCTGGGAAGCGTTCGGAGTACTCCCGTTCTTTCCAAGAAATTCTCTCACGGGAAAACCCGGCAGTGTTCTTGTACAGTCCGACATACCTGTATGTCGTCAATAGCGCGCTCAAGGGAATTGAGGTGAAAAACATCAATGCTCCCGTTCATCGCTTGAGCACAATAAAGGATTGGTATATTGAAACGAAGAGGGTGAAGAAATAAGAGAATTTACTAACAAAAAGAAGTATGCAAAATCCACTCGATACCTCTAATCTTCGAAAGATGATTGCTGAAAGCCCGGATCAGTTTCGGGTTGGTTTTGATTTGGCCAAGGGGGTGAAGGTGCCCGGGCAGTTCAAGTCGATCATGATTTCCGGTATGGGCGGATCGGCTTTGCCAGGGAATCTCCTCCGTATTTATCTCAATGACCTCTTCAAGGCAGAGCGCCCGCATGAACAACCGCTCTCTATCTACCAGAATCGTTCGTATGATCTTCCTCCAGAAAGTTTTCATGAGTGTCTGAATTTCATCTGTTCGTATTCCGGCAATACCGAAGAAACCATTGCCTCATTCGAAGAAGCGCTTCGGAATAACCTGCCGTGTATCGCTCTTTCGGCTGGCGGAAAAGTTGAGGAAATGGCCAAGGCGCATGGTGTCCCGCATATCAAGCTTCCGATTCCATATGAGAATTTTCAGCCGCGTGTCGGCACAGGGTATTTTTTCGGAGTGATGTTTCAGATTTTGGTGAACCAGGGGCTCGTCTCAGATACGACTGAGGCACTGCTCCAAGAGGCAGAGCAGCTCAAAGAGCGGATGCCGATACTGGAAGAGCAAGGGAAAGAACTGGCGAAAAAACTGGTTGGGAAAACACCGGTGATCTATTCGACCGCCAAGTACAAGTCTGTGGCCATGGTCTGGAAAATCAAGCTCAATGAGAATGCTAAGACCCCAGCCTTCTGGAATTTTTTCCCAGAGCTCAATCACAACGAGATGGTGGGCTGGACGCTGCCTCAGGGGAAGTTTGTCGTCCTGATGCTCCGCGATGCCGCGACCCATCCACAGGTACTGAAGCGTTTTGAAATTACAGCTCAGTTACTGCGCAAACAAGGGGTTTCTGTGGAGATACTTGACATGGAGGGCGGAAGCGTGTATAGTAAAGTATTCACGAGTATCGCTTTGGGCGATTTCGCTTCTTACTTCCTGGCTCTCGAATATGGTCAGGATCCAACTCCTGTCGCTATGGTGGAGGACTTAAAGAAGATGCTTTGACAAGACGTGAGTAAGGAAATCCCCACAGGGGCTCTTTCCTCTATGCCGAGGTGGCGGAATTGGTAGACGCACTAGCTTCAGGTGCTAGCGTGAGCAATCACATAAGAGTTCGAGTCTCTTCCCCGGCACAACGTAAACTTTCCTTTTTAAAAAAGGAACTCTTTCGTGTAAATCATTTTTAGGTATGGATTTCTCTTGAGCCCTTGAGTCTTTTGATTCGGGCGTGGGAAAGAATCCAAAAACGCAGTATGCAGCAGTATAATTCTTTTCAAGGAAACCGCCGGCCCAACAAGCCAGTTGATGCCCTTGGTCGCGCAGTATCAACTGATCGTGACAAAAATAATGGCAGAGTCGTGCCACAGGCGAGTACTCCTCAGAAAAGCACCATTGGTGCCTTCGAAGGTATTGTCGCGCGCGAACAGGCTCCCAAAGGAACCCAGTTTCGGAGCGCACACGCACCACAGGGACAGCGGCCTGCCAGCCGTCCTTTTGTGAAGAAGTCTCCTTCAGTGGCGAAACCACAGGGAGAAAAAACATCCGTGAAGCCTTCTCGACCACCTCGTGGTGATGGGAAATCAGGCCGGAGCGCCGCTCCAGCCGGGGGTCGTCGCAACAATCGTCGCTTTCAGCAGACGGTGCCGAATCGTCTGGAGCCCAAGAAAATGGGACCAGCTATTCCGACTATTCCAGAAAAGACGCTTCGTATTATCCCGCTCGGTGGACAGGAAGAAGTTGGTCGCAATATGACCGTCTTCGAGTATGGCAATGACATCGTTATCATCGACATGGGCGTGCAGTTTCCCGAAGAAGATATGCCTGGTATCGACTATATCGTGCCAAACGTCAGCTATCTGAAGGGGAAGGAAAAAAATATCCGCGGCGTGCTCTTTACTCATGGTCATCTTGATCATATTGGAGCCGCACCAATCCTCCTCAAGCAACTGAACTACCCGACTATTATCGGTCGTGACTTTACGTTGGCGCTCATCAAGCACAAGGTAGAAGATCAGGAAAAGGGCGCTGCCAGCCGTCTCAAGACGGTGCGCGTCAAGTCACTCGAGGATCGTATCAAGCTCGGGGTGTTTGAAGTGCGCTTCTTTGAAGTAGAACATTCGATCATGGATGCCATGGGCATTGCTTTGGTTACCCCAAATGGTTCTATCATCCATCTCGGTGACTGGATGATCAGTAATGAGCCAGTTGAGCCAAATGAAGTATCGTACA
>JBAQNF010000028.1:0-9525 GCA_049303555.1 Candidatus Moraniibacteriota bacterium | reverse complement strand
AAGAAAATGAAAAGGGGTTGTAAAAGACTCTTTTCAAACACACAGTGTCTATAGAACTGGTTTTCTCCCTCTCAAGAATTCTCTTGGGCACGCCTGGAGCCGAAAGCATGGTCTTTCCATTCTTATGGAAAGTTTCGGGGAAGAGTAGAGAGAACTCGCTGGAGTTCTCTCGGCACAAGAGAGTTGCTTGGGAGGGGGAAAACCATTTTTCATAACTCTGATACAAAAACATTTCGGGGGTTGCGTGTTTTTTCAAGGAGGTGTAGAATATTTCTAATGAACCAGACACACTACAAAAAGACCGCCACAAAAGCGTCATAAGACCGCCCTAAGGGCGGTTTTTTTCTGGCTCAGATCCCAGTTCGTTCACAACCAAAGAGGCAGTATATGCGATTTTTCACTCTCCTCCTGGCATTCATAGTCTCGTTTTTCCGACACCAGCACCATTTTTTTTCTTGGGCTTGGCGTATCTCGAAAGGAAGTCGGGAAACAGGCTGTCGTGCCTGCGAACTCATGCTGCGCGACCCAGCACGCTTCGAAGCCCCGGTCGTGTTCTGTGACATTCCCCGAACACGAGCACGCTACCTCAAGCGAGTAGGAGTGCCGGTGTCATGTGCCAAAGACGGTCTCTGTCGCCCGCATCTCGTCTTGCCAACCGCAGCTCAAGAAGAGCTCTCGCCAGAACCAAAGCGATGGCAAACAGGACACGTGGAATGGAAACCGTCGTCGCCTGTCACAACGTAGGATTCAACCAAAAACCCGCCGTCAGAAACTGACAGCGGGGTCTTTTTTTCTTGATACTCCTACTGCAGAAATCCAACTTTTTCACGCACTTGTTTCATTTTTTGTGCAGCAAGCTGAGAAGCCTTGTCTGCACCGGCTTTCAAAAGAGCCAAGGCCTCTTCATCAGAGAGAGTAGCCAAGCGTTCCTGAAATGGCGTGAGGAAATTCACAATCACTTCTGCCAGATCGGTTTTGAAGTCACCATATCCTTTTCCGACATACATACTCTCAATCTCCTCTGATGTCTTACCCGAAAGGAGCATGTAGATATTGATCAAGTTCTTCAAAGCGGGCTTCTCATCAGCATACACAATTTCGCTCCCACTATCAGTCACCGCTTTCTTAATTTTGCGCCGTACTGTCTCTGCATCATCGGTCAGGGCAATATAGTTGTATTCTGATGGAGCAGACTTTGACATCTTCTTGCTCGGATCATCCAGCCCCATGATGAGCTGACCCTCTTTGGACAGCTTGCCCTCTGGAATCACAAACGTCTCGCCAAAGCGCTTGTTGAACCGCTCAGCCAAGTCTCGTGCCAATTCGATATGCTGCATCTGGTCCTTCCCTACCGGTACGACGTTCGTATCGTAGAGCAAAATATCTGCAGCCATCAGTACTGGATAATCAAATAGTCCGACACCGGATTCTGCTGCCCCGCCCTTCTGCGCTTTGTCCTTGAACTGAGTCATACGCTCAAGCTCAGCCATGCGGGCAATCGTATTCAAAATCCATCCGAGCTCGGTATGCTCCCGTACCTGTGATTGCACAAAGAGCGTGCACTTAGCAGGGTCAATACCGGCGGCCAGATAGATTTTCACCACTTCAAGCGTCTTCTTCCGAAGTTCCTCTGGATCCTGCGGGACGGTGATGGCATGCAGATCAACCACGCAAAAAATAGCCTCGTATTCGTTTTGGAGCTCTACCCACTGCTTGAGAGCGCCCAAATAGTTCCCAATATGGAGATTGCCCGACGGTTGCACTCCCGAAAATATCCGTTTCATAGTCAAAAATCCCTAGCGGTTAGTACCCCTATTGTACCATATTTCAAAAATGGCCACTTTTACATAAAAAAAGGGGGTGTCAGGTGTTCCTGACCTCCCCGAATGTCTGTTCTTTCATTGCTGCTCAGCACTTCTGGTCAAACGCCAGAGACGCAGTGCTCGTTGCAATGCCCCCTCTAACGGAGGTTCCTGATTCGCCACCCAACCCCGGGAAACCCTGGAAAAAATCCATCTGGTTTCAATTTTCAAGACACCGCCGACGCGCCCGATAGAAGCCCGACAGACAACAGCCGGGAAATCGAAGGGTATCCCTTCGTCACGAGAAACAACAGTGCGCGGAATTGTCTGTAATTCCTCCCGACAGCGGTCGCACAACATCTGAGGAGAAACCGCGCGAACGCCGCACAGTCGCGAAAAAAGCTGTCTCAAAACCCGACAGCCACATGCGGGCTGGTTCAGAGTTTCAGTCATCTCGTTCTCCTTGATAGAATAGCAGCCTCTTGCGAGGCGAAAAATCTGAGAAAGGACTCGATATTTCCATTTATACTCCCTCCTATTTCTTTCGTCAAACAGTCACATTATTCAGCCTTCTCTTGAGATTTACTCAAAGCCAGATCAATGATACGGTCGAGAAAATGCGGCATACTGATGCCCGCTGCGGCCGCAGCTTTGGAACACAGACTGACCGCGGTAAAGCCAGGCGAGGTATTGGTCTCCAGAAAAAAGAGCTTGTTTGTACCATCCATACGGAAGTCCGAGCGCGAGAGCCCATCACAGCCAAGAGTGCGATGAGCCAAAAGTGCCTGCTTTTGGATATAGGCTGTCAGAAATTTATCGATCGGTGCCGGACAGAGCTCCTGGGTCTCCTTGGAAAAGTATTTGTCATTGAAATCAAACACCTGATTCTTGATGACAATTTCAATCGGTGGCAGAAGAATCAAATCCTGATCAGTAGCGTTGCCGAGCACGCCACAGGTAAATTCCCGACCGAAGATATAGCGCTGGACGATAATTTCTTTCGAAACATGCCCCGCCTTATCGAGCGCCTCTGCCACATCGTCCTTGTTTTGTACGAGCGTGAGACCGAGTGTCGAACCACTGTCATTGGGCTTGATGATAGCCGGGTACCCAAAACTGGCGCTGATTTTCTCGGCAACTCCCTCCGCCTCTTCATCGGTCACGCAAAAAAATTCTGGGGAAACAATCCCCGCCTTGGCTACATACTCCATGGTCTTGGCCTTGTCGATAGTGAGCGTACTCGTTGCCACACCAGAGCCAGTATACGGTACGCCGAGACTGTCGAGAAACGTCTGCACTGTCCCGTCCTCGCCGTATGTTCCATGAAGCGCGTTGAAAAAAACATGCACTGTCTTCAGGACAGCAAGATCCTCATCCTTGGCAAGATCAAGCACGTGCGTCGTACCATCCTCTCCGAGCCAGTGCCACTCCGTCTCACTTACCACATCGATGTGGCTCACCTGATACTTGTCCCGATCCAGATACTTCATGACATTCTCTCCAGACAAAAGCGAAATCTGCCGTTCACCAGAAAAGCCGCCACAGAGCACTGCTACATTCGATTTTTCCATAAGAGTGCGCTACAAATTCAAAAGTACCCTTATTGTAGCATAAAACTCTTCAGGCCCAGCTTTCCTGTCCGGCTTTGGATATATAACAAAATAATGGGATAGTGCTTGTTTTTGCTCTATTTCATTCGTCTGTACGCCCGAACGATTTTGATAAGAGAGATGAGGATGAAAGCAATATAAAGGATAGCAAGGATGAGGAAGTTAAAGGATTGGGCAGCGACTGCCGCAAAACCACTCTGTCCAGGAGCGACGCTCAGAAAAAACGTCACCATCACAATCATCAGAACAAACCAGCGAGAAAATCTCCACCAGGCCTGGAAAACTTCTTCTTTCATTTTATAGGTGAGGAGAGAGAAGAAAAGAACCAAAGGAAAAGGATAGAGCAGAATTTCCTTAGAATCATCTAAAGGAATGAGACACTTATCTAATCCAATAAAGCTACAAAAACCGAACTCTTCTACAGCTAAAAGCGCTGCTAATGTCATAACACCAGAAAATAACAAAATATGTTTTTTTGTCATACGCTTCAAATTAATTTTAATACTTAACCACTATCTCCCCCGCTTTACTCTCCATATATGGCACCACCATACCTGGAAGCTTCGTTTTTATCGCTCGTTCTTCGTCTCTCTCATTTCTTTCATTTTCTTCGTCCTGATCATCATCTCTCAAACCCTCTGATTTTTCCATAATCCAGGTTTCGTTCTTCTTCGGAATGTAGTGGGATTCGATCCTGGTTTCTCCGGTTCTCAGACTCGATGCAAAGAGCCGATATTGCTTCTTTTTGTCTATACGCCATTTGTACTGGGCATCCGTATCTTTGAACATTGTCTCAGTTCCATCATACCCCAGAGAGAGCAGTCGCACAAAGACGAATCCTCTCCGATCTTTGGTTTTTTCGAAAGAAAGACTGGTGGTATGACCCGCCTGATCGGTGATGGTAGCGAGCATATCCGGAAGATTCCCCTTGTGTTTGTCGTGCCACCGAGAAAACCATGGCTTGATGTTTTTCATCTTTTTATGAGATATTTTCATATCCGGTTTGTCCACTATCACAACAGAAACATCTGAAAGATTATCTGTACCCGAAATATCCAGCTTCTGAGTAGTCGGATTGAAAGAGATCTTGGCTTCTGGAGCGGTTTTGTCGATACTGATGGTTTCAATCTTGGCCGCTTCCTGATTCTTTGCTTTGTCGGTAGAGCGGTACTGAAGCCTTGTTATCCCTTCCGTAGCAATGGTTACAGGATCAAGATACACGATCCATGTCGTACCATTATCAAGGGAGTATTCGGTCTTGTCGACACCACTCCCATTCTCGTTGTCCATGGCCGAAAGAACGATAGCTACATCGCTTGTATACCAGTTGTTTGTGCCTTGGATACCAGAAGCAGAAAGCGTCGTAACGGGAGAAACCGTGTCTTGCAGTGTTGTTGTCACCACTTCTCCTATCTTGGGCTCGAGGGAAAGGTCTACTTCACCATTACCATCATAGTCGATGATAAGCGGATCGGCATGCTCGAGCGTACCATCAGGAAAGTCCATCGTCACTACAGTATCCGCCGTATTTGGGATAGCAGCAAAAGTCGTGTCAGCTAGCATCGTATCACCTGCTACCTCCTTGACCTCCAAGGTAAAGGAACCTTCGGCCTCGCCATCGAGCACCACCGTCGGATGGACTGAGGCTGGAACAGATATGTACTGCACTTCTCCAAAGCGTTTGTAGTGAGCACCAGGGATATCCGAAGCTGTGGTGCTGACGATATGGCCAGCAGCGTCTTTGATAGAAAGCGCCAGTGGGGAATGGAGATAGTAACGGAGGCGCTTTTCAGAGCCAAGGTCTGGTTCAGAATCAGAAATATAATCAGAATACACCGTGGAAGCTCCGAGAATGACGGCGTCTTTGATAAAGTCACGAAGAGAATCTACTTCAAGGATATCAGCATGCTTACGATTTACAAAAACATCCTCATTATACTTATCCAAATTCACCCAAAATCTCTTCACATTCGGTAAATACTGGCTTAATGAAAGGGCGCTTGGAGTAACAACAGTTCCATCCCCATCTACCCGCTCATCAGGTGTGTACGCCAGCTTCGCTGCGTATCCAGCACAACGATGGTCACCAGTTACGAGAACACAGTATGAGTCTGTCCAATATCGTATTGAGGCGAGTGTCTCTTCGCCTGTACCGGCTATCTGATAGACGACGATCGATTCCGGAATCATCTGATCATCATCAATTGCCTGATGCACGTTTGTCCCATACGAGAGTAAGCTAGAGTTGATTGTACTCGGCGTGACGATGTTTTCTGAATCAGCCGAAATCTTACCTTCAATGCTCAAAAGAAAATCACGTAATTCGCTGTCGTCCTTTATCTTATAACCAAATGTGTTGATCCACGGTTGAGTAAGCACTCCATCTTCGAAAGTGATAACTGGGGTACGTACACCTGTCGACTCACCGGAAAAATACGCATGTGACGGAAGTAACGGATAAGCTCCTGGCATGTTATTCGCCAACATACGAGCCGTATACGGCGAAAGAGTAAATGGCATCCAATTGACCGGTAACCCTTGTTCGTATCCATGAAGCAGTGCTCCGATCGCCTGTGGCGTACCGCTCTGCGGCACAGCAACCAGCACCAGAGTATCAATGAGATTTGGCGCTGCAGTCTCAAGTTTCTTGATCAGCGCTTTGGCAAGCAATCCGCCATTCGAGTGAGCGATAATCGTCACCTTGCCTGTATGAGAGTCCTGAGCAAGATTCCGGAGTGTATTTTCTATTAATCCATCGGCCAATACATCATCAAATGACAATCGCCAGTCGTACGCCACCGACTTCCAATCTTTGATAAAATGATCCGTATATGCCATCTTATCCATGTCCTTGATAAAAGATTCATAGACGTTTCCTACAACTGGCGCATAGGCATGATCAATAATATCCTTTGCCGTTACGACAGCCTTGCTTTTTCCTTCGCTTGTGAGAAAAAGCTTTTCAGTATCAGCGTTTTCGTAAGGTTCCCAAAGTTTCTTGTCACCCTCATACAACCGACTTGCTTCAAGACCCGGCAAAAAGAGAACACTCGAATGGCAGGTCTCGCGGAAACAGCCTTTCCATGGAGCAAAATCGATATTCCCGTTCAACTTTGCTCCCAGGCCTTCGGGATGGGTGATGTGCCACGGACCTGAGGCGTCGCCCCACCAGTTGTTTTTCGCGTCGACTTGGATAGAAGACGTGTTGCTAATACCGTAATTTGTCAGATCATGGAAGCTGCTCTCATGAATCTGCACACTGCCACCCACACGGTCTACCCGAACACCGCGAGGGGCATTAGAAAATTCTGAGTTTGTAGCAGATAGTGTTCCACTTTGCTGGTATATGAGATCAGTGAGGCTTTCAGAAACACGTACGTCATTCAGCGTAATATCCCCTCCCTGATTGACGATCGTCCCAAATGATGACCCACCATAGCGCATGATGGTATTTGTCATCGTAATCACGCCTCCGCTATGACTCGTAATATATCCCCAGTCACCCCTCTTTGGCGCTGTCGCCGCATCATCAACATTGGTATCTCCACCAACCGTATCATCCGCAGACGAAGTGAATACTACCGGTTCGGCATCGGGAGCGCCGACATTCAGTGTCCCAAGTACACCAAATGGAGCCGTCCCTATTACTTTCACTATCACACCCGGCTCTAGAGTCAGAGTCTTCCCCACCGGTATCCCGACTGCTACAGGATAATACGCCAGGCCATCTGCCGGAAAAACAGCGTGATCATCTTGTATCGAAATTGAGTGCAACAAAATACTTCCCTCCCCGCTGTTGCCACCGCTATTCTCAAAAACAGTCGTGCTCCCTTGTATGTATACCGCGGTGTTGTTTCGCTGAAATGTGTTTCTTCCAAAACGGAGTATGCCGCCGCCCTGTTGGCGAATACCGTAGCGAGAGTTGTCCAGAAAAGAACTGTCGTACACTTCTGTCACACCGCCTTTGGCATAGAGACCCACACCACCAGAAAGAGAAAATTCGACGTCTGAGCACGACACCGTTCCGTTCTCGTTGAAGACTTGTCCGTACCCATATATTCCGTCTTTGTTCCCATATTTAATAGTGACGTTGGTCAGCGTGGCTTGACCGCTTAGGATCATGATTGAGTTCCAATGGCCGGGATACGGAGAGGTGGCATCTCCATCCTCATTGGTATCGCCATCAACCGTATCGTCGAACAAAGATGTAATGATGACCCGTTCGGCATCAGGAGCACCGACGGTGAGGGTGCCACCCGTGACTTGAAAAAGGGTCGCCCAGGTGGAGGCCTTGATGATGACTCCCGGCTCTATGGTAAGCGAGCTCCCCTCAGGAATGATCACCCCAGCAACGATGTACGGGCCATGGGCCTTGGTCCAGACAACGTCACCCGATATCTCTTCGTGGATATATGTCAGTGCCGCGTGAACGGGTGTAGGAGGAGCGAGCAACACACAGGCAACGAAAAAGACGCCAGAAAAGAGGACTCTTCTCATGCGTCTAAAAAAGCGCATAGAGGCTACAGTAAGAATTAATATTTCCAGTGTAGCTCTAGAAGAAAGAATAATCAACCAAATTTTGACGCTGGCAACTTTGATGTACAAAAAACTCCCTTTTCAGGGAGCTTTTCTCTACATTCTACATTCCGCTTTCTTCCCTCTTCCCATTATACTTCGATAACAACTGGGAGAATCATCGGACGACGTTCCGTCTTGGTGAAGAGGAACTGGCCGAGAGTTTCACGGATTTGGTTGCGTACCATATCCCAATCGATCGATGTCTCCTTGGAAGTGGTGGCTTTGACCACCTGTTCCACCTTACGCTTGGCTTCATTGACCAGGTCAAAGTTCTCTTTGACATGGATGAATCCACGCGACGTCACCTGGATATTTCCGACGATTTTTTTGCTTTTGCTATCAATAATGACCGTGATGACCACCATACCTTCGGTAGCGAGCATCTGGCGATCACGGAGCACCACGTGCCCGATATCACCAATACCCAGACCATCAATGAAGACGTAGCTTGAATCGGCTTTTTCAGCGATCAGGTGCGGGAAGCCCTCTTCCTTGCCTGGCACTTCGAGCACATGCCCGTTGTCCATGACAAAGACGTTCTTGTCTGGATAGCCCAGACGATAGGCGATCTTGGCTGCTTCCTTGATGAAGTAGTGATTGGCATAGACCGGGAGGATGTAGGTCGCTTTGACCTGACGGATGATCTCCTCAATCTCCCAGATGGTACCGTGTCCACCGACGTGGATTTCCATGATATCACTATGAATCACGTTGTCGCACTTACGGTAGAGGTTGTCCTTGAGACGCTGGATACTACGCTCATTGCCAGGGATGACCGAGCTCGAGAAGACGATGGTGTCGTTCTTCTGCAATTTAATGAAGCGATGGTTGTCGGTCACGATACGAGAGAGGGCAGCATTTTGCTCGCCCTGAGCACCCGTACAGATCACCACGACTTTGTTGTCTGGATACTTGTGGATATCATTGACGGTAATCAGTGTTTCTTTTTTCACCTTGATATAGCCAAGTTCCTTGGCCACTTCGATATTCATCTTCATGCTGTACCCTTCGAGCGCCACGTGCTTACCCTGAGCCTCAGCATATTCGATGAGATACGCGATACGACGCACCTGAGAAGCAAACGTACCAATGATGATACGGCCTGGTGCCAAACGAATCAGGTTCTGGAGATTGGTATGCACTTCCGTTTCTGACGGTGGCATCCCCTTCTTGGTTGCCCCGAGACTTTCCAACATAAGGAAGGTCGGCTTCGGAAGCGTTTCGAGATGATTGTACGATACTTCATTTGGCTCAACTGGCTCATTACTGATCATCCAGTCACCCAGATGGATGATAGAGCCATTTGGGGTAACCAAAGCGATGCCCATAGCATCCATGATCGAATGCTCCACTTCAAAGAAGCGAACTTCAAACACCCCAAGCTTGATACGATCCTCGAGCGACTTGACGCGCACCGTCTTGAGACGGCTGGCGGCACCCTTTTCCTGATCCTCTACCTTGTGCTTGATGAGCGCCAGGGTAAAGTCACGACCGATAATAGTCGGGTAGTTCAATTGTTTGAGGAGGATCGGTGC
>JBAQNF010000027.1:0-1739 GCA_049303555.1 Candidatus Moraniibacteriota bacterium | reverse complement strand
ATCACCTCGGGTCAATCATACATGACACTCTTTCGCTTCATTAAAGCATTTCTTTTCAAAAAAATACTCTTCTCAAGAAAATATTTTATTTCTCTCAAAAAAAATAAGTCGGCGACTTTATTTTTTGATAGAAACTTCCCTTTTTCAAGCCACTTCTCTTATTTTTTATCCAAAATTGCCCGCAGCGTATCCTTGCTCGTACCAATAATCCAAGCAGCATCACGCATGACATAGTCAAATGAGATATTTTGAGCGGTATCAATATTTACAAAACGTACCGCTTCGGTCTTGTATACTCCGGAACGAAAAGTCACTTCTTTCGGCACCACTATCCCACGAAACAGAAGCGGTTGAAGGAAAACTGGCATGCTCGCTTCTTTCTGTGTCACTACTTTTTGCGCTTCTCCGCCTTTGACAAGTGTCAATTCCAGACCAAGAGCTACTCTCCCGGCATCACTGTAGAGAAACAACGAAAATGGCTCCCCCAAAAGAGCCAAAAGCTCCTCTGGGAAGCCAAGCTTCATGAGATAAGCGAAACGGCTGAAGGCAATCGGGTTGTTCTTCTTATCTGTCAAAAGAAATTCTACCGGCTGTGTCATATTCCCTGTCCGTATCCGCTCTCCAGACTGCTGTATCAGTGCCTGGAAACTTTCCGGCGACACCGTTTCAGTATCAACTGAGAGATAATTCGGCATATCAAGAGAAAATGGTGGCTCCGACACGGTAATCGTCGACTCGGGCGTAACGACAGTCTCTGCTTGAGTCGGAACAGTATTTTCCTCTGGCGCAGGCTTCATAAAATACCAAGCGAGGAGACCACTGGCAGTCAGGACTATCGTACCTCCTAGAACGATAAAAAGAAGTCGGTTACCATGCTGTGCTCCGGGATCCGACGAGGCGCCCTGAACATCCGAGAGGTTTTCTACTGGGGCAAACGGGAGATTCTGGGGTGGCTTTGGGGTTGATTCTCTTGGTGCAGAGCTCTCACTAAGAAACGGGCTCTCTTGGCGCGACATTGTCGGTACTTCCGGGTTCGTTTCTTTTGGAAGGGCAGCCGCCTGAGGGGCAGGACTTCCCATAATACTCACTGCGCCGAGAATCTCAGTTGGAATATCTTGGGACATATTTTTTTGTTCTTTGTCTGATTGGGAAGAAAAAATACTCATAACTAAAAAGCTAAAGGAGGCCTTGTGACCTCCTTTAGTATACAAGAGAACAAAAGTTTTTAACAGACCGTTAGAGACTCTCTTGTTCCATTTTGCGCTTAGCAGCCTTGTGCGACAGGTTAATACGTCCCTGATTGTCAATTTCCTTCACCAGAACCGCGATGATATCGCCCACCTTGACGATATCTTCCACGTTCTCAACTCGTTCATCGGAAAATTCAGAGATATGTACCAGCCCTTCCTGATTCGGGAGCACCTCAACAAAGGCACCGAAGTTCATCAGTCTTGTCACGCGACCCTGAAAGAGTTCACCCGCTTTCACCTCGCGAGTCAGGCTCTCTATCCATTCTACGGCCTTTTTCGATCCTGTTTCGTCAGCTGAGGTGATGAAGACAGAGCCATCATCCTCGATATCGATCGACACGCCGGTCTCGTCGATAATCTGGTTGATCATCTTGCCACCAGGGCCGATGACATCACGGATCTTCTCTGGATTGATATGAAGCGTAATAATACGTGGTGCGTATGGAGACATCGTCTTTCGTACTTCTGGCATCACTTCGAGCATCTTGC
>JBAQNF010000026.1:0-11017 GCA_049303555.1 Candidatus Moraniibacteriota bacterium | reverse complement strand
GCGCTCAAGCTCGGCCGCGTCGCTCAGGCCTACCTCTTCACCGGGCCACGCGGTACCGGCAAGACGACACTCGCCAGGCTCTTCGCCAAGGCCATCAATTGCTCCAATCGCAAAAGTGCCGAGGCATGCGGAAAGTGTCCACACTGTCTCTTGGTAGAAGAAGGCCGTAGTTTTGATATTATCGAAATCGATGCCGCTTCACACACTGGTGTCGACAACATGCGTGAACTGCGCGAAACAGTCACCCTCCCACCATCGCTCGGCTCTCACAAGATTTACATCATCGATGAAGTCCACATGCTCTCGATCGGTGCTTTCAATGCCCTCCTCAAAACACTAGAGGAGCCACCGGCTCATGTCGTCTTCATCCTCGCTACCACCGCCCTGCACAAGGTGCCAGACACTATCGTATCGCGGTGTCAACGTTTTGATCTGACCCGTTTCCCGGTCTCGGGCATCGTCGAAAAGCTCTCCTTCATCGCCAAGGCAGAAAAATTCAAGATTACCAACGAAGCACTCGAAATAATCGCCTTTTCAGCCGAGGGTGGGATGCGCGATGCCGAGTCACTCCTCATGCAAATCGTCTCGCTCGGCGTCACACCTATCACCGAAGACACCGTCATCGAGGCTCTGGGTACCACAAAAAAAGGCAATGTCATCGTACTCATCCGCCTGATAGGCAACAATGATCTGTATGGCAGTCTTGCCTGTGTCCGAGAGATTTCCAAAAGTGGCGCCGATCTCTCACTCTTCGCTGGACTGATTCTTCATTTTTTGCGTGATCTTCTCCTCGTCAGTACCAATGCCGCACAGGGGCTGGCGCTCCTGGGTGAGCAAACCGAAGAACAAAAATCTCATCTCACAGAACTTTCCCTCTTATTCACTCCCCTTGATATTGTCACCATGCTGGAGCATTTCCAGATTGCTCAAACCGCCTCAAAAACTGCTGTCATCCCAGAGCTCCCACTCGAAATCGCTATCGTAAAGATACTCTCTGGGATGAATCATGACGCAGGAAACAAGAAGCAAGAACACCCTTCGGGCGAAGAAACAACTCAGAATAAACCAGCCCCTAACAAACAAATAACCACTGACGAAAAAAAAGGCGAAACTAAAACACCAACGAAAATAGAATTAAAAACAGAGAAGAAAGAATCGAGCGTTGAAGAGAAAAAAACAAGCGAGGCTATTGATAGGACAGAAGCCCTTTTTGATTTGTCTCACATCAAAGAGCACTGGCTCGCTATCTTGAACACAGCCAAACACCTCAATGCCTCTATCAGCCTCGGCCTCTCCACTGCCCGACCAGTGGAAACCAATGGTTCGACTATCGTCATTGCAGTGAAGTACCCCTTTCACAAGGAGCGCCTCGATGAAAAAGCCAACCAATTGACACTCGAAAAGGCCTTTGATACCATCCTAGGAGCCAAAATGAAGCTCGTTATCAAGGTAGAAGATGCCAAAAATGCCACGAGTGTCAGCCAGTCAGATGAGAATCCACTCATCAGCCAAGCCCTCAGCATGCTCGGCGGCCGCGTCGTAACGGAGAACTAGAGTTCCCTTAACAAGCCTGTTCATTTATCCGAACTAGATGTATAATACCTGTAGCTGGTATCTCTGGTTTTATGATAAAAGAACAAGAAAAGGAAAAAGCAATCAAGCTACGGAAACAAGGGCTTTCTTATAATGAAATCCTTCAAGAAGTACCTGTGGCTAAATCAACTTTGTCGGTTTGGTTGAAAGATATCGGTCTCGCCAAAGCTCAGAAGCAGCGGCTGACTGAAAAACGGAGAGTAGCTCAACAAAAGGCACAGCAGGCATGCCGCAACATCCGGATTACTCGTGAAACTGAAATCATCAAGGCTGCTCAACAAGCGATCGGCAAGATTAGCAGAAGGGAGTTCTGGCTCATCGGTTCAGCACTCTACTGGGCAGAAGGAAGCAAGCAGAAGCCCAATCTTGTCTCTCAAAAAGTCTCCTTCAACAACTCCGACCCAAAAATGATTCTGCTCTTCGACAAGTGGGTGAAAGAATTTTGTGAAAGAGACCAGGATGGTCTCATCTACAGCATTTATATTCATACGACCGGGGACGTAGAGCGTGCCAAGGAATTCTGGAATCACCTTCTCAATACCACTATTGAAAAGGTATACTTCAAAAAAGGCAATCCGAAGACTAATAGGAAAAATGTTCAAGATTCCTACTACGGACTACTCAGAATCGAGGTACGAAGGAGCACCGACCTCAACAGAAAAATAAAGGGATGGAATCTCGGCATAGTAAATGGATTAGGAATATAATAAAGTATCCACACACTGGGGAGTAGCCAAGCGGTAAGGCAGCGGACTTTGACTCCGCTATGCGAAGGTTCGATCCCTTCCTCCCCAGCAAATTTTATGCCTATTCAAATCACATATTTTGTTCACGGAACAACCACAGATAACGAGAAAGAAATTTCCTCTGGTTGGTTTGATGCTCCACTTTCAGAGTTAGGGAGACAACAATCGATTGACCTGAAAAAACATATCAGCGACAAAAGGTTTGATGTAGTATTTTGTTCGGATCTCAAGCGAGCAGTTGATTCTACAAAACTTACTTTTGAAGGTACCACGCCAATCGTGATTGATGAAAGATTACGTGAGTGCAACTACGGAAAATATAACGCCAAAGCTTCAAATATTGTCGAACCGATGCAGGAAGAAAACATTACGGAAAAATTTCCTGATGGTGAAAGTTATGAAGATGTAAAAGCGAGAATATCTGACTTTCTTGAATTTCTCAAAAAAAATTATGCTGGAAAAAGTGTCGCTATTGTAGCACATAAAGCGCCACAGCTTGCTCTTGATATTTTGTTACAACACAAGACATGGGAACAGGCTTTTTCTGAAGACTGGAGAAAAACGAAATCTTGGAAACCAGGTTGGGAATACACGTTAAACTAAGGAATTATCAAGAAGATAGGCTCCAACCTGCCATAGGCAGACAAGCTTCATCCCAAAGCCTCAAGAAATAAAAAGAGAGGTGTCGGTCACGGCCGAATCACCTCTTTTGCTTTGACTCCGGCGCACTTGTTAATCGATCAGCGCGCAATCAGCACACTTGAACCGAAGCATTGAATCGCCGGCAGCATCATTTTGCTCTTGCCAAAAATCAGCTGCTTTCCATTCGCCAGCGTAACGCAACACCCTTACGGCAACAGATTTTGCCACGATGTACCCGTATTTGTCCGGGTTCGGGCCACTGTAAACATCCAGTTTCGGCGGTGACCCCTGGAGGATCTTTTCATCGCTTATAAGCGGCACTATCCTCCCAAGCCAAGCTAAACGAATATCATGAGGGGCAGAACCTTCTGGTACCGCAATCACACGAATCATTTTTTGCGCCATTACACACTCCTTGTTATCCCGCCTCAATTCAGGCAGTTTTATAGTCTACAGTCGATGAAAAAATACGTCAACTCGTGGCGGAAGTACCGGCCACATACCCAGTGGTCCAGCAGAGCTGGAGGCTGTAACCGCCGGAGGGGCGGTCGATATTGAGAACGTCACCTACCAAGTACAGATTGTGGAATTTGCGTGAGCGCATATATTTACAATCCACTTCTTCAAGCGGTACCCCACCGGAAGTGACAATGGCCTTATCTGCACCGAGAAGTCCCGTGACGGTCAGGCGGAAATCCTTGACCAAGCGCGCGAGCTTCATCCGCTCGTCACGGGAAATACTATGTACCGGCGTTTCGGGATTGATATCGGCAAGTTCCAACAACACAGGAATCATGACAGGTTGCAAGAGACCATCAAGACTGTTCTTCACCTGTTTGTTTTTCTGATTTTCAAAAAGTACCTGAATATCATGATCGATCTCGCCGATGTTTTTGTCCGGTATGAGATCAAGCGACACCGGCACATGACCATACTCTAGAAACTCACTGATGTTGCGACTCATATTCAAAACCAGAGGGCCACTCAGTCCCACGTGGGTAAAAAGTATCTTCCCTTTACGGCTTTCAATCTTTCGGTCTTTTTGAAAATATGTCAGCTTGGCTTCGGGGAAACTGACGCCGGAGAGCTTGGCCACCCAAGGCTCACGCACCCGAAGCGGCACCAATGACGGCCTCGATTCAACTACCGTATGACCAACATGTTTCAGAAAACGGAAGCCATCCCCCGTCGAGCCGGTCTCTGGTCTGGACTGGCCACCGGTCGCCAAAACATATGATCGTGCCCTGAGCACACTCCCGTTTTTCATACGTACTCCTGTCACTACCCCATCATTCATTTCCAGTCCCGAAACTTCCATGCCGGTGAGTATTGCCACATTCCCTTGTCGCATATATCCCACAAGAGCATCCCACACCGACTGGGCACTGTCGCTCACGGGAAACACACGCTTCTCCGCCTCTATCTTCGTGGGCATGCCATGAGCATGAAAAAAGTCGAGTGCCGATTGCACCCCGAACTGAGAGAGTGGCGAATAGAGAAATTTTCCGGCTACACCAAACTTATGGAGAAAAATATGCTCGTCAAACTGGGCGTTGGTGACGTTGGAACGCCCACCCCCGGTAATGAGGAGCTTCACCCCGAGCGAGGTGTTTTTCTCCAAGAGTGCCACACGCGCACCACACTCGGCTGCTCGTCCAGCCGCCATCATACCCGCCGGCCCCCCTCCGATAACAATAACATCGTAATTCATAGAGAATTCATTTACTTCTATTCTAGCAAGAAAGTGAATAATCCCCTATTTAAGCCGAGAAATCAAGCTTTCTCCCTTTCTTAAAAACTGAGCTATACTTAAAGCATAAGATTTAATTCAGAACACTATGAGCTTTGAAAATCCGACACCCACACCAGAAAAAGAACCTCGCATCCCAACCTTAGAAGAGCTACGTTATAAGGTCAAGGGATTCATCGAAAGAACCGGACAAAAAAACATGAAGGAAGAAAGAATCTTTGCGGAAGGAAAAGATGTTTACTTTTATGAAGTGTCGGCTACCGATGAACAAGGAGATGCCTATCTCTATCAATACACACGAAAAGGTGAGTTTGAACACGCGAAGGCATCAGCCACTGTAGTGGAAGTAGGATATTATATCGGAAGACTGGAGGATGGTATGTGTGTGGGCGGAAGCACGGCTTCCAACTATGACGATGCGTCTGGGCAATGGACCGATGTACTGTAATAACCCTGTAAACAAATCTCGGTCGACTCTAAAAATAACCTTCTCAAAAAACCAGAAAACCGCTATAATAAAGGTATAATTCTCGTGTTTCTCTATGGACATTATCCAATATTCAACTGTGTTGGCAGCCGGATCTCTTTTGCTTGCGGCCGCTACGTTCCTTTCGGTGGTTGGCTTTTTTTTCTCACCAAGACTCCGTGAGAAACTAAACCGCATCACCTATACCACCTGGATGACGCTGATTGGCGGTCTCTCGGCTGCATCCGTCATCGGCACACTCATCTACCAATTCACCTACCTGACACCCGTCTGTTCCCTCTGTTGGTGGCAGCGCATTTTCATGTTCCCTCTTACTCTGATCGCCGCAATTGCTCTGTATACTCGCTCCAGGACGGATCACCTGATAACTGGCAGTATGGCAGCTCTCGGCCTCCTCTTCGCCTCCTACCACTACTACGGCCACTTCCAGAAATACGTCATAGGAAATCCTTTTCTCCTTCCCTGCTCCACCTCCGCTCTTGAACCATCGTGCAGCGAGTCCCCCATTATTCTTTTTGGTTTCATGACTATTCCCCTCTTCGGTGTCATCGCCTTCTCTGCCATCATCTGGCTCTCTTATCTCGCCCACCGGAAATCCCAAACTATCGAGACTGTGTAAAAATAAGAATTTTATGCTCACCTTCAGCGAACGCGTCATCAAAATCGCCCTCTCTATTCCGAAGGGGCGAGTGACCACCTATGGCCGCATCGCCCGAGCAGCCGGTGGCGATACTATGGCCTCACAGAGCATCACCAGTATCCTCGGTAAAGCCTGGGGCAATGGCGAGAAAAATATCCCCTTCCACCGCATCGTCTATGCCGATGGTCGCATCTAGATAGACGAGAAATACCGAAAAGAACGTCTGAAAAAATACAAAGAAGAAGGCATCGAACTTGATGAAAAAAATCGTATCAAGAATTTCCATGACATCCTCTATGAACTCAAGTGACACCTTCCCAGAGAAATAAGTGTTTATCTCTATAGACATAATCTAAAAAAAATATGCACAAACCATCCAGCCTGAGAGACTACGTCATCGCCCTGCTCATGGCCTCATCTCTCACAGCGTTTTTCAGTTTGTACCTTCTCGTCCGCCGTGGCTACCTCTTCGATGCACCGCCTACGGCCGATACCCTCTACGTTTTGAATAAAGTCATCATCGGTGCCGGGACGGTACTCCTCGCTCTCACGTTTCTCATCGGCCCTATCGTCCGATATTTCGACCGTTTCGACAAATGGCTCGGCTATCGCAAAGAAATTGGCATCATCGGCGGATTCCTGGCCCTTTCACACGCCATCACCAGTTATTTCTTTCTCCCGCTCAAATTCCCATCGTCCGGCCTTGATTTTGACCAGCTGACCTTTGCTGCCGGACTGGTTGGAGCTATTCTCCTTCTCTTCCTCTTCATCATCTCCTTCAAAAAAGCCATCGATCTGATCGGTGCATCCCGTTGGTGGTTTCTCCAACGCTGGGGCCTTCGCCTGGTCATAGCGGCCACTCTCATCCATGTCTACGCTATGAAGTGGGAAGGCTGGGTAAAGTGGTTCAAGCAAGGTGGTAAAGTAACTCCTGAGCTAGCACACCCGCTCCTGCCAGGTCTCGGCCTCCTCGTCTCATTGTTTCTCACTTGGGTGATTATCGTGCGTCTCTACGAGTCCATCTTCCTCTTTAAGAATTTTGGCCTCGCGACCAAAGAAATTTCCATGGATCCAGTCCTCAAAGCGCGTGGGCGAAAATTCTTTGTCGGTAGCTTCTGGATTCTTGTCCTTCTGTATGTGACCGTCTTCGTCCGCTTCATTTAGTATCATGAAACAAACTATCATCTTTGACCTCGACGGCACGCTCGTCGACATTGAGCCACTGTTTCTCAGAATTTTCAACTCCCTGGCCCCAGAGTTCGGCTACGCCCAGATTCTTCCCGAAGAAATTCCGACGTTGAAAAAATTTTCTCTCCGGAAGCTTCTCTTCAAACACCTCGGCTGGCGTGTGTTCCTCTTCCCGCTGATCATCAGACGAGGGCGAGAAGAATATCACAAACATATTCCTGACGTAGTGCTCTTCGAGAGTATACCGGCGCTCTTTGACGCCCTCCAGACACATGACTACCGTATTGGCATCGTTTCTTCAAGCAGAGAAGACACACTGCGGTCACTCATTGCAAGACACAGCCTCACGGTTGATTTCATCTACCAAAGCGGACTCTTCAACAAAGCAGCCACACTCAAAAAAGTTCTCCTGAAAGAAAACCTCTCAAAAGATGACGTCATCTACGTCGGTGACGAAGTACGCGATGTCGAAGCCTGTCGGCAGGCTGGTATCAGCATCATCGCTGTCACCTGGGGGCTCAATAGCAAAGAAGCACTCCAAGAAGCTGGAGCAGACACTGTCGATACCCGAGAAGCCCTTCTCGAAAAGATTCTCACAGCCTAACAAAAAAACACCCCCCCCCGATCCGCCAGCTGGTGGAGTCGAGTGGTGTTTTTTTTGTTTCTCTAGAGATCGTTTCCCGTGTAGGAAAGATTGAAGCTCTTGTTGATGAGGGGGAAATCCGGCACCATATCCTGGCCAATGACGTACGGAAGGAGCTGCCAGTTAAGAAACGATGGGTCACGCACTTTGACACGAGAAATGGCTCCATCATTTCCGGTCATCACATAGTAAGTAATGTCCCCACGCCAGCCTTCTACCACGGAAACAGCATGCCGGTCAGCCGGCAGCGTACCCACCGGTACACTGACTGCTCCTTTTTCGTGGATAAGCAACGCCAGAGCTTGATTGAGAAGACGGAAAGACTGGGTCACTTCGCGAGCACGTACCCGAAAACGGGCATACACATCTCCAGTGTTTTCGGTCATGACTCCGAACTGCATCATATCATAGGCCGCATACGGATAGTCAACCCGAGCATCTCTTTCAAAACCGCAGGCCCGAGCAGCAATACCGACCGCACCGAGATCCTTCCCTACTTGTGGATCAAGCTGGCCAGTACCCTTGAGACGATTCTGTACCGAATCACTCTCATTGGCCACTTCCATGACTTCCATAAAGTCCTTTTCCAAAAGCTCCAAATCATCATGCAGAGCCTTGATGGTTTCCTCGTCGAGGTCACGCGCTACACCACCAAAAGCGATGGCCCCACGCAAAAAGCGACTACCTGTCAATCGCTCATTCCACTGCATAATCCGCTCGCGGAGACGCGATCCATGGCTGCCACCAAAACTGAAGCCCGTGTCGAGCATGATGAAGGCGAGATCGTTAAAATGATTGGCGAGGCGCTCAAGCTCACCATAGACACTGCGAAGCAGTCTGGCACGCACCGGTACGGTCACACCGGCCAGCTTTTCTACTGCCGCCGCAAAAGCCAAAGCATGGTGGTACGAACTATCTCCGGAAATACGCTCCGAAAGAATGAGTTTCTTTTCAAGCGGTAAGTGTTCAAAGAGTTTTTCCGTCCCCTTATGAACATAGCCGAGGCGTGGCTCGAGGCGGAGGATTTCTTCGCCCAAGACACTGAAACGGAAGTGGCCTGGCTCGATGATACCAGCGTGGACCGGACCGACCGGAATTTCATAGACCCCTTCCCCTTCATATTTTTGGAAAGTCGGGTAGGTTTTTTCCGCTGGAGGAACAACCACCGTATTCCAAGCAAACTCCTTGCGAAGCGGATACGTATCAGCCGGATAATTCTCCTGGTGGAGGATAATGCGAGAAGCGGCCGGATGACCGATTGGCGTCAGACCAAAAAAGGTCTTGATCTCCTGTTCATAAACAGCAAACTCCTGGCCCACCCCTGTGAGCGACGGAAACTCTTCGCTCCCATTGAGTGCCAAAATCGGTACCAAGAAAAAATTCTCCTTTGGGACACCAAAAACGTAGTACAGACGAAACGTATTGCGTTCTTTCCGTTCATCGGTCGCCACCACCGTCTGCAGTGGCAAGGCATGCTCCTCCTTGAGGGTACGCACGACGTGTTCCAGGTGCTCACGACCCACTTCAAAAAGATAGACGTCGCCCTCTTGCTTCACCGTGAAGCCTGAGAGTCCGTAGCGCGAAAGGAGTGTATTGATATCAGGCATAATGATGAGTGCTAATTGAGTGAAATACTATCGGCTGCCAATTGAATCAGCTGTTTCAGTGTTCCTGGAATATACCAGCTCAGCATCAAGAAGAGTGCAAGCAAAAGAAGGAGTGGTACCTGTGTCAGCAGATTTGATTCTCCCCGCTTCACACCTTCCGGCGCAACACCAAACAGCATAGCAATCAGGTGCTTGAAGAAGCCCAAGAAAACAATCCCAAGCATAGCCAGCACAAGCACCACGACAAAAGGATGTTCTGCCATACCAGCAGACAGGAGGAGAAACTCCGTCGTGAACAACCCAAAAGGCGGCAGACCGAGCGCAGCAAGTGCAGCAATGAAGAGCACCGGTGCCGAAAATGGTAACACCTGGAACATTCCCCGCACATGGTAAATCTTACTCGAACTGTATTTGAGGAAGATGTTGCCGAAGGTGAAGAATAAAAGCGCCTTGCACAATGCGTGATAGAGCATATGGAGTAAAGCGGCAAAGGTACCGACACCACCGAAACCGAAGCCGAGCGCCAAGAGTCCGGCATGCTCGATGCTCGAGTAGGCCAAGAGACGCTTGTAGTTTTTCTGAACCAAGATAATGAGAGAAGAAAATACAATGGAAACAATTCCAAAGAAAATAAAAAGTTCTTTTGTAAAATCAGACTGAAGTGTCAGATCAGCCAAGCCCTTGAACCGCAAAATAGCCAGAAAGGCGACGTTTAAGAGTACACCCGAGAGAAGTGCCGCAATAGGCGTCGGTGACTTGGAGTAAGTATCCGGCTTCCACGTATGAAGCGGCACCAACCCCACCTTGGTGCCATACCCGACCAGAACGAAGATAAAGGCGATTTTGACGACCAAAGGTGGCATCGAAGTAGCGCTCTCCCGAAGCGCCTCCCATGTCAATGATCCATCCCGAAGCTCTGGCAGAGCCAGAAACAACAGCGTCCCCAAAAGACTCAGGAGGAGTCCCAAGGAGTTGATAATAAGGTATTTCCAAGCCGCTTCCGTAGCAGACTGCTTATTGTAGAAACTGATCAAAAAGGCTGTCGAAAGCGTGGTTGCCTCGATGGCAATCCACATAACTACCGGACTGGTTGTGGCGACTGCTAGCAGCATGGCAAAAAAGAAGAGCTTCAGGAGGAGAAAATACTGACGGACCCGACGCGGACCAACAATCCCCTTTTCTACTTCGGCACGCAGGTACCCGGCAGAATAGAGGCTGGCAAAAAACCCGACAAACACGATAATGAGCGACAGGAAAGCGCCGAGTGGATCGAGCGAAAACAGAGCCGATGCCTCGAGCTGTCCTGTGCTTACAACCATCGGAATCAGCGAGAGGACGAGTCCAAGCTCGACGACACTCGACAGTACTACCGTTCTTTCGATGAGACGGGTATGCTTGGCAGACAGCAGTCCAATAAAGACAGCAGAGAGGAGTGGTAAGGCGATGAGAAAAGTGAGCAGCATAGCTATAAAATATTACTCTTCAATAAGACGTTTCATCTTGGTGACGTTGAGCGACCCAAACTGACGGTAGATCATCGAAATGAAGACCTGGGCAATGATCATCCAAATGACGATATCAAAAATAATGCCCATCTCAAGTGCCACGTGCTGATGAATACCAATAAACGAAGCCAAAAGCAGGATGCTATTCTCAAGCGACAGTACGCCAATCATCTGTGAAAAGGCTCCACGCCGATTGATAAGCATGAAGATAGAGAT
>JBAQNF010000025.1:0-43209 GCA_049303555.1 Candidatus Moraniibacteriota bacterium | reverse complement strand
GTTGAGGGCAATATCAAAGGCACCGGTCTGATTCCAGTCAGCGGTCAGAGCACCAAGGGCAATGGTCGGCGTTCCCCCTTCGCTACTGGATGATCCAGAGATACCAGAACCAGCGGTGATGGTAGCGACGTAGTTGCCAGTGGTATCAGTGGTGAGAGCGACCGCATCAGCGGCAATGGTGATGGCTCCGGTATTGGCCAGTGTCGCGTCGCTACTCATCGAAACAAACGTCGGGATACCAGTACCATTGGCCACCAAGAACTGGGCAGAGGTACCGGCAGCAGTGACCTGGAGAGCGCTAGCAGTATTGCCATACAGGACACCGTTGGTAGTGAAGGTAGTCGCACCGGTACCACCGTTGCCTACTGGGAGGGTGCCAGTGACTTCAGAGGCTAGATCCACACTTGTTCCAAGAGTAGAGGCAATGGTAATCGTACCAACCCCTTCCGTGACAGTGATCCCCGCACCATCGGTGATGGTAGTCAGTGTATAGCCCGTGCCGTTGCCGATGAGGAGGGTGCCGTTGGCAGCAGCGGAACCATTGACTCCCGTACCACCATTGGTAGCTGGCAATATACCGGTGACATCGGTCGTCAGATCAATCAAACCTCTGACGATGTCTTGTCCAACCAGCGTGATGTAATCAGGAGTACCAGAGAGAGTGACCGCACTGTGGAGGTCAGAGGTAAGGGCGACGGTACCCGTACTATTCGGAAACGTAATTGTCCGATCAGCTGTTGGATCAGTGACAGCGAGAAAGGTTTCAAAACCATTAGCAGTTACTCCCTCAAAAGCAAGCGTACTTGCAGAAACATCAAAAGAAAATCCTTCATCCACAGCAGAACCGCCAATGATCAAGTCATCAGTCACATCGGTCAGATACGTCAACGCGCCCGTGCTGGTCCAGTCACTGGTCCCACCGCTTTTGTTGGAACACACCCAGGTACTTGTCCCCGTGCTCCAGGCCAACACCTGGTCGTTACTACAACCGCCGATGAGACGCAAACCATCAGAAGCAATTTCCAAACCAGAGTTGGAAGAGGTATTCACCGTCGTTCCACTCGTCGTCACATCAAGAGCCAGAGTAATCGAACCGGCACCATTGGTGACTGTCAAACCGTTGGTACTCGATGAAAGTGTAGCGAGCGTATAACCCGAACCATTACCGATCAAGAGGGAGCCGTTGGCGGCGAGGGAGCCATCAACACCAGTACCACCACGCACTTCATCGAGGTACTGCTCTGATCCGAGTGATGATACCCCGCTCCAGAAAGTGGCGTATCCAGTCGTACCCGTACCGCTCAAACCAGCTGAAAAACTGGTGCATTCCCAGACATTGGTCGTGTCATTCCAGGCCAATGCCTGACCGTTGGCACACCCTTGCAAGAGCCCCAGTTGATCCGATGATGCACCAGCAAATTCCAACCCTGAATTTGATGAAGTGGCTCCTGTCCCATCAGCCGCCGTCAAAAGATCAACAGCCAAAGAAGCGCTTCCTCCCTCACTTGCCACAGTGCCAGACAGTCCATTCCCTGCTGTGATATCGGCGACATAGTTTCCTGTCGTGTGTGTCCCGAGCGTGATCAGGTCAGCAAGCGAGCTTGCCCCAGTCCCTCCGCGGCTGACCGAGAGCGTCGCTTCAGCACCGAGCGTGCTCGTCCCAGTCCAGTAAGCCACATAGCCATTGGTGCCTGTTCCAGTGATACCCCCACTCCCACTTGAAATATCCGAAAAGGTCGTGCCATTGTTTGAAAACTGCCACGCCTGAGTCGTCCCATTGAAACGGAGTGCCGGTGGCGTCGCAGAACTCGATACCGTCAAATCAAAGTTTGTTCCAGAGATCGCTGTCCCTGATCCGATGTTGAAAATTTCCGAGTCAGTGCCGAGATCGGTATTTTGCTGATGAATATCACCCAGTCGAGAATCATTCGCGAGAAAAAGCTTCTTACCGCTGGTACCCGTTGGCAGATTCTTGATATCAATCTTGCCGCTCTTCCCGAGCACAGGAATCTCACCTTGCTTGGTGCCGATAGTTTTGCCACGCAAGTACTGAGAATTGATAGCCCGCGGCACTGACCCGAGTTTCTTGCGCGGGATCATTTCCGAATCATTGCCGATACGGATACCGACATAGTACCCACCGGTTTCAAAATCCAGACTGGCTGGGAGCGGAGTGATCGCCCCAAGGAACACGCGGAACATTCCGCCCTTGACCGTCACATCCTGTGTTTCCTCCCACAGCCTTGTTCCGGCGTCAGCATTCGACGGATATGCATCAGCCGTAGTACGGTTGGTCGAATAAATCGCAAAACGTACTGGATAGGTACCATTGGTGATGATGTGGTTTTCGTTGTTGAAAAGCGACGCCGAGAGGTTAATTTGCTCGATTTCATTGACGGTAGACTGCGCAAAACTAGGTCGTAGATCAAACCACCCTAGTACGAGAGTCCCTACCGCTATCGCGGAAATCAGGGAATATAATGCTGTTTTATTTTTATTTTTTACATATAACGACATGTACTTCTTACACTGAACACTCTGTTAATTTTACCATATTCTTTCATATTTCAAAAGTCATTTTTTCGTGACTGCCCAGCCAAAAACCTCTCCTACGGCATTGGCAATCAGATCGAACAGTGAGACCGTCCTCGAACCAGTGTATACCGCATGCGATTCACTCGTGATTTCATTTCCAAAACGGTCGCTCGAGGTAATCTCATACACGTAGGTAGAAGCCTGGTCTAGCCCCGGAATAATCACGCTGTGGTTCAGACTGTAGTCCTCTTCTTCGATGCTTTTTTTGGCTTGTCCGACACCCTTGGAATACGAAATAGTCGATTGAGCCAATTTGTTGGTGCGCCAGTTCACTACGAGCTTGACCTCCTGCTTGTTCTTTTCAGTAAAGGCCTCACCTCGAATCGAGCTCACTTCCAGGGGCTCTGGATTATCCTCGCTCAACAAAAACTCAGCCTCACCGCCAATAGAAATATCTCCTACTCGATAGTTTTCGCTCTGGTAGTTAGCATCGCCAAAAAGGGGTGTCTGCACAGAAGCCGTATCAGGCGTACTCTCTTTGAGCACGGTAGATTTTTCGATCTGGGCAGTATCACTCTCGCCGGAAACCACTGTGTCCTGCGAAGAAGAATTTCTCCCAAAAAAAACATACCCCCCTACCCCCAAGAGAAGTAAGATGATGATGAAAATCACGATATTTTTCCACCCGATTTTTTGGAAAAAATTCTTCCGCGGAACGGGGGCGAATATTTCAGAAGTTTCCCCTTCAGCCATAAATACTTTTATGTCGTACGCACGTTGTAAACGCGAGTTTTTTTCTTTGTTTTACTTATATAAAATATACCATAAAATTACCATGCAAGGAAGCCAAAAAAGAGAGTTATCCACCGCTCTTTCTCCTTCTAAAACTCCGACAATTCTCACGGTTAAAAATTGCTCTTTTACGTTTCAGTATCTATACTACAAAATGTCTTCGATTCTTGAAAAATCGAACATTAAAAAGTGAGTAAAACTTTATGTCATCACACGCGTACATCGTCATCATGGCGGGCGGTTCCGGCACCCGTTTGTGGCCACTTTCCCGACAAGAAAAACCCAAACAATTTCAGTCATTTGTCTCTTCGAAAACCATGATTGAAGAGACCTACGACCGGGTGAAAAATATCGTCTCCGAAGACCATATTTTTGTCTCAACCACCGAACAATACCGAGACCTTGTTCTCGAAAAAATCCCTCAAATAAAGCCAGAAAACATCATCGTTGAGCCACAGGCGAGAAATACCGCTCCCGCTATCGCACTCGTGTCTACGACCATCCGGATGCTCGATCCAGAGGCCATCGTCGCCACCATCGCATCAGATCACGCTATCGAAAATCCCGATGAATTTAGTGCCACCATCCATGCCGCGCTCTCCGTGGTAGCCACCTATCCGGACAAGCTGGTCACCATCGGCATCAACCCCACCAAGCCCGATACCGGACTGGGGTATATCAAGATGGGACAAGAATTTGCCACTATTGAAGAGAAGCGTGTTTTCACTGTCGATACCTTCAAAGAAAAACCGGACCGAGCAACAGCCGAGGTCTACCTCCGCAGCTTTGACTATCTCTGGAATGCCGGTTACTTTATTTTTTCTGTCCAAACTTTTTCTGAATGGACACAAGAATTTGCACCAGCGCTTCATGAAGTGATGGATGAAATCGCCGCAGCAAAAAATGGAGATGCGTTCGATATGGACACGCTCACCGCACTCTATGAAAAAACAGAGAGTGTACCGATCGAGCCGCTCATCGTCGAAAAGCTTTCATCCGACAAGCGCCTGGTCGTTCCCAGCGCACTTCGTTGGAGTGATGTCGGCAACTGGGAAACACTCTATGAATTTCTCCACGAAAAATCTGAAACGGATTCCGTTGTTTCGGGTACACATATCGATATCGGGAGCAGTCACCTCTTGGTTCATGGCGAAAAACGTCTCATCGCTACGATCGGTGTCGAAGATCTGATTATCATCGACACACCAGATGCGCTGCTCGTTGCGCGCCGTGACCGCGTCTCAGGAGATATCAAAAAACTCGTGGAAACACTGAAAGAAACCGGCCGCCAAGACCTCCTCTAGAGTGGCTGTTCCAAGCCAATATACAGCGGTTCAACCCCTGTAGAACTATTCGATTGAACCAAGCTCTTGACCCAATACTTTTCTTCCTCGAATTCCTATAATTGTTTGTTCAGCAAATCTAACATACTCTTTTTTATTTCGAAATTGCCCAAGTATCTCATCTTTTTTACAAAAAGGTCGTTTGATTTTTCGGGAATACTCATCCCAACTCGAACGAATCAAATTCATATCAATCGAACTCTCATAGTCATGCGCACGAAAATTCAGCGTAACATAAACACTCAGCTGAAGAAGATACTCATTAGTATCAACATGCACCGATTTATATCTTCCTTGAAACAAACTTCCACTTCGTTCATATTTGTTATTGAAATACCACGTGTATCCTCCCGACAATCGCTTCATAAATTCACTCACACCGCCGTCCACTGTCTGCCGTAGAATCAGATGAAAATGATTGGGATTTAAGCAATAAGCGATAACTTCCACCAAAGGATCTACAGGGGTTGAACCGCTGTAGATGAGTTCAGCGTTACGTAGACTCAATACCGGACACCCGGTATTAAAAGCAACCATACTCTTCAAAAACCTTTCGCTGTCGAATTCATCTCCAACGATACTTCTTTTGTCTACGCCACGATTGTAAACGTGATAGATTTCCCCTGTCACCAGTGGTGTTTTTCTCGTTGACATATGAGTATCTTACAGGGGTTGAACCGCTGTATATTGGCTTGTTGGAGAGATATTTAGCGGGAGGAGTTATAGAGGGCGGCGATTTCGGCGGCGGTGAGGGCTCGGTTGTAGATGCGAACTTCGTCAATCTTGCCATTCCAAGGACGATTCAACGTACCCCCAAACTGTCCAATTTTCACTGCAGCTGTAGATGCCTGCATAGACGTAGGCATAGTTCCAACGAATGTGAGCGTCTGTGAAATCCCATCGATATATACTTGCAGTCGATTCGTATCAGTTCCCTGACTGCCATCATAAATAAAAACCACGTGATGCCATACGCCAGCTGACCAGGAACTGGTTGGCGTGGTGGCGCTGGCTCCACTGCCACTATCCGTGAGACTGGTTGGTATGAAAACCTGAAGCTTGGTATTGGTTGTAAAATCAGTTTGAATAGCCCAACTACCCTGAGTCTGGTATGTCCACTTGGCAGTTATAGCTTTATTCACGGCAAGACTATCCTGATAGACCCACGCGGCATAGGTCAGTGCCGTGCCACCGTCAGCGGAAGCGATATCCCCAGCATCGACATAGTCATCCGTCCCATCAAAGTTAAGCGCCTGGCCGAGCTGGCCTTCGGTGATGGCGGGGCCGTTGGTCAGAGTGCCAGTGTTGCCGACGCCAGAGCGGTCATAGGCGGTCGTACCACTGACATCTTTACCATTGAAGCTCCAGTAGCCTTTGAGCCCGGTATCTACCCCGGTGGGAGCGGTGAGGAGGTAGAGTTGTTCTACTTCATCCGCCGAGAGAGCGCGATCATAGATCCGCGCTTCATCAATGAGCCCATCCATGAACATCCCCGCTACTCCGGGTGATGGACCCTGAACACCCAAAAGAAGGTTAGAACCAGTGATCATAGAACCCGTACTGAATGTTTGCACTACCCTGCCATTAACATAAAGCGAAACGGAAGAGCCATTCCATGTAAAGGCCACATGAGTCCATTGCCCTTCGATGATCAACCTATCTGTCGTGGAGTATGATGCCACACCCTGAATGGTAAACCTCAACATATCACAATCTACTCCACTACAATTAGCAGCCCCACCGCTCGTTCCAAATGTCCAGCCATGATTACTGGCCGAACGGTTGGAAAAAAAGTTATAAGACTCTGCGAAAACTACATCATCAATTTTAATCCAAGCTGCTCCACTTAATTTCGTAGGACTGGTAAGCCCGGCTGTTCCAACGTCAATGTAATCGTCTGTCCCGTCAAATGTCACTGCGCCGCCTACCTGTCCCGTCGTCCATGTCGGTCCATTGGTGAGGGTGCCGGTGTTGCCGTTTGTTGAAGCATCAGTGGCACTGGTGCCGCTCCCCTCATCCATCGCCCAGTATCCAGCGAGGCCCGAGTCGATCCGGCCCGTGCCCTGATTTTGGGAGATGCTGCTGTTTACCTTGGTGCCACCTCCTAAGGCGTAGAGGGACTGGATTTCCGTGGCAGTAAGAGCGCGATTGTAGAAGCGAAATTCATCCAGCCTACCATCGAACGGGTTGTTAGCGTCTGATTCTGCTCCTTGGGCCAAGACAAGGGCATTCGAGAGGTCACCGATATTCCCGATCGTGCCGGTATCAGTGGCGCCATTCGCTACTCCGTCAATGTATATGTCGGAATTGGTTGCCGAGGCCTGATCCCACACGATGGCATACTGATGCCAGCCAGTAGTCGTGAAGGTTGAGACCGAAGTAAGGGAATATTCGTCGACGCCATCGGAAACTTCAAAAGTCAGTTCGTCGTTAGCAGCGTCAAGATAGGCGATGTAGCCGACATAAGGCGATGTCAGACCATTGCGCTTGGCAACGATAGTATCCTCGGTAGTAGAGGTATCCCGATAAAACCACCCGGTGAGAGTCAGGTCGTCTGTGTCGCCGATATCGAGTGCGGTTGAATCAGGTATATTTACATAATCATCCGCCCCGTCGAAACTGAGCGCCTGCCCCACCTTGCCATCCGTCACCGTTGGGCCGTTGGTCAGAGTGCCAGTATTGCCGGCGCCAGAGCGGTCGTAAGCAGTGGTTCCGGAAACATCTTTGCCATTGAAGCTCCAGTAGCCTTTGAGACCGGTGTCGACCGATGTGGGAGCAGTGAGACGGTAAAGCTGTGAAACTTCGTCAGACGAAAGAGGGCGATTGTACATCCGTACCTCATCCAAAGCTCCATCATAGTACTGTATTGCTGTCGTGTGGGCTCTTCCAAAAACTAAACCATATTCCGTATTAGAAGCGAAACTGCCTGTCTGGGCCCACTCTCCAGCCTGTGCCCCATTGATATACACTCGTTCATTGGCACCATCATATGTATAAGTATAGTGAAACCAGGTGCTGACAGGGTACGTAAATTGGACTGATCGGGTAGCCGTACCCCCAATATTTCTTAGAAGTGAAATGAGTGGGGTTCCCAACTGCGCTCCATTATTGTCTATGATAATAAAATTGTAAGCTGATCCATTTTCACCATTGAGCGATCCTAAAATTCCATTCCCTTCATTTAAATCTGGTTTGGCCCAAAATGAATAGGTAAGAGCATTGGATGAAGTAAACGCCGTATTGTAGGTGACAGCTGCCGTATCGTCCACTCCATCAAAATCCACGGCACTGCCAATTTGGCCCGTAGTCCAGCTCGGAGTTCCCGTCAGAGACGTCGTTCCGCCAATCGTAGCGCTATTGGTAATACTGGTGCCACTGCCATCATCGAGCTTCCAGTAGCCAGCCAGGCCACTGTCGAGCCGGCCGGTGCCCTGAGGTTGCGAAACAGCCGAGTCGACTTTGGTGCCGCTGCCCTGGGTATAGAGGGACTGGATTTCGCCAGCTGATAAAGCACGATTATAAATACGCACTTCGTCGATAGAACCATCAAAAGTACGGTCTCCTGTAGATCGATTCCCAATATAGGTTGTCGCGCCATTAGAAGCTGGCGTACCAGTACTCCCCGAAGAAACTGCCACACCATCCATATAAATCACTCCCGCTCCCGCTGCGTCCCTCGTGGCACAGGCAAAAGTCCAACGATTCAACGAAATGGTAGGGCTATAAATAGCAGTACTTCCATCTGAGAGAAGAGCAAATTTAGAAGAAAAATCTATAATGAAAATAAATTTCTCAATAGCCCCTGACAAAATACGTCCGTAACTGTTTTCTCCTACGGAACGAGGGTACACCCAGGCACAGACTGAATCGGCCCCCGTCCCAATAATATCTCCCGTGATCGAAACGCTGTCGTCTGCTCCATCAAATGACAGCGCCTGACCTACTTTGCCCTGCGTCGCAGTCGGGCCACTCGTGAGGGTACCATTGTTCCCCTGGCCACTCCGGTCGTAGGCGGTGACACCACTGATATCATCCCCATTGAACGACCAGAGGCCGACCAGGCCATTGGTGTTGAGGTCATTCTGCGGAGCGTTGAGCGTGCTCCCGTACACTTTGAAGTACCAGTAGGCACCAGCAAAAACAGCCAGTATCAGGATGATACCAAGCCACTGGAAGATTCTCGATTTGGTAACGTCGTAAGACATACTCTCTTCAAGACACAAGTTTCAAAGCACAAAATCCAGACAAAACACGGGAGTCAAAACACACAAAACTACAGGGTTATTTGGCATTTAAAATTTGGATTTTGCTATTTCCAAACTATTCTTCCAATCGTTTCAACAGTCCATCCAAATCTTCTGGAGAATAATATTCAATCACTACCTTGCCACCTTTTCCAGATGGTGCAATCTTCACTTTGGTACCAAGTATTTCTGTCAGATGTTCTGTTCGTTCCAGCAGTTCCGGATTGAGCACGACCGAGCTTCGCATGTGTGGGTTGACGGCGATACTTCGTACTTTCAATTCGGTTTCGCGTACCGTCAATTCTTCTTTGATGATGAGATCGAATACCGCCCGTTGTTTTTCTGGATTTTCAATAGCGAGGAGTGCCTTGGCGTGACCTTCGGTAATCTTACCCGAAGCGACCGCGCGCTGAATCTCGATAGGAAGGTGGAGCAACCGCAATGTATTGGCCACCGCGCTCCGACTCTTGCCCATCTTCTGCGCTACCTGCTCCTGCGGCAAACTAAATTCATCTACCAAACGCAAATAGGCCTTGGCCTCTTCGATAGGATTGAGATCATGACGCTGGATATTTTCGATAATGGCCAGCTCAAGTTTCTGCTGCTCGGTGACATCACGCACCATCACAGGCACCGTCTCGAGTCCCGCTCGTTTGGCAGCCTGAAACCGACGCTCTCCGGCAATAATTTCATATGTCTCTCCGTTTTTGGTCACCACGAGCGGCTGCAAAATCCCGTGCTCTTTGATAGAATCAGCCAATTCTTGCAGTTTTGCCTCATCAAAATGAAGTCTCGGCTGATGAGGATTCGGAACAATTTTCTGAATCGGGATTTCCATAAGTCCATCTGCTGGTGGTGTCGGTATTGTAGTCGGTACAACTGCCCCTGCTTTGCTTGGAGCGACATCTGTTGTCGCCTCCTGCGGGAAAGCCTGTGTGACAGGGGTGATGACAAAAGGCGACCCGCCGCCATCCGCTTGCTTACGCGGTGGGATAAGTGACGCCAACCCTCTGCCCAATCCATATTGTTGCGATGCCATATGTATCAAATTTCAAAGCTCAAATTACAAATACCAAATAAAATCCATTTTTCAAAACCAAAAACACAAGTTCGTTTGAAGTCCGTGCTTTATGCTTTGTTTGGCTTTTGTGTTTTCTGTTTTGTGCTTTTTCATACTAAAGGACTTTCAGTTTTTTCTTCTCCTCTTCCTCGCGGGCAATCAATTCTCGTACCACGCCCTTGTAGGCACGAGCCCCCTTGGAAAAAGCATCAAAATCGAGAATAGATTTACCAAAACTGGGCGCTTCTGCGAGACGTACTGATCGTGGAATGACATTTTCAAAAACTGGCCCAGGAAAATGCGAACGCACTTCCGATACTACCTGACGCGCCAACCGGTTGCGACGATCGTACAACGTGAGAAGTGCTCCGCAGATTTTCAGATTCGGCTGCAAATGCTCACGAACGAGCTCTATCGTACCCAAAAGTTGAGAGAGTCCTTCCAATGCATAGTATTCTGTCTGCACCGGAATAATCACCTCATCAGAAGCTACCAAGCCATTGATCGTCAAGAGCCCAAGTGATGGAGGGCTATCGATCAAGATATAGTCATAGTACGGGCGCACCGATCGGAGCGCATTGTGCAACCGGAATTCACGATTTTCAATATGAACCATCTCGATCTCTGCTCCCGCCAAGTCCTGCGCTGCCGGAATAATATGCAGTCCTTCCGTTTCCGTCCGCAATACAATTTCCTGTACCGGCTGGCCGAGAATCATGGCATGGTAGAGGTTTTTTTCCAGACGTTTGGCATCAATTCCAAGTCCCGACGAAGCATTGCCCTGTGGGTCGAGATCAACCAGAAGCACCTTTTTGCCGGCCTGGGCCAAATACGTGGCAACGTTAATCGTCGAAGTAGTTTTTCCTACTCCGCCTTTTTGATTGACGAACCCAATAACCTTGGCCATTTTCTTGCGTGAATACAGAATCAAGACTTATGAATCAAGACGAAAGAAGCACCAGAATATAGTCATAGTCTCTGACCATGATTCCTGATTCTTACTTCATGATTCCTCTTCAACCATTATAGTCCATTGACAAATGATTATCAATTTTCTATCCTGTCTCTATGCCTCTTTCAGACAATTGGCTACAATAAAGGAAAATTGCCGAGGTGGTGGAATGGTAGACACACGGGACTCAAAATCCCGCGATAGCAATATCATGAGGGTTCAAGTCCCTCCCTCGGCACCAACATAGAGCTCTCTCACGCGCCATCTCTTTCCTATTCTCAGCAAAAATATCAAGGTCAGACCTTGATATTTTTAATTTTTCAGAGCAGCATCCGTCACTCGAGCCAGCAGCGTCGCTACCGTCACCGGTCCGACACCGCCCGGTACTGGCGACAGAAACGCCACTTTCTTTTCCACCTCTTCCTGTTTCACATCTCCCTGTACCTTGCCGTTCACCCGGACAGTACCACCATCGATAACGATAGCCTCTGACGAGAGCATATCAGCCGTCAGAAGGTCCAGAATACCACAGGCGGTCACGACTACTCTGGCCTCTTGTGTTTTTCGAGCAATCGCTTCACGACCTTCCGAACTGAGGATATAACCGCTCTCCAATCCCTCCAGTGACAGTGTAAACGCCATCACCTTCCCCATCAAGTCTGAATTTGCGACCACCACCGCTTTTTCACCATGAAAAGTCTCTTTCGTTTCCCGGATGAGGTCCACAATAGCACGGGGAAACACCGGACAACAGGAAAAATCCCCCGCCAGAAACTTCCGAATCGTATCCGCGTGAAATCCATCTGTATCTTTCTTCGGATCAATGTGAGCGATAATCTCATCCGTCGGAAAACCCTCCGGAAGCGGCAGCTGCACGATGATGCCATGGATATCACTCTTGGTATTGAGCATCTCGATGCATCGGAATATTTCTTGGCAGTCTACCTCCTTGGGAAAAAGATACTTCTCAAAATGAATCCCTACTTCCCCCGCGCGTTCTTCTTTCAACCCGACATACTTGTGTGACTCGACAGAGTCACCGACCAGCACCACCGCCAGTCCTGGCGCGGTATCCATACCTTCAATACGATCCTTCACGTCTGAAAGGATTCTCTCTGCAATTGGTTTGCCGTACAAAAGCGCCATAAAACTAGAGTATAAAGAGAAAAAAGAGTGCTGCCAGAATCATCCGATACACGCCAAAAGCGATAAATGTATGCGTTTCCACAAAACGCAGGAGAAACTTCACCGCTGCCAAAGCCACGAAAAAAGCTGTCACAAAGCCAACCAAAAGCAATGAAAAATCATTGGAAGAAAAGGCTCCGGCATTTTTCCAGATATCGAGCGTCGTGGCCGCTACCATGGTCGGTACGGCAAGCAAAAATGAAAACTCTACAATCGCGGTACGACTCATCCCCAGAAATAGTCCGCCAAGAAGCGTCGCCCCTGCTCGCGAAACACCGGGAATAACCGAGAGCGTCTGAAAAAGTCCGATGAAGAAGGCTGTTTTGTAATCCATCGCATCAAGTTCAGTCGTCACCCGTTCGGTTTTCTGATACCACCACTCAAAGACAATAAGGATAACACCACCCACAAACAGAGCCACCACCACGACCAAGCTCGATTCAAAGAGTCCCTTGATGGCCTTATAAAAAAGAAAGCCGATACCGAGAGCTGGGATGAGCGCCACGATGAGACGCTTGATCATTTCTCGATCAAACAAAAGCCGGTGCCAATATATGGCGACAATAGCCAGGATGGCGCCAAGCTGGATAGCGATCTGAAATGTCTTGAGAAATTCTGTCTCTGGCAACTTCAAAAGTTCCGCCGCCAATATCAAATGGCCGGTTGAAGATATCGGAAAAAATTCCGTCAATCCCTCCACAACACCTAAAATGAGAGCATCTGTAAAATTCATAGTCTAAAATAATGTTCCGACTGGCTTAGATTCTACCAGCGGTGCATGCTCTGTTTTGGCTGATTCAAGCAGTTTTTTGTTCCCATGAAGCTCGGCTAGATATTCCCAATTCCGAAACTCCGGATACTGCTCCAACTGCTTCTCGAGAATCTCTACCGTCACCCGCACGTCACCCGCACCGGTATGCGCTGTCGTGTGTTCTTTGCCAAAATACAATTTGTAAGCGGCCGAGAGATTGCGCGGAGCAAACATATTCTTGGCCGTCATCTTGTGATAGAGAATCTTGGCATCCAGTACTTTCTTTTTGGTAAAATCAAAATTTTTCCCAACGCTTGAAAATTCACCCCGCAAAAACGGCAGATCAAACCCCGTGATGTTGAATCCGCCGACATCCGATCCGTCAAACATATTCCACAGCTCGTAGGAGAGTTTGGCAAAGCTCGGACAACCGACCAGATCTTTGTCATAAATGCCATTGATACTACTGGCATCAGCCGGCATCGGCATCCCAGGATCAATCCGCTGACAATACGAGATCACCTCACCATTGGGCATGATTTTTTCATAAGCCAGCTCGACGATCTTGTCTTCACCATGCGCCAGCCCAGTCGTTTCGAGATCGAAAATAATCAGCGGTCGATCAAGCGGCAGATAGTCAGCAATGGTAGAACGCATAGTAAAAAAGCATTATTTCTTGAGGATATTACCCATTCTAACCTATTCCTTCATTTCATTCCACACCTTTTTTACGTGCTATTGACTTTTTCTTAGTTTTATGCTACAATAGAACGTTACCAGTGCCTTAACAACCCCGTGCCTCGGCACACAACCACGAAAGGATTCATCATGAGTCGCTTCCGACTTGCCCTTGGGATTCTGCTGCTTTCATCTGGCATAACTACCGCCATCGTAACTGGCATCTCCAAGCCAGGAAGCTGGGGTCCACTGATTGGCTTCATCGTGATGTTTGTTGGTAGTGGCCACATCGCCTACGCCTTCCCCAAGAAAACGTCCTAACCCCCACCGTGCTTCGGCACGCCCTCATCCCCAACCACCCTGAAAGGGTTACCCATGACCAACCAATCAACGGACATCCCCGACCAAGCAGAGGATCAGATGGATACCTCTACAGTAGCGCTCCTCACTATGGGCGCTGTGATCAGCTTCGGCATGTCTATCATGACCTGGACCGCCACCCTGGTTCAAACGCCTGATGCCTACAAGGCTCCCATTCTGATTTCCTTGGTGATGCTGACCATCTCCGGCTGGCTGACTGGGACGGTCGTTCTGCGGATCCTCGCGGCGCTCAAGCGCTAGCGAACCGCCGCCCAACCACCACCCGCCCCTGCGCACCGCGCCGGGGCTTTTTTCTTGCTCGACCACCTCTGTCATCCCGGCCTCTGAGCCGGGATCCAGGTTAAGTAATCATCTTCTCATACAGATCTTTCCACTCTGGATTTTCTTTTTCAATCAACTCAAGTTTCCAAGCCCTTCTCCATTTTTTTAAAATCTTTTCTCTCTCGAGAGCCGATCGCACGTCATTCGTTTCTTCGAAATATACCAACATATCGACTCCATACTTTTCAGTAAAGCCTTTTACTTTTTTATTCTTATGCTCCCAGATACGTTTGAGTAAGTCGGATGTTACACCGACATAGAGCGTGCCGTTTCTTTGACTCGCCAAAATATACACGTAATACGTTTTCATTTTCTGGATCCCGGGTCAAGCCCGGGATGACACAATAAAGAAACTAGGCAGCGACGATGCTGACGATTTTTCCTGGGACGTAGATAACTTTTCGGACGGTCTTGCCAGCGAGGTGTGTTTGCACATTGACATCAGCCAGCGCCTCTGCCTTCACATCATCCTCACTAGTACCAGTAGCGATAGGGAGTACGGCGCGTACTTTGCCATTGACCTGCACCGCCACATTGACCGTCTCTGCTACGATTTTTTTCTTGTCATACTGTGGCCACGGCGCGAGAAAAATAGATTTCTTTTCACCTAAGTTTACCCACAGCTCTTCCGTGATATGTGGAGCGAACGGGCTGAGCAAGACAAGCAGAATCTTGATGTATGACGCATGAAGTATGGACTCCCGCTCCATTGCATTTACCAAAATCATCAAAGCACTGATAGCGGTATTGAATTTCAACCCCTCCAAGTCTTCAGTAACTTTTTTGATGGTCTGGTGTAAGAGACCTTCGATGTTCTTATTCTTGCTTCCTGTTTCAGAATTCATGCTTCGCTCGGAAAGTTTCCATACTTTTTCGAGAAACCGACGGACCCCGATGATGCTCCCGGTATTCCAGGCCTTCATGTCTTCGAGCGGGCCCATAAACATCTCATAGAGGCGCAGGCTATCCGCCCCAAACTCAGCCACTACCTGGTCCGGGTTGACCACATTGCCCTTGGACTTAGACATCTTCTGACCATCCTGCGCCAAAATCATCCCCTGGTGACGGAGCTTCTGAAACGGCTCATCAAAGCCAAGATACCCATGCTTCATGAGTGCCTTGGTGAAAAAACGAGCATAGAGAAGATGCAGCACCGTGTGCTCGGCTCCGCCCATATAGAAATCTACAGGCAGATATTTAGCCAGAGCTTTTTTCGAAGCAAACTGTTTGGTATTTTGCGGATCAGCAAAGCGTAAGTAGTACCAGCTCGAACAGACGAACGTATCCATGGTGTCGCTCTCTCGTCTGGCTTTTGCCCCACACTGCGGACACTTCACTTTATGGAAACTCTTGGAACGCACCAGTGGTGATTCCCCGGTCGGGCGGAAGTCTACATCGGTTGGAAGTTTCACCGGCAGATCTTTGTCCGGTACTGGAACTGCCCCACAGTCGTCACAGTAGATAATCGGAATGGGTGCCCCCCAGTAGCGCTGGCGAGAAATGAGCCAGTCACGCAGGCGGTAGTTCACCACTTTCTTCCCTAGTTTTTCTTTCCGTAGCCAAGCCACCATTTTCTCCCGCGCTTCTTCTGACGTCAGTCCAGAAAATTCTTTCGATGAGATTAGTCTGCCGTCATCCGTATATGGATTTTCTCCATTGTTTGTTTCAGCACCTTGTATGACTTCGAGTATCTCGAGTTGATATTTCTTCGCAAAAGCAAAATCGCGTTCGTCGTGGGCGGGCACGCCCATGACCGCACCAGTACCATAGGTGGCCAGTACGTAATCAGCCGCATAGACCGGCAGGCGCTCGCCTGTGAACGGATGTACCACTTCGATCCCCTGCAGACACACGCCCGTCTTTTCCTTGTTCAGCTCCGTGCGTTCGAGATCCGTTTTCTTTTTGGTGACAGTCAGATATTTTTTGACTTCAGCCAGATTCGAGATGTGTGATTCGAGCTTCTTCACGAGTTCGTGCTCTGGCGCTACTACCACATACGTACACCCATAGATCGTGTCCAAACGGGTCGTAAACACCCGTATCTCCTCTTCGGTATCAGCCACATAGAACACCACCTCGGCACCCTCAGAGCGGCCAATCCAGTGCTTCTGGGCGGCCTTGGTAGACTCCGGCCAATCGATCTTGTCGAGACCAGAGAGCAGTCCGGAAACTTTCTTCCCGTCTTTACTTTTGGTTGGTTCGACAAAATCAGTAATCTTGAAAAACCACTGCTCCAGATCCTTTTGTACCACTACGCTACCACAACGATCACATTTACCATCAATCACCTGTTCATTGGCCAGCACTGTCGCATCCTTGTCACACCAGTTGACCTTGGCTTTTTTCTTGTAGGCCAGACCATTTTTGTAAAGAAAGAGAAACATCCACTGGGTCCATCGGTAGTACTCCGGACTCGAGGTATTGATCTCACGACTCCAGTCATACGAGAGGCCGATCGACTGCATCTGGCGCTTGAAATTTTTGATTGATTCCAGTGTCTTTTTGCTCGGATGAATCCCTGTTTTGATCGCAAAATTTTCAGCCGGCAACCCAAAAGCATCCCAGCCCATCGGCCGGAGTACATCCGCCCCTTGGAAGCGCTTGAAGCGAGCCAGGATATCAGTGGCCGTGAAGTTCTCCACGTGACCGACGTGCAGCCCATCCCCCGACGGATATGGGAACATGTCCAGGATATAGTATTTTCCTTTTTTTCCAGCTTTTTTCGGTAGGCCTTGTTTGGCCCAGACCTTCTGCCATTTGCCTTCAATTTTCTGCGGATCGTAGCCTTTTTTCATGGTGTTTTCTTCAGCATTACTTCCCTACTGTACTGTAAATAAGCGATTTTTTCAACCCCGCTCACTTGAAAGAGCGGCGTAGATAAAAAAATCCGCCGAAGCGGATTTTTGTGAAGTTCCTTACTGCCCAAGAGTTGGACGATCTCCCGGATGGCCGATACTCAGGCCATGACGCGTGGCGTGGCGACGAGCCACTTTCACTCGCGCCATTTCTTTATCAATCAAAGCAGCGGTACGAGCATATTCCTCATCATCCATGGTGACCCGCTCTTTTTTCAGTTCCTCGGCCCGTGCCCGCGCTTCTTCCGCCCGTGCCAGATCAATCTCCTCTGCCCGTTCCGCCGTATCAGCCAGAATAGAGAGGACATCATCATGAAATTCCACAAACCCGCCGGAAGTAGCAAGACTGCTTTCCTCGCCATTCTGCTCGGTACGCAAAATAATTTCTCCCGCGCGCAACGCTCCAATATATGGCACATGATGCGGGAGCAGAGTCACTTCCCCACCCAAAACTGGCAGAGTTGCCTGATAGACTTCCTGCTCCACCACTGTTTTTTCGGGAGTAACGACTTTTAATTGAATCATAGTTACTTCTTGCTTTCCGCGATTACTTCTTCAATCGAACCCTTCATGTAGAATGCTTGTTCGGCGATATCATCGAGCTCTCCAGACAAGATCTTTTCAAATCCGGTGATGGTGTCATCGAGCTTCACGTACTTCCCAGGTGCTCCGGTAAACTGCTCGGCCACGAAAAACGGCTGCGACAGATATTTCTGAATCTTGCGAGCACGCGCTACCGTCTGCTTGTCTTCATCCGTCAGTTCCTCCATACCGAGAATAGCGATGATATCTTGGAGGTCCTTGTAGCGCTGGAGAATCTTCTGGACATTGCGAGCCACCGTATAGTGCCGCTCGCCCACCACCTGTGGGTCAAGAATGGTCGAACTCGAATCAAGTGGGTCAACAGCCGGATAAATACCAATTTCGGTCAAAGCACGGTTGAGCACCACCGTAGAGTCCAAGTGAGCAAAGGTGGTGGCTGGCGCTGGGTCAGTCAAGTCATCGGCTGGCACATACACCGCCTGTACCGAGGTGATCGAACCTTTCTTGGTCGAGGTAATACGCTCCTGCAGTCCGCCCATTTCTTCCGCGAGAGTTGGCTGGTATCCCACAGCAGAGGGAATACGTCCGAGCAAAGCCGATACTTCTGATCCTGCCTGAGTGAAACGGAAAATATTATCAATGAAGAGCAACACGTCTTTGCCCTCGTCATCACGGAAGGACTCGGCCATCGTGAGCGCAGTCAACGCCACTCGCTGGCGCGATCCTGGCGGCTCATTCATCTGACCAAAGACGAGCGCGGTCTTGTCGAGCACGCCGGACTCTTTCATTTCAAAATAGAGGTCGTTCCCTTCGCGGGTACGCTCACCGACACCGGCAAACACCGAGTACCCACCGTGTTCGGAAGCGATATTGCGGATCAGTTCCTGAATCACCACCGTCTTTCCCACACCAGCACCACCGAAGAGTCCGACTTTGCCACCCTTCATAAACGGACAAAAAAGGTCAATCGACTTGATACCCGTTTCAAATACTTCCGCTTTGGTCGACTGTTCGTCAAAAGCCGGCGCCGCCCTGTGGATAGAACGCTTGATTTCAGTAACAACGTTTTCCTTGCCATCAATAGCATCACCTAACACATTGAACATCCGTCCGAGCACCGCCTTGCCCACTGGTACAGAAATAGGGGCACCAGTGGCGATAACTTCCATACCACGGCGTACTCCATCAGTCGTCCCCATGGCCACTGCACGCACGCGACCGCCGCCCAAGTGCTGATGAACCTCTACCACAAGCTTGGCCTCGCCCACTTTCAATTCCAGGGCATCATAAATATTCGGGAGTTTTATCTCTCCTCCACCCGAGGCGGATCCGTCTTTGACGGAGAACTCCACGTCCACCACCGGCCCGATGACTTGAATGATTTTTCCTGTGCTTGTATTCATAGGTTTTGCATTACTTAAGGGAAAACTGTGATGAGTATAAAAAATTATTTCTGCACCGCTGCCATACCCGCTGACAACTCGGCAATCTCCTGGGTAATTTTGCCCTGGCGAAGCTGATTGTAAGCAAGCGTCAGATCAGAGACCATGTCTTTGGCCGCGTCGGTCGCATTGCGCATCGCCATCATACGGGCTGATTCCTGCGACGCGTTACTCTCGAGTACCGCATGGTACAGTTCCATCTCAATCAATCGCGGGATCATCTGCCACAGCACTTTTTTCGGTGATGGTTCAATGATATACTCGCTCGTTTCGAGCGACCCTGAGTCTGTCGAAGGGTGGTTGGTCATCTCATTCATCGCTTTTTGGGTGTCCTTGAGAGCGACCGGCAAGAGCGCACGTACCTTGACCTCCTGTGACAGCATGGAGAGATAGTCGGTATAGATCATCACGACCCGGTCCACCCGCTTCGTCTCAAACTCTTCGATAATGAGTCGGGACACGGCACGCATGCCTTCGGCAGTCGGGGTCACCAGCACATCAGGAAAAGAGGCCACGATATCGCCACCGAGACGACGCACGGCATTCTCTCCCTTCTTTCCAATCGTGATAAATGAGCGGGCTCGCCCCTCATCTTCTTTCAGGGTCTGGCGTAATTTCTTCACGATCTGCGCATTAAAAGCGCCACACAGTCCACGATTGCTGGTAATCACGACGTAGAGCTCTTTCTGCACCGGGCGCTCGGTCAGAAGCACATGATCTTCGCTCCCAACGGCTCGTTTCAGTTGCCTGAGAAGCTCCAGCGCACTCTTGGCATACGGGCGAATAGCGAGCACTGACTGTACTGCCTTACGCATTTTGACAGCCGAAATCATCTCCATGGCTCGGGTAATTTTCCCCGTCCCTTTCACGCCCTTGATTCGTCGTCGTATGTCTCGTGCTGATGCCATACCTTAAACTGCAAAGCTCTTCTTAAATTCAACAATGTGTTTCTTCAAAAGCTCTTCCACTTCAGGAGTCAGCGCTTTTTCCTTGAGGATTGCAACGCCCACTTCTTTTCCTTCGTTATCCAGATACGTGACCAGCTCTCGCTCGAAACGACTGATCTCTGCCACTGCGATATCATCGACATGGCCACGAGTCAGCGCATAGAGTACCACTACTTCTTTTTCTACCGGCAGCGGAGCGTACTGTGGCTGCTTCAACATTTCCACGGCACGACGACCACGCTCGATCATGGTCCGAGTCTTTTCATCCAGATCAGAACCGAACTGTGAGAAAGCCTCAAGCTCTCGGAACTGGGCCAGGTCAAGACGGAGTGTCCCCGACACCTGCTTGATGGCCTTGATCTGAGCCGCCGACCCCACACGCGAGACCGAGAGACCGACGTTCAAGGCCGGACGAATACCCTTGTAGAAAAGATCCGATTCCAGATAGATCTGACCATCAGTGATCGAAATGACGTTGGTCGGAATATAGGCCGATACATCACCTGCCTGAGTCTCGATAATCGGGAGCGCGGTCAGTGATCCGCCGCCATTCTCTTTGTTGAGCTTGGCGCTACGCTCGAGCAGACGCGAGTGGACATAGAACACATCTCCCGGGTAGGCTTCGCGACCTGGCGGACGACGGAGAATGAGCGAAATCTGCCGATAGGCGACAGCGTGCTTGGACAAATCATCGTAGATGACGAGTACGTCCTTGCCCTGATCCATAAAGTATTCACCGAGCGCACACCCGGCATACGGAGCGATAAATGACAGTGCCGAAGGATCGGAAGCACCGGCCACCACCACGGTGGTGTACTCCATAGCGCCGCTCTTGGTCAGCTCTGCCACGATACGCGCCACCTTAGATTCCTTCTGGCCGATGGCCACATAGATACAAATAACACCCTGGCCTTTCTGGTTGATGATAGTATCGATAGCGATAGCGGTCTTGCCGGTCTGACGATCACCGATGATCAGCTCGCGCTGACCGCGTCCAATCGGGATGAGCGCATCGATAGCCTTGATACCCGTCTGAAGCGGCTGATTGACCGACTGCCGAGTAATCACGCCTGGGGCAATTTTTTCCACTGGATAGTATGCTTTCGCTTCGATATCACCCTTGCCATCAATCGGCAACCCCAGTGGCGACAAAACGCGTCCGATAATGCCCTCACCAACCGGCACCGACAAAATCTTCCCAGTACTCTTGGCGGTCGCTCCCTCACCGAGGGTTCCCGTTTCATCGAGCAGCATGACACCCGCTTCGCCCTCTTCGAGGTTGAGCGCTACGCCAATGGCGCCATTTTCAAACTCCACCATTTCTCCGGCCATGACATCGGACAGTCCAGCCACACGAGCCACACCGTCACCAATCTCAAGCACCGTACCGATAGCTTCCGCTTTCGGCTCATGATGAAACTCGGAGATACGCGACTTCAATTCTTGAATCAGTGGATTGGACATATTTTTTCAGAATGTAGAATTTAGAATTCAGAATATTGATGAAACAAAATTCGAAATTCAAAACTCCACTATTACTTACAGATTACTTTTTTGAGTGCTCGGAACTCCGCTCCAACCGTGGCATCGTAGAGCATCTCACTGGTTTCAAAACGCGCCCCTCCGATGACCGCACCGTCTACCCGATACGTGAGGACGACCGATTTCCCAGGAAAAATACTCTCTGCCTTTTTCAGGAGCAACGCCTTCATTTCCCCCTCTAGCTCGTGAGCTGTCACAACGGTCACAGATATTTTCCCCGACTGGGCCTCGGCCCTCTTTTCCAGTTGTACTACCACTGCTCCTACCTTGTCCGACTCACCCCGACGTTTCAAAAAACCCAAGAAATTCCTGGTAAGATCTTTTGTCGAAACACCCTCCTCAGAGAGTGCTTCAAGCGCCTCGGCATATTGTGAGACAGTAGGATGCATACAACAGAAGAAAAATTACTTCGCTTTCTCCAAGAGCTCTTTATCCTTCGTGGCATCTATTTTTTCCCGAAGAATCTTTTCAACCGAGAGCATGACCAGCTCCCCAATCTCTTCTTTGGCTCCGGCCATCGCCCTATCCTTCTCTTCGCGGATTTTTACTTCTGCTTCTTCGAGCAGACGCTTCACTTTGGCCTCGGTCGCAAGCGTGTGTTCCGCATCACGCTTCTTGGCCGACTCTTCAGCGGCCGCGATGATGGCCTTGGCTTCGGTACGAGCTTCACCCAAAACAGCTTTTTCCTTCACTTCGAGTTCACTCAGTTTGGCCGTCGCTGCTTCGGCGTCTTTCAGACCCTGCTCGATACGCACCGTGCGCTTCTCGAGAAAGTCAAGCATCGGCTGATAGGCAAAACGACGCAGTACCCAAAAGAGCACTGCGAAGTTTACTGCCTGCGCGAGGAGGAGTTTCCAATCAATACCAAGTTTTGCGAGGACTTCCATGACAAGAAAATTATGCGAACAAAATCATGAGAGCGATAACCAAGGCATAAATCGCCACAGCTTCGGTCACAGCGATCGCGAGAATCATCGTCGTCTGCACCTTGCTCTGTGCTTCTGGATTGCGTCCGATGGCCTCAAGAGCCTTCGAGGCGAGAATTCCAAGACCGATACCAGGCCCAATGGCGCCAAGACCCATGGCCAGCGCTGCTCCAATCAACTTTGCTGATTCGACTTCCATACTTTTGCCGTTATTTATTACTTAAATTTCACTTATGAGACTGACCTATTATAGAGCCATTTTCCATTTCTGTCCACTTCTAGTGTTCTGGTGCCAATGTGGCCATCTTGAGAAACACCAGGGTCAACATAGCAAACACCACCGCCTGGATAAACCCGACGAACACTTCGAGGAACATAAACGGCAATGGCAGAAAATATGGCACCAGGTGAAGCATGACAGTGAGGAGCACTTCTCCTGCAAACACATTCCCGAAGAGACGAAAGGTAAAGGAAATAATCTTGCCCAGCTCAGAGACCAGCTCGAGGATACCGACCACCATGCCGATACCGTAGGGCTTATGAAATGGGCTGATGAGAAACTTCTTGCCATACTTCACGATCCCGAGCGCCGCAATACCGGTAAACTGTACCGTGATGACGGTGATGAGGGACAGGGCCAAGGTGAAGTTGAGGTCAGCTGAAGTACTGCGAAGAAACGGGATGATAGTGGCATGCCCCGTCTCGCTCACATGATTCAGTCCCACCGTGCCGAGCCCCGGCAACAGTCCGGCCCAGTTGGCAATCAGGATGAAGAGAAAGATTGTCGCGATGAGAGGGAAAAATTGGCGCGCCTGTTTCTTGTCCTGGGTGACGCTCTCCACCAGCTCAAGCAGCGCTTCGAAGATAATCTCGATGATATTTTGCAAACCGCGTGGTACCAGGGTCGGATTCTTGGTCACCCGAGTGATGAAGAATATAAGGAGAGCACTGACAAGCACACCAATGAATAAAGCATTGGTGACGGGCAACAATCCCAGGCTAAACAGTTTTTCCGCAGCAATTGATATTTCCACTCCGATATACAAAAAAGGCGCTTATAAAGCGCCTCTATTGTATCAATCAAATTGAAAAAGGTCAAACAAAATCCCTTTAGAGATTTTGCAAGTCACGTTCCAAAGAAGCCTGTCTGGCTTTCAAAAGATCAACCTTGACCTCGAGAGCTTTAATTTCTTGTGTTGCCTGTGCTTTTATCTTCTCGTTAATACCTTCTAATTCTTTGTTGGTATTTTCCGCCATCTTTATCTGACCTTCTTCAAAGGCCTTCTGCAGCGCCACAACACTTTCTGTCGTCGCGGCAATCTCTTCACTCACCTGAGCAAGCTCTACTCGCAACTGAGGCGCCATCTTAGATCCACTTTCCGTCTTCAAAACTCCCATCATTTTCTCTGGGGCCGAGCTTCCTTCAACATGAGCAGTCCAGGCAGCCACATCACCCTTTCCCTCAGCAGCGCTGACAGTCCTTAAGTTGTGGTTGTCATCTGGTACTTCTTTGGCTCTCTTGATGTGTTCAAATCCACTGCCCATAGGATAAAGTATAAAAAATAATTTACTGTTCCTTTCGCCATTATACACCTTTTTGAGATGAAAGTCAATAGATCATGGCTTACTTAAGGGTAAAAAAATGTCCGGGCAGCATTACTACCAGGACTTTCAATTACTGTGTGTACCGCGGAGATTGCCCCTGATACAGAATGCTCTTTGGGCTCTTGGGTAATAACTTCCCAATCTCCTCAGTTCGGGCACCCGTATTCAGAAGGGTTGCATGCACCATTTCAAAGGCATGAGCATATTGTTTATATGCGTAGACCATTGCCTCCTCCGAGTCAGCAACAACCTGGCCGGATGGCGGTCCAAAATGCTTGAGGAAAGTCTTTTCAAAGCCCGGATCATCAAAGATGGCGATGTATTGAAACAACTCGTGATTCAGAATCTCTGGCGCCCCAATGGCACGCAGCTGTATCATCCAAGAAAAAGCGCATCTTCGAGCTTCCTCAAGGGATTTTTTATCATTGGGCATAACAATTCTCCCAAAGAACAGTGGTGCACCAACAGAAACGCTCCTGTTGATTACCCTGCACTCTGTCACACCCATATCGTACTGTCAAGAGGAGTAAACCGTCCCCGAATTCAAACCCACCAGAGCACTTCTTCTTACTCCTGCTCCGGGTCAGGAAAAAGCAGTCTTTGTCTCTGCATTTCGTACGGGGCGATTTCATTGATTTTCCTCGGTATTTCTATTATCCTCAACCGCGCCAAAACATCCTTATCTGGTGTTGCAAGCAAAACCCTCAACTCTTCAGTCAGCACCGCAATTTTTTGTTCCAGTTCAGCAAGTGTCATATCTTCCAGTTTCTTCTCAGGAGACTTCGTGGTAGGAAGTTTTTCTGTCATATATTTAAGCTAATATTTTCGTAAAAACTTTTCTGAAATTTGCTTCGGTCGCCCGCTCGACAGTCGCCACATCAACACCCTGAAGCTCGGCAATCTTGGCCGCGACTTCCATCACATAGGCCGGCTCATTGCGTTCCCCTCGGTGTGACTGGGGCGTCAGGAACGGGCAATCGGTCTCAGTAAATATCCGCTCGAGCGGGATAAGCTTCACGGTCTCGGTCAGATCATCCTTGGTTCCCGCTACCGGCTTCTTTATCGGATAGGTGATGTTGCCCGTAAAGGAAAAGTACACATTGGGCAAAGTGAGAAATTTCCGTGTCACTTCGGTATCACCCATATAGCAGTGCAAAATAGCTGGTAGTTTGTAGTTGGTAGCTTGTAAAATTTCAAACACATCCTCATAGGCGTCACTCTTCCCCTGCTCGGTGCGGCAGTGGAGAATGAGTGGGAGATTCAGTTCTCGCGCCAATTCAATCTGCGCCAAAAACCCTTGCTTCTGAGCCTCTTTCTGCTCATCAGTAACCGTTTTTTCCGGGTTGTGAGAATAATATTCAAGACCACATTCCCCTATGGCAATGACTTTTTCATGTTTCGCCAAAACACGTAGCTCCGCGATCCAAGATTCCAAGTTCAATCCGCCAGCTGGTGGACCGGATTCATCAAAGAATTCCTGAGGGTGAAGTCCGATGGACGCATACGTATTCGGATACTGCTCAGCGACTGCAATAGCCTGGCGACTCTCCTCTACCGTGCAACCGATCACCAGCATTTCCTTCACGCCGGCTGCCCGCGCCCGTGCCACCACCGCATCGCGATCCGCATCGTAACTTTTCCAGTAGAGATGAGTATGAATATCCTGCATAATTCTTGCGCTTTTTCCTTTTATCAGACTACCACTCTCGTATCTCTGCATAGTCGGCTCGATTTCCAAAATACTTCATATAGAAATCTTTCCTCGAAAGTCCTGAGGCATCACGCAGAGCATACATCTCTTTGTAGTTTTTATCCCCAAAAGGATTCGGGGTGGTAATCTTCCAACCCACTGGCTCAGTAAACTCAAAGGCATCCTTGATCAGGTATTCATAAAAAATCATCGTGTGATCCGGGAGCTCACGATAATCAAACCAACCAATCTCAATCACTTCTCTCGAAACCTGCATAATTTCACCACCAACAATCTCACCCTCATAGACCAGGTTATAGCAATTCTCAGTAGGACGAGAGTATACGCCTATCAGTCTCTTGATGCGAACCTCCAGCCCTGTTTCCTCTTTGGCTTCTCGAATAGCTGCTTCCGCAAAACTTTCCCCAGAGTCAATCCCTCCACCGGGCAGGCACCAGACTTCGTAGTCTTCCCGCTTGGTAAGCAATACACGGCTACCATCCTTGATAACCATCTGCACACCTATCGCAAAATTCTTAGCGAGCATACTCATTTGATCCGTTGAAAGAGTGGTTCAACTTTCCCCGTTTTGAGGGCAGTTTCAATTTTCTCAGCGGTGCTTGGAAGAAACGGTTCCACTTCAGCGCCAAGGAGCGTCAGCTGGTGACGGGCATATTTCATCACTTCAACAAATTTCGGAGATCCCGCCTCAAGCTTCCAGGGCTCCTCTTTCCCGAGATACTCATTGAGTGTCTGCACACCAGTCCAGATATGGACAAGAGCGCCAGAGAGATCGAACCTCGTGAAAAATGGCTCAAGCGCTCCCAGAACACCCGCTTCAGAAACAGTTTCTGTCTTGTCTTCTTCTTTGAGTTTTTCACTCAGCTTGATGATGCGTGACACCAAATTGCCCAGACCATTGGCGAGATCAGCATTATACTTCTCGGTCATCTTTTCCCATGACAAATCACCGTCCTTGCTGTAAGGCAGTGCGGTGAGGAGAAGATAACGAGTGCCATCCACACCGAACTTGGCCACCAGTTCATCCGGATAGATTACATTTCCCAGAGACTTCGACATCTTCTGACCGTTGATAGTCAGATACTCGTGTGCGTAGACAGTCGTTGGCAATGGCAAGTTTGCAGAAAGCAACATGGCCGGCCAATAGATGGCATGGAAACGGAGAATGCCTTTGCCGATTACGTGCACTCGTTCACCTTCACTCGCCCAGAATTTCTTATACAGCTCACCATCGGTAGCATAATCCAAAGCGGTGATATAGTTTGAAAGCGCGTCTACCCAGACATACATAATCTGCCCCTCGTCTCCTGGCACGGGGACACCCCAATTGCGCGCCCGCTCGACTGATCGCGAGATGGAGAAATCTTCCAGCCCCATTTTGATAAACGACACCACTTCATTCTTGCGATAGTCAGGAGAGACCTTGAGCGTATCGTCTTCGATGAGTCGCAGTAGTCTGTCCTGATAGTTGGACAGTTTGAAAAACCAGTTTTCTTCCTCTACCAGCTCCGGCTCTTTCTGATGATCCGGACACTTTCCGTCTACCAAGTCTTTCTCGTTCTTAAATTCCTCGCAACCCACACAGTAGAGACCACGGTAACTCTTCTTGTAGAGATCTTCTTTTTTGAAAGCTGCCCACATCTTCTGAGCACCCGAAAAATGCCGCGCTTCTGTCGTGCGGATGAACTGATCAAACGAAAGATCGAGTGACGAAGCGAGCGCCTTGAAGGCCTCCGCGTTTTCTGCCACAAACTCCGCGGTCGGTCGGTTGGCCTTTTCCGCTGCCTGCACGTTTTTCAAGCTATTCTCATCTGAACCAGTGAGAAAATATGTCTCCCCGCCAGAGAGCCGGTGATAACGCGTCACCACGTCCGTCAACACCTTTTCCACTGCATGCCCTACGTGTGGAGCGGCGTTCACATAATCGATGGCGGTAGTGATAAAAAATGGCTTATTCTCAGTGTTTTCTGACATAATTGTGCTTCTATCCCACCAGAGCGAGATTGACAAAGTGTTATTTATGGTATATAATGTATTGAACAGTACAACCGTGCTGTTTCAGTTCCCAAACAACCTATAGGAGTCAGAAATGGACATGCCACGGAAACGTTTTTCACCTTTACAGGAAACCATCTTTCTGGTCGCCCTCGTGGCCATGGCGGCCTGGGAATTACTCTGGGCAACAGAGAGCCCCAGTCCCTGGGGCGACGCTGCCGAGAAGTACCTCCGGCTAGGTATCGTGTTCCTTACGCTAGCAGCGGCAATAGCCCTGTTCTTTTTCCTCTACTTTGCAGCCTCATTTGGCTGCAAGATTGGTGGCGTGTTCGGTGGCGAATGCACCTTCGCCAGCGCAGCATTTGCCAACTGGCTGTTCTTCCCAAAATAGCCGACCCGCCACCCCGGACCCGTACGCAATGCGTATCGGGTCCAAAACATTTTCAAGGCTCTACGTCAGTTTCTTTTTTCTCATGCTTCCTGCGTCATACTTCATGGCTCATCCCTAGTATACTACAATCGTAAACTCCCCTTTCATCTTCCCGGCTTTACTCTCCAAATATGCTTTCACTTCGCTGACACTGCCCCGCACCACTTCCTCAAATATCTTCGTCAATTCTCGTCCCAGGACGAGTTTTTTGTTTGGTGACAGTTCCAGCAGAAGCTCCAGGTTTTTCACCACCCGATGTGGAGACTCATAGTAGATGACAGGCATCTCACTTACAGCCACTCGTCTGAAAAATGTCTCGCGACCTTTTTTGTGTGGTGGAAATCCGAGAAATATAAACTCTCGCATATCAATCCCCGCCACAGAGACGATAGCCCCAAGAGCATTGGCACCCGGAATCGGAATAGTTCTGATACCGGCTGCGGCCGCCAGCGCTACCAAGACGTTGCCCGGATCGGAGATGCCCGGTGTCCCAGCATCGGTGACGAGCGCCATACTCTCCCCTGCCTTCATACGATCGATCAGCTTCTGCGCCTTGTCCGCTTCAGTATGCTCGTGAAATGATACCAGTGATTTCTTGATCTCGAAGTGCCGCAGTAAATTGCCCGTCACTCGGGTATCTTCGGACAACACAACATCGACACTCTTCAGGGTTTCGAGCGCGCGCAGTGTCATGTCACCCAGATTACCGATCGGGGTAGCGACAATATACAAGATACCAAATTCATTCATACTCTTCACAGCTCATTACTTTTTTTCTCAAACAAATCTTCCACAAACACCGAGAGGATCATGGTGATCGGCACGGCCAGGATGATACCAAGTGCTCCGCCGAGCTCGAGCCCGACCAAGATAGCGACGATGAGCGCCACTGGGTTGAGACCAGCCGAATGCTTCATCACCTGGGGAGCGATGATATGCGCCTCTACCTGATGAGCGATGATATAGAAGGCGAGAGCGGAGGCGCCGAGCACTGGCGAAGACAACAGCCCAATGATGATTGCTGGGACAGCAGCCAGGATTGGACCGACATAGGGCAAAATCTCCATGAATCCCCCGAAAAAGGCGATGGCCAGAGCGTACGGCACACCGAGGAGCGAGAGACCGATATAGTAGATACCAAACGCGATGAGCATGAGGAGCATCTGCCCAAACAGCCACTGACTAACCTTGCCCTGCATGCGGGTGGCGATGGAGAGCGCCTGCGCGTGGTAGTGCTTGGGTGTCAGGAGCAAGAAAAATTTTTCGATACCCTTCTCCTCAAGCGAGAGATACAAGGCGAGGAAGAAATAGCCGATGAAATGGATGAAGCCCTGAAAGAGATTGATGGTCGTCGAAAAAATCTGCGAGAACCACTGAGAGATATTGCCCTCGATATTCTGCGAGAACTCCTCCTTGCGAAACTCGATACCAATACTCTGCGAGTATGCCTCGATACCATTCATGAAGGCATCCAGGCGCTTGGTATACTCCGGCCAATTCTCGAGGAACTGTTTGATTTCCGAAAAGAAAAGCGGCAGGAGCACCGAGAGCAAGACCACTCCGACAAAGAGCAGCAGCGTGTAAGAAATAATGACCGAGGCAGTACGAGATAGTCCGAACTTCCGGAGCTTGGCGATGGCAGGCACCAGTGCAGCAGCCGTCAGCACCGCAAGCAATACCAAGAGCACCACATCCCGGATAAGGTACACAACATACGCCGCCCCGATCAGAAGCGCCGTCCGAAACAACACCTTCGTCCCTACTTCGACGTGTTCGTTGATAGTCATACGTGTGATGAATTATGAATCAAGAATAGAGAATCAAGAATGAAATTCTTTTGAAATCATAATTCTTACTTCATGATTCCTGATTCTTCGTGGTAGACGGCACAAACCCTATTTATCCAAGAGTTACTATTTTTATGAGTTTTTGCTTGCTTGCCTTTGGGCCGATGACAGCCAGGTTCAGTTTCTTGTTCACAAAGATATCTTTGGCTACCCGGAGCACATCTTCTGCGGTTACTCTGTCTACCAGTTTCGCTTTTTCTTTCGGCAGCACAATCTCTCCACGAATAGTTTCCTGGGTGACCAGATACTCCACCACATCGTCTGATCCTTCGAGACCCATAGCCATCTTGCCCTTGATATATTCCTTGGCCTTCTTCAGTTCGTCCGCCGCCACTTTCTCAGTGGCAATTTTCTGGTACTCATCGAGGATCACCTTGATCGTCTTTTCCAGATTGACATGCTCTACTCCGGCCTGCGTCGCCAGATAACCGGCATCATGAAAAGATTCCGTCATGGTATGGACACTGTAGGCCAGTCCGCGTCGTTCACGCACCGCCATAAAGAGTCGGCTCGACATGCCACCACCCAGAATGATCGAGAGTACCGCTAGCACATATTTGTCCTTGTGGTTCATATCATAGGAACGCACACCCACGATGAGCTGGGTCTGGTCAGTCTTCTTGTTCTGGACGAATACTTCCGGCTGCGACTGCTTCTTGGTGTTCTTTTTGAACATCGGCTTCTTGCCAGTACGAATCTTGGCGAAGTGTTTTTCAATTTCTTTCTTCACTGCTTTCGGATCGATCTTGCCTGCCACACCGATCACGACATTCTCGGCCACATAGCCACGGTTCAAGTACTTGATAAAGTCCTTGCGCATCAGTGTTTGGATGTTCTTTTTTGGTCCGATAATTTCCCAACCGAGCGGATGATCACCATAGAGATGCAGTTCCCATAGATCACCGATATGGCGCATCGGCATGTCTTCGTACATATTGAGCTCTTGGAGCACCGGCCCGCGCTCACGGTCAATCTCTTCTTGTTCAATCTTGGCATTGAGAAAAAGATCGCTGACCACATCAAGCGCCGTCTCCCAGTGATGAGCTTCGACTTTGGCATAGTAAGCCGTGCGGTCTTTGCCGGTATAGGCATTGTACTCGGCACCGATAGCATCGAGCTCCTTGGAAATATCCATGGCAGTCGGGCGTTTGGTCGTCCCCTTGAAGAACATATGCTCGAGGAAATGAGCGAGACCATTCTCGGCACGAGTCTCATAGCGTGACCCCACTCCGGTCATGACGATCACCGTGGCCGTCCCGGTCTCCTGCATCGGCGCGAGCAAAATCCGCAGTCCATTCTTCAAGGTGTGTTTCTGGTATTTCATTGTTGTAGATGAATCAGGAATTTAGAATAATGAATCTCTCACGGGCTTACGCTCAGGGATTTATACAAACAGCTCAATTAGATGCTGGTATAGTCAAACGCGAAAAACGCTCCGTTAGAAAATATAACATACCAACTTGCCAAAAAAATGTAACACTCAAAAAGGCTTGCACATCCACATTCTGTTCCCCGCCGAATGCTGCGAGATTAGAAAAAGATGAAATATCTATAAAAAATGATAATAGAATTGGAAAAAAGAAACTATACGCCAATATCAGCACAAATTCTGATTTCTTTCTAGCAACTGTTTCAAAAAATAATATCTTTTGAGATAAAAGAATTATTCCTGCCCCAACAACAGATGGGATAAGGAGGATTGGTAAAAAATGAATGACATCAATCATGCTTTTTATAAATGGTATGGTCATCATAATCTTAATAGTCCCTAGAAAAATCGCACCCAACAACCCCAAAGAAAGATAGAACATCATCCCGAAAATCAAAGCCACCCACTGACTAAATGTACAAAATATAATAAAGGAAAGTATCTTCCACTTTATTAAGAAGCTGCGTCGACCGAAATAAAATAGAATTGGAATCGTTGCAATTATCCCAAAAAGAAATGGTAGCGCAAAAAAATGGTTACGGACCACCACTGATCTGAAAATTACATCCCCAATAATGGTAATAACAAGAGATCCTGCTATTGCATACAGAAGAATTCCTAAGTATTTCAATATAGATGTTTTCCTAGATGAAATTCCTTGAGGTTGTATATATTCCATTTGTTCCATATAAAAAATATTTAATTTTTATACATAATCACTTAAGATTCTCTCCGAAATATTTCTGCAACTCGCTTACCACGACGCGTTCTTGTTTCATGGTGTCGCGATCACGGACAGTGACAGCGCCGTCTTCCAGACTATCAAAGTCTACCGTCACGCAATATGGTGTCCCAATTTCATCCTGGCGGCGGTAACGCTTACCCACGTTGCCATTGTCATCAAATTCACAGCGGAAGTCTTTCTTGAGCGCCGCGAAAATTTCCCGCGCTTTTTCTACCAGCTCCGGTTTGTTCTTCATCAATGGAAACACCGCCACCTGCACCGGCGCCAATTTCTTCGGGAACTTGAGCACAATACGCGTATCGCTCTCTCCATCTTTGCCGATTTCTTCTTCGGTATAAGCATCAGTCATAACTGCCAGAAATGTCCGGTCGAGACCAACGGATGTTTCCACAATCCACGGTGTGTATTTTTCATTGGTCTGAGGGTCACGATAGGAGAGATCTGTGCCAGAAAACTTGGTGTGTTGGGTCAGATCGTAGTCACTGCGATTGTGCACACCCTCGAGCTCCTTAAACCCGAACGGGAAATTGTATTCGATATCCCACGCGGCCTTGGCATAAAATACGAGATTCTCATGCTGGTGCCAACGGAGATTCTCTGGTTTGATTCCAAGATCGATATAATACTGGAAACGCTTGGCACGCCACTCTTCGTATACTGCTGCTGCCTCGCTCGGATGGACGAAGTACTGCATCTCCATCTGCTCAAACTCACGCTTACGAAAGATAAACTGCCGAGCGGTGATCTCATTGCGAAACGCTTTGCCGATCTGTGCGATACCAAACGGCACTTTCACCCGAGAGGAATCGAGTACGTTTTTGAAATTGACATAGATACCCTGACACGTCTCACCGCGCAGATAGGTCGGCTCCTTCGTCCAATCGCCTGTGAAGTTTCCAAGGTTGGATTGTACCAAAAGATTGAAGCTCTTGGCCTCGCTGAAATTCTTCTTTCCACACTTTGGACAGACGATCTTGTTTTTGTTTTCGGTAAACAACGCATTGATTTCTGCTTCGCTCATCTTTTCATCGGCGAAAACGCCGGCCTCTTCGAGCAGATGGTCGACACGGACACGGGAGTGACAGTCTTTGCACTCAGCCAATGGATCAGAAAATCCCCCGACGTGCCCCGAAGCCTCCCAGACCTTCGGATGCATGAAGATAGCGCTGTCGAGACCGACAATGTTCTCGTGATCATGCACCATAGCCTGCCACCAGGCTTCTCGGATATTTTTGGCTAGCTCCACACCATACGGACCGAAGTCATAGACCGCAGCAAAGCCACCGTAGATTTCCGAAGAAGGAAAGACGAAACCACGACGCTTGCACAGCGACACTATTTTTTCCATCAAATCATTTTTTGTTTCTGGCATAATGGAGGTTGACAAAAAGGCTTATTTCGTGTATATTAAGGAGGTTACTTCAATAAGTCCAGTGTACAAGCAAATTGAGCATTGCTCAAGCTTTTCCTGGCTTATCCGGTCCTTTTGTTCAACCCACGGGGAGAATAACCCCAAAACTTCGGAGGCTTCTCATGTACGAAATGTTCAAGCGCCACACCAACCGTTACACCTTTGGTGGTGCGCTGGTATACGCTGTTCTCCTGAACTTGTGCTACTCCATCGGCACTCCCGGTCAGCTCGTCGCACTCATTCTGGGACCCATCGTCCTCGGTGGTTTCTGGCTTTGTGCGAAATCGTTCGAGCGGCCTACCGTCAAGTGTGTTTGCGGTGGAGAAGTGACAGCCCTGGCCGATCACGGACCCTGTGGTTGCTCCACGGAACCAGCTCAGACCTCCTAGAGCTAGGAGTGCCCTCCATCACCGAGCGCGAACGTAGAACTCTACGCGCGCTTTTTTCATACTCAAAATCACTTCTGTAAGCGCAGCTGTTCCATGAGGCGCATATAGAAGCGCAGGTTGTGCTCTGAAGCAAGGCGTAGCGCCAGTGGCTCCCCGACTTTCAAAAGATGTTTCAGATATGCCCGAGTATATTTGGTACACAGTGTGCAGTCACACGTCGGGTCCACTGCTGTGAAATCACTGGTAAACTGCTCGTTTTTAATATTGATCGTTTCATAAAAATCCACCGGTAAAGCCGTGCTTTCGTTTGGCTTTTGTGTTTTGAAATTTGTGTTTTCGTTTTTCCAAAGGAAAAGACGTCCGTGTCTTCCTTCACGGGTCGGAATGACGCAGTCAAACATATCCCAGCCCACCGCGTGACAGCGGACGATATCTTCCGGTGTGCCGACACCAAGCGCAAAACGAATACTGTCTTCTGGAATAAATGAGGCAATAGCTGCCACCAATTCGCCCAAGAACTTCCCCTCCATATCGACATGGCGTCCGCCCAGACCATAGCCATCAAACCCGATCGCCACTAGCCCTTCGGCACAACGCTGACGTTCAGACACCATCATCCCGCCCTGCACTACCCCAAAGAGGAGTGGTCTGTTTTCATCGGTCAGTCCGCGGGCGCTTACCTGAGCGTCATACTCATCTCGACACCGTCGTGCCCATCGCAGTGTCCGATCAACCGCCTTCACAATTTCTTCTTCGGAAGCATCATTGGGGCGCGGATCATCGAGCACCACCATCATATCCACTCCGAGATCAAACTGGATCTGAATAGAGCGTTCCGGCGTGAGAAGATATTTGGAACCATCAAGTACCGAGCGAAACTCTGCTCCTTCCTCGGTAATCCGTCCAAGGTCTGGGTTTTTGTGAATGAGCGAATAGACCTGATAGCCACCCGAATCAGACAAAACTGGTCGCTGCCAATCCATAAAGGCATGAATGTCTCCGGCTTCCTTAATAAGTGCTTCGCCCGGCTGAAGCATGAGGTGGTAGGTATTGACCACCAACGCTTCGACGCCGACTGTTTCCAGGTCCTCTCTCGTCAGACCACGTACCGAGGCCCTCGTGGCATCCGGCATAAAAAAGGGAGTTTGCAAACTCCCCTTTCTCGTCATCATTTCACCGATCCGACCATGATCGGTCTGTGTGCGTGTTTTCCAAAGTGACATGAAGAGTATGCTTATTGATTTGTGCTCTCTGCATCAGGTGCGGGTGCACCAGCCAAAGGAGCCAGCCCGGCGTTTGTTTTCTTTCCTTCCATCACTCGGATCTCTGTTTCAGTAAACGTATCTTTCCCTGTAAACAGAGCCTGGCTCACCAGCATAATATCATTCTCACGGGTTCCCGGACTTGGAGTCACCCCCACCTGAAACACTATCTCACGCCGTGTCTCGGGAGCAAACACGCCCATATCCCACACGAGTTCATTGGTGCGTTCATTGAAAAACGTCTTCTCTCCAGCACCGACAATATTTCCGGTATAGCGGATACCGGTCGGCAACAAGATATTCATCCGGGCGTCCCGAAGTGAATTGGATGTATTGTCGAGAGCGAGATGAAAGGTATAGGTAGTCTCTTGCCCTACCACTGGAGGAGTCGGACCAGAATTGGGAATCACCGTATCCTGATATTGCACTTCCAGTGTACTCGTCACCACGGAATTGAGTTTGACAGAAAGAGTGTTACTCGCCACCACCTTGGTCACCCCGACAATGGCCGGAATATCCGGGCTGTCGATCTTGGCCACCGACACGATGAGTGGGTTACGAGCAGCGGCCACTTTCTTGGTTGGAGCGGCATAGGACTTGATAGAAAAGGCTACCTTGCCTGACTGCCCAGGCTCGACTCGGTTGAGCGCCGGGAAATCAGATGCTTTCCACGAGATAGCTTTGCGCGCCTGATTATACGCGCCAAAAATACCACCCTCAAACTGGAGTGTGCTGAAATCAAGGTACGGCGTATCAAGTTCAACGGTAATAATAGCATCACGAATACCAACGTTCCCTTCGTTACGATACTCGAGAGCATAGCGCAGATCTCTGCCCGGATCGATAGTCGCTGCTGTCGCTCCTTCGACGGTCTGACGAATCACAAATGGGGAAGCAATCACTTTCGTCTTGCGCTGACCCTCGCCATAGGAGAGGAAACTCCCATCACCCTGAAAGAACCCGATGTCACCATGAACAGTCTTCTGCTCATCGCGCGCTCCAGACAATCTCCCCCGCACCACGAGCGTCCCTTCTTGCCCCGGTGCCAGAGTACCCACTTCCCAGACAGTACCGTCACCGGAAGATGGTGTATCCGCATCGGTAAAAACAAATCCGGCTGGATACTCCAGCTTTATCTTGAGATTGGAAAACGCTGTATCACCTTCATTTCTGTAGCGCACCTCATACTGCGCTTCTTGATCGGACGCCAGCTCAAGTGGAGCATTGATTTCAAAAAAGAGTGTCGAGGAAGAAATGCCCACCGTGTGTTCTACTCGCTTCTCAAACGTACTCGACAAAGCGCTCGGACTATACCGGAGCGTGGCATATATCTTGGCCTGGTCTCCCTTGGAACCATAGAATTTTCCCGAGAGCGACACAGTGCCCTGACCCTTGGACTTGATAGTGCCTATCTTGCCTTCAGCTCGCGACTTCTTAATCTCGAGTCTCGAGGATGCTTCTGGATGAAAAGATTCCGGATATTCGAAAACGACCGAGGCATTTTCGAGATCCATCCAGTTGTTGTTGGCATACTCAAAATCAAACGTCACAAGCTCGGCACTGCCGGCCGATCCCCCTCCGGCGATATTCAAGACGATGTTTTCCGGCGAGAACAGTCCGGCTCGAATTTTCAAAATCACCCCACCAATGAGGAGCACGCAGGCAATTCCTCCCAAAACCAAAGCGATGAGCTTCCGACGCTTTTTGGTCACATCGTCAGGAGAGATGATGGCACGTACCGGCTCTGCAAGGATGAATTCCTTGGGCAGAGATGACTCATTCCACTTCTCCGTTTTCTGAAATTTTGACGCCCCCTGACCGTCAGGCTGGTTGCCAGGTGTGAAGGTATCGTTCCTCCGTGTCCGATCGACATGAAAGTCGCGGCCGTGCAATTGTTCGTTCAGCTCTTCAAGTCCCATACCGGCAGCTTCTTAGCTGGTTAGTTTTTAGCTTCTTAGGAAAAACAAAAAGAAGATTCCCAACAGCCTTATTGCCCGTAGTATAGCAAAAAACTACCCTTCAATCCACTGAAAAAATCTGGTGGCGGCTTGGCGTGCCTCACGGAGATCCTTTTCAGGAACCGTCACCTTAGGCAGAGCCTCGAGCTTGTTATGGAGAAACAGTCGAATCAGTTTGATAACACTCTCGCTCACCGGCAGCGCGCCATGCGTCTCGTGAGCATGCTCACTCCGCACTATTCCTCCAGCACTTGGGCTAAAGAGGTGTCGTTCACCGGAGGAAAGCTTCTTGCCCGATACCACACACACGCCCGTTTCAATCTCATACCCGAGATGTGCGAAGAGCTGAAAGAGAAAACCTTCGGTTACGAGGAGCACTTTGTCCTTCTTTTTTTCTTTAGCCAGATCATTCACAATCTCCAAATACTTCCCGAGCAATACAAAAAGCTCTGTATCCTTTTCTTCCCAACCAATCAGCCGTTCGAAAATACTGACTGCCTCAAGTGTTCGCTTCAGAATATCGAGGTCGTTTCGCAAATGAATGAAGCTCTGTTCAGCCACCGCCCCAGCAATCTTGCCGGCGCCGCGCCCCTTCACGACGATCACCAGCCCCTGCATCAGGGTCTCGAGTTGCCCCGCCAGTTTGGCTTCGGGCTTCCTTACGCCTTTGGCCACAAGCGAAACCTTGCCGGCCGATTCGGTATACAGCGTATAGAGCCGATCCGTCTCGCCAACCTCTTTCTTTCGCAGCACGATAGCGTTATAGCGCAATTCCATTTTTGGGATGAATACAGAATCAAGAAATAAGAATTATGAACGAAGGAATTCCATAACTTTCTCAACCAAAGCTTCGACTGGCTTGTTCGTTTCGAGAAAAAGTTTTTTCTCTGGGATGTGATCGTAAGAACAAGTCTCTTCCAGGGTGTTCCCCGTCATTCTCAAACGATCAGTATCGTGATGAGCTCGATGCCTTTCGCGTTCGACGAATCTCCGTCTTCGTTCTTCCGGACCAACCTGAAGAATAACGGCAAAAAAATCTATGTGGTATTTTTCCTTCCACTCTTCGAAAAGCTTCCCTTCCTCTGGAAAGTTGAATGGCGATTCCAAAATGACATCAATGCCGCGACCAATATTCTCCTCCACTAAATCAAGTGCTACCTTAACTGCGGGATAGCCTATTTTTTTACTGTCTTCCAAAGTAGAAAGCTTCAGTGATTCAAACAGTGATTCTTTAACCGAATCCTTGTGGAGACAAAAAATATTCAATCTCCGTGATAACTCGCTCGCCAAAGTAGTCTTCCCACTTCCCGGAAGCCCACAGATAACAATAAGTTTACTCATATTCGTTTGAGGGTGAAAGAAAATTCTGCACCATCAAGAGTGATGGTTTCTGAATATTCAGCGTCAGAGAGCTCTCCTTTGACGGGCTTTTCTGGAGCAAGCACCTCCTTGGCGATTTCGGTTTCGAACTTCGCGAAAACTTCTTCTTTACCGACGTAGCCAAGCATAATACGATCCTCCACCCTAAAGCCGGCTTTCTTGCGACCCTCTTGAATAGCTCGCACTACTTCCCTCATCTCCCCTTCGAGTTTCAATTCGGGAGTAATTTCCAATCTTAACTCAATGTCCTTTTCTCCAAGATCTGCTCCAGGGACAACCTTTTTCACATTAAGCTCCTCAAGAAGAATCTCAACAAGCTCACCGCGGGGTTGTTTATTCATAATGAAAAGCTCTCCCAATGGTTGCCTGACCTTGATACCGGCTTCTGCACGTAACTGCAATCCCTGTTTAACAATATTTCGTATCTCATCCATCTCTTGATTCAACTTCTCATCAATCAAGCCTTCATCAGCCACCGGGTAATCCGCCAGGTGCACTGATTCTTCTCCAGTCAGGTTCTTGTACATTTCTTCCGAGAGGAACGGTGTAAATGGCGCCATCAACTTGGAGAGGGAAACCAGTACAGTATAGAGGGTCTGATAGGCTTGTTCCTTGTCGATATCATCTTCGCTCTTCCAGAAACGCTTACGACTGCGACGGATGTACCAGTTCGAGAGATTATCGACAAACGGCGCAAAGGCACGAGTGGCACGGTTCAGCTCGTAGGCACTCATAGCTCCATCTACTTCTTTAATGACGAGCTGCAGCTCAGAGAGAATCCACTTATCCAAGAGATTCTCTGACGGCTTGGCATCTTTTTTTGGCTCCCAGTTATCGATGCTGGCGTAGGTCGTGAAGAATGAGTACGAGTTCCAAAGCATACGGAAGACGTTCCGGACGATATCGGACAGATCACGCTCCGAGAAGTTCAGGTTCTCGGCTGCCACCACCGGCGAAGAGAGGAGATAGTAGCGCAGCGCATCCGCTCCGTACTTATTCAAGATTTCCATCGGGTCCGGATAGTTCTTCAGACGCTTGGACATCTTCTTGCCATCTTCGGCTAGGACAATGCCATTCACGATCACGTTCTGGAACGCATTACTCCCCTTGATAGCAGTCCCGATGACGTGCTGGTAGTAGAACCAGGCACGGGTTTGGTCGATACCTTCAGCGATGAAGTGCGCTGGAAAGGTCTGCTCAAATTTCTTCTCATTCTCAAACGGATAGTGACTCTGAGCATAGGGCATGGAGCCGCTATCAAACCAAGTATCGAGCACGTCCGGCACTCGATGCATCGTCTGTCCACATTTTTCACACGGCACCGTCACTTCGTCTACGATATGTTTGTGAAGATCATCAACTTTCATGCCACTCGCTTTCTCAAGATCTACTACTGATCCAAACACTTTCATCTCACCGCACTCGCACTTCCAAATCGGCATCACACTCGCCCAGTAGCGCTGACGACTGATAGACCAATCACGGGAGCCTTCCAACCACTTCCCAAAACGTCCCTCTTTGATATGCTCCGGTGACCAGTGAATATTCTCGGCCAGTTCCAGCATCTTGGGTTTGATCTCCGTTACCTTCACGAACCATGAGCTGGTCGCGTAGTTGAGAAGTGGCGTATCGCAACGCCAACAATGAGGATACGCATGAGGATATTTTTCTGAAGCAAAGAGCAAACCATTTTCACTCAAATACTTTTTGACATCAAGATCTATCTCACGGACCTCTTCCGCTTTTCCTTTTGCCTTTGGACTCAAATCTCTTCCTGCAAATGCTGTCACTTCCGCTTTCATGGTGCCGTCCATGTTCACATGCTGCACCCAGGGCAGACTGTTGGCCTTGCCCAGCTGCATGTCATCTTCACCAAAGGCCGGCGCTTCGTGTGCGATGCCTGTCCCTTTATCAATTGTGACGAAATCAGCATGATAGATTTTCCACCCGTTTTTATGATTTTCTAATTTTTCATCCTTCGCGTAGTAATCAAACAGCGGCTTGTAAGATTTTCCAACCAGTTGGGCACCATCGACAGACTTCACAAAAGAGTATTCAACACCATCAGCAACAAATAACTGAAGCTTAACTTTCTTTCTGATATCTCGGTCAAAGGGATATGGTGTTCCATCTGCTTTTTTTGCCAAGTCATGATCTTCTGAAGTTCGAAATAGTTTTACTCCAAATGTTTCGAAACTTCTCATCATCACCTCTTGACTATCAAGCATAACAATCTTTTCCCCCTTCTTTATTCGATTGTTGTCAGAATCATTCAGCGCCTCAAAGTATACATATCTCTCATTCTCGTTCACAGCCAAAGCGACGTTGCCTGGGAGTGTCCATGGAGTGGTCGTCCAGGCCAACACAAACGTTCCTGGTTCATCCACCAGTTCAAATTTTACTGTCACCGCCAGATCCTTCACATCTTTATATCCTTCTGCTACCTCCGACTGTGACAGGGTCGTCTCACAACGCGGACAGATGTGCATGGTGCGGTAGCTCTCGTAAATCAGTTCCTTGTCCCAGAGTTCTTTGAACACCCACCAGACGCTCTCCATGAAGCTCTTGTCCATGGTGGCGTAAGGATGTTCCATATCAGCCCAGCGACCAAAACGATTGATCACTTTCTTCCACTCAGCCACGTATTCCAAAACTTTCGAACGACAAATCTCGTTGAACCTAGCCACTCCAAGCTCTTCGATTTCCTTCTTGTGTGTGATTCCTAGTTCCTTCTCGGCGATGTTCTCAATCGGCAACCCATGACAGTCCCAGCCCCACTTGCGCTCCACTCGATAACCCTTCATGGTCCAATAACGAGGCACGGTATCTTTGATAGCGCTCGCCACAATATGTCCATAGTGTGGCGTGCCCGTGGCAAACGGTGGACCATCATAGAAGCTATAGAGCTTATCGGTCGGTCTCTGATCAATAGACTTCTGGAAAATATTATTCTCATTCCAGAACTTAAGCACCTCTTCCTCCATCTTCGGAAAACTTACCTGTGATTCTACTTTTTTGAACATAGAGTTAATTATTTTGATTCAATAAATTTCTTGGCTCGCTCGAGTATAATCGATTCATCCAAATCTGTTCTCTCATATTTTTTCCCCTGTTCTTTCATCTTCTCAATGAGAAAATCAATCGACTGCCACTGCACCTGACTCACCCTCGTTTCACCGTCTTTTGTCTGTAAATTAAGATCAAAACTTTCTAAGCTTACCAAAAAATATGTAGTTGTCTTTTCAATCCATGTTCCCCTTCGAAGAAACTTCGTTACCAAAGTTCCGAGAAACCTTTCTATTTCTCCCGTCGCACCAAATTCTTCTTTGATACCCCGTGACACCGCACCCTCTATCGACTCCCCTGGTTCAACCGTCTCTCTCATGAGAAGGTAGAAATCAAAAAATTTAACCTTTTCAAACGTTTCAAATTCTTTGAAATAGTGGGTGGCCACTTCACCCTTTTCATTCACAAGAACTGCTCCTACCGAAAGATGGTAGGGAGATTCAGCCTCTCCGCGAAAAATATTCTTTCCCATAGACCATAAAAACAAAAAATCCTTAACACGACTTGTGCTAAGGACCCTGAATTTCTTCGAAGGGTGGTACCACCTTGCTTTAGCTTTTTAGCTTTTTAGTTCTTAGCTTCTTAGGGAATTCCCTACTAGCTACAACCTACTAGCTACAAGCTCTTAATTACAGCTATTACGGGCTTGCCCGGCGGATTCTACTTTCGCCAATTGGCGAATTTCTTTCCGCAGCTCAGAGGATGATTCCTTGTCCACCTTGGAAGGGGCCTCTTCATCGCTTGTAAGGCCATACTAGCAGGAGTAAATACCAAAATCAACCCCGGATACCCACTTCTTTGGCCGCGCTGGAAAAACGCTTCACGAGACCCCGCATCTCGTCAGAAGAAAACGGGTGATACGTAGCAAAGACCGGGTTGAGCGTGTGGCCAGGCCGGAAGACCTGGAGATAATAACGTGCCGATTCTTGCAACAGTTTTTCCATATCTTTCAAGACTTGCTCTGTATGAATTTCTTTGATAAGAGTCGTACGGAATTCATAGGGAATACCGGAAGTCTTCAAAAGATTGATACTCTCTGCAATGTTTTCAGCTTTCGCTCCCCCGCCCACGAGCTTCGAGTATTCAGCAAGCGAGGTCTTCACATCCATGGCCACATAGTCGACGAGTTTCTCATCCAGAAGCTTCTGGAGCATCTTCGGATGATTACCATTGGTATCAAGCTTCGTCGCAAATCCTTTTTCTTTAATCCTGCGGAAGAACTCCGGCAGGTCTTGCCAGATGGTCGGTTCGCCGCCCGACACCACCACGCCCTCAAGTAGTCCCCGTCGCTTGTCGAGGAAATTGAAAAACGTTTCTTCTGCGATAAAGTCATCCTGCAGCTCCTCTATTTTTTCTGGCAAGACAAACTCCGGGTTATGGCAAAAGCCACACCGCATGTTGCATCCGGGAGTGAAAGCGATACAGGCTACCTTGTCCGGATAATCAAGAATGGTAAAGCGTTGAATCGCTGAAAGTTTCATGGC
>JBAQNF010000024.1:0-10508 GCA_049303555.1 Candidatus Moraniibacteriota bacterium | reverse complement strand
AGCCACGCTCTTCATTGCCATCACTGCAAGGCGTCGTCTCCTGCGAAAGCGTCGACACGTAGGTGAAGTGTGCGAGCTGCAAATGCTTGAGCTCCTCATGGAAGGCCGCGTCCTTCTCGAAACGATTCGAGTAGAGTACCGTGAACGCCCGTTCACTCTTTTCATGTTCTGCCTGCTTCAGAATACTTCGAACCGGCGTCACCCCGATACCTCCCACCAGGAACACAATCGGCAGTCCATCCGCCGCATGCGAGAGTGTGAAGTGTCCGATAGCCTTGGTGGCAGAGACGGTATCGCCCGGCTTGAGAGTGGCCATGGTTTGCTTGAAGCCGCTATCGCCCCGACGCATAGAAAAACAGAGATCTGCTTCGAATGGAGCCGAAGAAATAGAGAGCGAGCGCACCCCAGCGCGCGTATCAGGGACCACCAGATTGGAAAGCATCATTGCCACATACTGCCCCGCCTCAAAGACAAAGTCAGCTGGCTTTTCGAAGGCAAACATCTCCGTGCCATCAGCCACGGTCTTCTTTTCTTTCAGTGTCAGGGTGTAATTGGCCATAAAAAAACAGAGGTCAATCTGTATGTGTAGTCTAGCTTTTTCAGCTCGTCCTGTCAAAAAAAATATTGCCCCGGGTCCAGTTGGACTCCAGGGCGGTTACGGGCTGCTGATTTCAGCAGGGCTCTTTGGCTTTTTTAGCCTTGCGCTGTCTCGGGCGATTTTTGCGCTCCACCCGATTAATGCAGGCCAAGCGGAGCAAAGCCAGCTTCTGCTCTGCTTCTTCCCTTGCCGCATCAAAGATGGGCTGCAGGAAAGCAGTGCTGAGGGAACTCACGGCCGCCAGGGATAGTTCAGGCCTGCTGCACTTGCTCGGTGCCGGTGCCGGGTGGGTCACCAACGGCGGTCGAGTCATCGCCGACGATCATGCCTTTGGCTTCGATCACGCCAGCATCAGCCTGCTGAGCATCGCCCGCTTCAGCCTGCTGTTGACCGGCGCTGGGGTCGGCCATTGCCGCAGCCGCCAGAACGCCCGGATCACCAGATTGGACGATTTCGTCGCCGGTCGCCACTTGGCCACCACCCGCAACCGCGCTGTCACCGTCGTTCTCGATGTTCAAAAATTTGGTACTACTCATGTCATCGGGAAAACGGGGGCGGGTGGCGATGGTGGCGATGGCGACAGCAGCGATTGCTGTCAAAGGGAAACGTTTCATGGGAAATCTCCTTGGGTTGTGTGCCCTGCGCGCACAAAAAAAGTCTCCCTTACGGAAGGCAGGCGACCACGGCCTTTCCTAAAGCCAAAATCGTCTGCCCACCGTATTCCACGCCACTTCTTAAAAGAACAAAACCTCCCTCTGGAGATTAAGAAGAAGAGTACCGCATCTGCGGTTATCTGTCAACCCCCACCGCCTAAACTCCATTCCCTCTTTAGTCTGACTTTATACAATATCCTTCAAAATACTCTCATACCCCTCAAGTTCCAAAAGCATGATCAGCACTTTGGCCAGCTTCTCCGGATCATGCCGGATAAACGCGCGGGTATGAGCGATCTTGTCCTCTCGGTGTCGTAGGTTCTTCGTATCACTCAAGATATCAGCGCGAATGACCCGATAACTCCTTGGTCGGTCATTCAAGAAAGGAACCAGTAATCCGTCAGACTGATACTTCTTCAAAAGCCGCGGCGAAGGCTGTCCGATATTGTAGGTGACATAGTCGATACGTTCACCCCCGATAAAGCTATTGACCTCGTCGACATAGTCTTCCAACGAAAAGAGGTCCGTCTGCCCGCGTTTGCTGATCAGGTTACAGTTATAAACGATCTTGGCCTTGGTCTTGCGGAGCGCCTCGGCTATGCCTGGTATCAACAGGTTAGGGAGAATAGAGCAGTAATGATTGCCCGGACCGATAATAATCAGATCGGCTTCCAGGATCTTGCGCACCGCTACGGGATTGGCTTTGGGTCGTGGTCGCAAAAACACCTTTTTCACCCCTACTTTTTCAAATTTCCTACTGACATTGATCTCGTGTTCTCCCGACAAGAGATCGCCGCTCTCAAGTTCCATGTACAGCCGCGTATTGGAAAGCGTCACCGGCACTACCTCTCCCCGAACATTCAATATCTTGGCCGCTTCCTCTACACCGGTGCCGAAATTGCCCGTAATTTTCTCGAGAGCCGACAAAAAAATATTGCCGAAGCTATGGCCCTCCAGCCCTCCATTCTGAAAACGGTAGTTCATGAGTTCCCGCAGTCTGTCCGGTGTCTCGGAAAGCGCCACCAGACATTGCCTGACATCACCCGGCGGTAGGACACCGAGCTCATCACGAAGAACACCGGTCGATCCACCGTCATCTGCCATCGAGACGATAGCCGCAAGCTCAATCGGATATTTCTTCAAGCCTGAGAGTAAGGTAAAACTCCCTGTTCCTCCCCCTATTGTCACTACCTTTTTCATGTCGGGGCACTCGGAATCGAACCGAGACTAAATGGTCCCAAACCACTCGTACTACCACTATACTATGCCCCGAATTGTAAATCTGTCCTATGAGCAGCGGGTGAACCAGACCATAAATGGTCACTACACAAGTCACTCGCTATTCCCGCTATACTATGCCCCGAATTGTAAACTTGGTATTCAAGGAAACTTCAGATCTGGACCAAATGGTCACAGATACAAGTCCACTCGTACTACCCACCCCGAATTCCAGATACTTATCCAGTGTACGGAAAGAATGCCTTCTCGTCAATGGAGCCTAGAGAAAGCAACAATCCCGCTCCGCCAGAGGCAGTCGGGATTGCGGCTCTATCTTTTTCTGTCTTGGCACAAGCCGCTGACAGAAAAGGTTACTTTACCGCTTCTTTCAAAGTCTTACCGGCGGTAAACTTTGGAACGGTCATAGCGGGGATCATGATCTTGGCCTTGGTCTGAGGATTGATACCCTCGCGAGCAGCACGATCAGAAACCTTGAAAGTTCCGAAACCGGTGAGAGTCACCTTGTTACCGGCAGAGAGTTCACGGGTGATTTCATCCAGCATCACTTCCAGCATCGCCTCGACATCTTTCTTCGAACATTCAGTCTTGTCGACGATGGCATGCACGAGCGTGTCCTTGTTGATATTTTTCATACATCTCACCTGCCTTTCTAGTTGAGTACTTTACGGCTTCCCTCATTTCTTCCTACAGAAGGAGCGAGGGAAGTGAAAGTACCAGTTACTATCCGTCTCTATTCTAAGCCTTTTTTCCGCATTATGCAATGCCTAAGCCTTTTTTTGTCAATAGGCCTCTCCCAAGCCATTTCATGAGCGCTTCTCAGGTTTGTGTTCAGTTCGCGAAACAACTGCGGAACGGAGCAAGCTGTATGTTGCATACAGTGGCGAGTACCGTAAAGTTGTGACAAAGAAATGAACCAAAACTGTGAAGTGCTTTTAGCGGGCGTATTCGACAGCTCTCGTTTCACGAAACACATTCACCTTAATTTCTCCGGGATACTTCAGTTCTTCTTCGATGCGCTTGGCGATATCACGGGCCAGCTTCATCGCCCCGAGATCATCCACCTTTTCTGGGCTGACAAAGATACGCACTTCGCGACCAGCCTGGATAGCATAGGATTTCTCTACTTCCGGAAAAGAATTGATCAGCGCTTCCAGTTCTTCCAAACGCTTGATGTATTTCTCAGCGGTTTCCTTGCGTGCACCCGGACGAGCAGCCGACAGGGCATCTGCCGCGGTCACGATGAACGACTCAATCGTCTGATGAGGGTACTCATCGTGGTGACACTTCATGGCATCGATGACATTTTGTCCCAAACCAAATTTCTCCAGGATACGCATCCCGATCTTCACGTGCGTGCCTTCGATTTCATGGTCTACCGCCTTGCCGATATCATGGAGCAGTCCAGCCTTCTTGGCACAGGCAACATCAGCCCCGAGCTCTGCGGCCAAGGCTCCAGCCAGATAGGAAACTTCCAAAGAATGAAGCAGTACGTTTTGCTTGTAACTGTAGCGATAGCGCAAACGACCCAGAATATAGAGGAGTTTCGGGTGGAGTCCGGCAATTCCGGCGTCATAGGCAGCGGCCTCTCCAGCCTCTTTGATCTTGGTATCAATTTCTTTCTTGCCTTCCTCGACCGCTTCTTCGATGCGGGCTGGGTGAATACGACCATCACTGATCAATTTCTCGAGAGCGATACGCGCGATTTCCCGGCGCACCGGATCGAAACCAGAAATCACGATAGAACCAGGAGTATCATCCACAATAAACTCCACTCCGGACTCCTTCTCGAGCGCTCGGATGTTGCGGCCTTCCTTACCGATGATCTTGCCCTTGATGTCGTCCGAAGGAATAGAAACTGTAGTGGTAGTAAACTCCGAAACATGGGAGCGGGAATATTTCTGGATGACTGTCGCCATAATAGAAAGCGAGCGCTTCTCCAATTCCTCATGTGCCTCGTTCTCAAGCTTCGACATGCGCTTGACCAACGCCTCTTTACTCTCTTCTTCTACCAGCGCAAACATCTGCGCGGCCGCTTCCTCCTGAGACAGCTTGGATACTGCCTCCAGACGCTTCAGCTCTTCCTCGCGTACCTTTTCTGACTCCTCACGAATAGCCCGAATTTCATCGGCCTTTTCGATAAGTTTCCGCTTCTCGGCCTCAGCCTCCACGGTCAGTTTTTCTACCTGTTCCTCGCGCTTTTCGATACGCTTCTCCTGGACCAGGATCTTCTCTTCCCGAGACTGCTCACTCTTTTTTGCCTCTTCCAAAATCTGCACCGCCTGATTCTTGGCGTCAAGCGTCAGTTCTTTCACCTTCACCTCGGCTTCAGCCAGCATCTTGGCAGCCTGACCCTCAGCGGTCGAAAGTTGCTTCTTTGCCAGATTCTGTCGTACGAAATAGCCTGCGGCAACGCCACAAACCAGAGCTCCTGCTCCAAAAAGTATATACCCTATCATATGTATAGGGCGCTCCTACTCGATATCACGAAATCCACCAAAAGACCGCTCTTTTCCAAAGGAAAGAGGGATTGTACTCATATATATGTTGCTCTGCTCCTGGGACATTCTCTTCATAGTATGAAACGCTGGTTGGATATCGTGGCCGTTATCGAATTTCGGCGCCATTTCACTGTTTAATTGCTGTATCCACATCATAATCCTCGGGAGGTCTTTTGTCAAAATCGAAACCCTTGAATATTTTTGGAAGTCGTGAGATTTGAGATAGTTACTAAGAGTGCTATCATGAAAAAGTATCTGCAAGAAATCCGTCCAAAATACAAAAAGTATGCCCAAACCGATAGTACTGATCGTCATCGATGGCTGGGGACTGTCCAACAACGTCCAAGGAAACCCAATTCGCGAAGCCACCCTGCCTACTTTTGAAAAATTCAGTCGTTTCTATCCGATGACCACGCTGCAGGCCTCGGGTATTTCTGTCGGCCTCCCTTGGAATACCGCCGGCAACAGCGAGGTCGGCCACATGACTATGGGTGCCGGCCGCGTTATCTACCAAAACATGCCCCGCATCTCGCTCGCTATTCAAGACGGCAGCTTTTTCAAAAACGAAACGCTCCTCCAAAGCATGGAGAATGTTAAAACCAACAAAAGCGCCCTCCACCTGATGGGACTGGTCAGCTCTGGCTCTGTTCACTCACACAAAGATCACCTTCTGGCCCTCCTCCGGCTGGCCAAACAAAGCGGCCTTTCGGAAGTCTTCGTCCATATCTTCACCGATGGCCGTGACTCGGCTCCGACCGCCGGCATCCAGCGTATCAAAGAGCTTACCCGAGAAATGAAGCTCATCGGTATCGGAAAAATCGCCAGTCTTTCCGGACGCAACTTTTCCATGGATCGCAATAACAACTGGGATCGCATCGAAAAAAGCTACCGTATGCTGACCCAAGGCGAGGGAATACAAGCCGATGATCCGACGATCGCCCTCGAGCAATCCTATCTCAAAAACATCACCGATGAGTACATCGAACCGACCAATATCACCGAAAAAGGATCTCCCGTAGCCATCATCAAAGAGCACGACTCCGTCATCTTCTTCAACTTCCGTGAAGATCGTGCCCGCGAGCTGACCAAGGCCTTTGTCGCAGCGGAATTCGATGGGTTTCAGAGAGAAAAACTGGACCTTCATTTTACGACCCTCATAGAATACGAGCGTGATCTCCCGGTTCACATCGCTTTTCCTCCAGAAAATATCAAAGACGGCCTCGGGGAGGTACTCAGTCTCAACAACAAAAAACAACTTCGTATCGCTGAAACAGAAAAATACGCTCACGTCACGTATTTCTTCAATGGCGGACTTGAAAAATCCTTCCCGGGAGAAGACCGGATCCTCGTCCCCTCTCCTATCGTCTCTCACTTCGATGAAGTTCCAGAGATGAGTTCCCCACAGATCACCGATACCCTCATCGAAAATCTGAAAAAGGATGTCTATGACTTTATCCTGGTCAACTATGCCAACGCCGATATGGTCGGACACACGGGAAACGAAGAGGCCTCGATCAAGGCCGTCGAGGCGACCGACAAAAGTCTCTCTATTCTGGTTCCGGCCATTCTCAAGGTGGGTGGCACTATCATCATCACCTCCGATCACGGTAACGTCGAAGAATTGAAAAACTCCACTACTGGGGAAATTGATACTGAGCATTCGACCAACCCTATCCCGCTGTGGTATATCACCCCGGACAATCATCGCGAGAAGAGTGCCGAGGAAATGATGCGGGAGCAAAACGAGGTAAACGGCCTCCTCTCCGATGTCGCTCCGACGGTGCTCGAGCTCATGGGTATAGCCCAACCAGCGGAAATGAACGGTGCCAGTCTTCTTTCACTCCTCCAGTAAAAAACGACTCTCACTCAACAAAAAACGAGCTCCGGAAGGAGCTCGTTTTTACATTGTTTCTTAGTAACTATCTCTAACCGATCACTTTGTCGACAATACCGTATTTCACTGCTTCTTCAGCTGACATAAAGTAATCACGTTCGGTGTCCTTTTCAATCTTCGCCAGTTTCTGACCCGTATGTTTGGCCAAAATCTTGTTGAGGCGGTCGCGGGTCTTCAGAATATGACGGGCATGAATATCGATATCGGTCGCCTGTCCCGAAGCACCACCGAGGACCTGATGAATCATCACCTCGCTATTGGGGAGCACCATGCGCTTGCCCTTCTTGCCCGCAGACAGAAGCAGTGCTGCCGCCGATGCTGCCATACCAATACAGATGGTCTGGATCTCCGGACGCACGTACTGCATGGTGTCATAGATGGCAAGAGCTGCCGAGACCGATCCGCCCGGTGAATTGATATACATCTTGATATCCTCTTTCTGATTGACCGATTCCAGAAAAAGGAGCTGAGCGATGATAGCATTGGCCGCCCCGTCATCGATCGGTGAACCGATGAAGATGATCCGATCCTTGAGCAGACGAGAGTAGATATCGTATGCTCGTTCCCCAAAGTTTGTTTTCTCTACCACCATCGGGATGAGATAATTGTTCTTCATAAGAAACAGAATTAAGAATTATGAGTCATGAATCATGATAAGAACAACTACTCTTCTCTCCTCATCATAACTCATGCGTCATGCTTCATACTTCATCTTTAGAGGCTCTCGAGCCACACCAGAACCTTCTCATTCTTGAGCTGTCCGGAGACGGCCGCATAGAGACGCTCCATATCGATTTCCTTTTCGATATCTTTCACGTTCTTGTAGTACTGCAGCGCCTTGTTCATCTCTGCCTCGATTTCCGTACTATCGACAGCGATATCCTCTTCTTTGGCGAGCGACTCGATGATGAGGTTGGCCGCCAGACGCTTCTTGGCCTGTGGCAACCACTCTGCTTCGAGTGCCTCCTTGGTCTTCTTCATCTGCTCGAGGTAGGCCTCAAGCGTCACGCCCATCTGCTCGAGCTGCGTCTCGAAATCATGCGTCATGCGCACTAGCTCTTGTTTGACGAGAATATTTGGATACTCGATGGTAGCTCGCTCGACCAAGGCATCCAAAATATTGGTCCGATGGTCTCCTTTGGCCTGCTCTTTCTTTTCTTCGAGCATTCCTGTCTTCATGTTGTCCTTCACCTTTTCCAGAGACTCGAAGTTCCCCAGACTTTTGGCAAAAGCATCATCGATGACCGGTACTTCTCGTTCCTGTACAAGCTGCATCTTCACTTCAAATGTCGCCGGCTTGCCAGCCAAATGTTTGGCATGATACTCAGCGGGAAATGTCAGCTCAAAAGACGTCTCATCATGTTCCTTCATCCCCACCAACTTTTCTTCAAAGCCCGGAATAAAGACTCCCTTGCCGAGCACGAGTGGGTGCTTTTCACTCTTGCCACCCTCGATGACCACACCATCTTGCTTGACGGTAAAGTCAACCAGGACGCTGTCGCCCATCCGCGCTTCACGATTGACGGTGACGAGCTTGGCTCGCATAGTTGCGAGACGCTCCAGCTCCGTCATGATATCTTTTTCTTCAACCACGATTTCTTTCTTGGAAAATTCAGCGTTTATTTTTTTCACGGCATCACGAAAAGAATCCAGTTTCACTTCTGGTATCACCGCTGTGACGATACTGTAGGTAAACTCTTTTCCTTCTTCGACTTTGCCGAGCTTCACTTCCGGCTGACCGATAGCTTCCACTTTTTCCTGTTCCAAGGCTTCAGCATACGAATGAGAAACAACGTGTTCGGCCGCTTCCACCATGATAGCCTGCTTACCGAAGCGTTGCTCGATCATATTCTTCGGCGCCTTGCCCGGACGAAAGCCAGGGAGTTTGACTGACTTGGCCATACCTTCCCTAGCATGTTCAATCTCACCCTGCCACTCTTCCCATGGCAATACCACGCTCATCTCTACTTGTGACTCTGGCAATTTTTTGACCGTTACCTTCATACGTTATATTCAAATCTTGATTACGCTGCCTTCGGAAACTTGTCCTGGTACATCTGCAGCCCCTTCTTCACAGTCTCATGAGCAGCCTCGCGACCCTCAACACCAGAGATCTCCACGCTTTTTCCCTCGATAGACTTGTAAGTCTCGAGAAAATGCTGAATTTCTTTGATAGTGTGCTTGTTCACATCAGCCAAATCCTTCACTTCTTCCCAGCGTGGGTCATTTTTCGGCACGGCGATGATTTTGTCGTCGCCTTCACCGCCGTCGATCATGCGCATGACAGCGACTGGTCGTGCCTCGACCAAGATACCAGGATACACCGGGTAGGTCGAAAGCAAAATAACATCGAGAGCATCCCCATCTTCCCACAGCGTCTGCGGCACGAAGCCATAATCAAACGGGTAGTCCTGAGCGCTCTTCATGGCGCGGTCAAGCTTGATCAGACCAGTTTCCTTGTCGATCTCATACTTGTTCTTCGAGCCATTGGGAATCTCCACAATCATGTTGACCACATTTGGGATATCATCCCCCGCAGAAATTTCATGCCACAAATTCATAAGAAAAATGAATAATGAATTAAGAGTTTTGAATCATGATTACTTTTCTGTTTCAATTTCAGGAGTCTCATTATTTTCTTCCTGATTCTTGATTCCTGATTCTTGATTCTCTTCCTTGGGTTTGTCTTCACCGGCCACGTCGATCTTCCAGCCAGTCAATTTGGCAGCCAGGCGGACGTTTTGTCCGCGCTTTCCGATAGCAAGCGACAGCTGGTCATCCGGCACGGTCACGATAGCGCGCTTCTCTTCTTCGAAGAGCTTCACACTAAGCACCTTGGCTGGAGACAGCGCGGCGCTGATAAATTTCTCTGTGTTTTCATTCCATTCAATGATGTCGATCTTCTCACCACCGAGCGCATCGATGATCGTCTGGACACGTGTCCCCTTCTGACCGACACACGATCCGATCGGATCGACGCCTTCTTCTGCCGAGAACACGGCAATCTTGGTACGTGAACCAGCTTCCCGTGCCACTGCTTTGATCTCTACTGTCCCTGTGAAAATTTCTGGTACTTCGAGAGAAAAGAGGTGCCGTACCATTTCCGGATGAGTACGCGACAAGAGCATGCCCGGTCCCTTGGTATCAGATTCTACACGGACCAAGTACACCTTCACATGCTGACCCACGCGATAGTTCTCGCCTTCGATCTGTTCGGAAGGAAAGAGCACACCGGTTGATTTTCCAAGATCGACAAAGACATTGCGTCCTTCGACACGCTGCACTGTCCCGTTCACGACCTGGCCTTCCTTTTCTTTGTATTCATCGAACATACTCTGACGTTCGGCTTCACGGATACGCTGGATAATAACCTGCTTGGCCGTCTGTGCTGCCACGCGACCAAACTCGTCATACATCGGAAGCGGCAGCTCGATCAGATCACCAATCTTGGCACCCTTCTTCAGCTTCTTGGCTTCCGCAAGGAGCATATCGCGCTCCATGTTGAACCGTGGCAGACGATCTTCGTCCACTACTTCTTCAACTTCCTTTTCTGTTGATAGTTCTTTGGTATCTACTTCCTGTTCTTCGACTTCCTCGACAAACTCGCGGACCGACTCGTCGACGAC
>JBAQNF010000023.1:0-16092 GCA_049303555.1 Candidatus Moraniibacteriota bacterium | reverse complement strand
AATATGGTTATATAGCCATTATTCATTGTTCTATGGTAGCGGATAAAATAAAAGAAGAGGCAATTATTTTGAGGAAGCGAGGGAGTTCTTTGAGAGAAATTAGCGAAACCTTAAAAATTTCAAAGAGTACGGCAAGTCTTTGGTTGCGGGATGTGGAGCTTTCTTCGTCGGCACTCAAGACTTTAGAGGAAAAGAAGACGAACGGTAGAAGAAAGGGTAATGATACGCAAAAAGAAAAGTTCTTACAAAAAGAGAAGGACATACACGACTTAGCAGTGCGGTATACTGAAGAGACTCTTTTTTCTCAGGAACAAGCAAAGGGGCTCTGTGCGCTTTTGTATGGATGCGAGGGAACAAAGCATGGCACCAGAGCAGCTTTCGTCAACTCTGATTCGGACTTGATTCGCTTCTTTCTGGCTCTTTTTCGAAAATCTTTCACTGTAGATGAAAAAAAATTCAGAGTGCAAATGCATTTGCATGAGTATCATAATGAGAAACAACAGCTGAAATTTTGGGCCGGGGTTACTAGTATTTGCGAAGAGCAATTTTCCAAAACTTTTCAAAAGAAAAATGGGGGAAAGAATATACGAGAGGGGTATCAAGGATGTATCAGTGTGAGGTATAATAGTGCAGATGTTCAGAGAGAGCTTGTGAGTGTTTACAGAGAAATACTCAGACAAGGACAGGGAGTTATCAGATAAGGATAAGACACGGGGGTGTCGTATAATGGTAGTACACAGCTCTCCAAAAGCTGGAGCGTGGGTCCGATTCCTACCACCCCTGCTAGAAATCATTTGACATTTGTTATTTGGATTTTGAAATTTTACCTGGCCCCATCGTCTATCGGCTAGGACACTTGGTTCTCATCCAAGAAAGAGGGGTCCGACTCCCCTTGGGGCTACTGTGAAAGTAAAAGACTCGGGATTTATTCCAGGGTCTTTTATTTTTGTATTATCAAGGGGAGTCGGACGGGGAAAGGGGTCGGGGAAACACTTGTTTCCCAGTCTGGGGTGACCGAGGTCTTCCGAGGACTAGAGGGCGGAAGCCCTATAGAGTGTATCCGCCAAAGGCGGAGCGCAGGTCGTTCGACCCCCTTGGGGCTGTTCTCTTTAGCTTGGGGGTAATTTTGACAAAAGATATTTCAAGGCTTATTCTGACAAACCGGCTTTCGGCTGGTTTTTGCAACTTTACAAATGGAGATCTGAAATGACAACGTTCAATGAAATGCTGAAGGCAAAGTGGAATGAAGGAAAATTCGTCTGCATCGGACTCGACAGCGAGCACGAGAAGATTCCCCAATGTATCCGTGTCAATTGTCCAACAAAAAGGGAGGGTATCTTGCGCTTTAACGAGAGGATTGTCAACGCGACTGGGGACAAGGCCTTGGCGTACAAGCCCAATCTCGCGTTTTATCTCGGTCACGGCCCGTGGGGGTTTCAGGCGCTTCTCGAGACCATCGAGTATATTCGCCGGTTTGCTCCGGATGTGCCGGTGATTCTCGATGCCAAGGACATGGACATCGGCAATACCAATGTCGGGTACGTGCAAATGGCGTTTGAGCAATGTGGGGCGGACGCCATCACGGTCAATCCATACCTCGGTATGGAAGCAGCCCAACCATTCCTTGACCAGAAGGATAAGGGCATCATCGTGCTGTGCCGTACGAGTAACAAGGGAGCCGGTGAGTTTCAGGATCTGAGTATTAGGCTTGCGACAATGGAGCCTGGACAGAAACGTGAAGAGTTCCTGCGGCTCGAGCAACAGATGGGGCATGAGCTCTCTGATGGCAGCGTTCCGCTCTATCAGTATGTCGCTTTCCGTGTCGCTGAGTATTGGAACAAGAACGGCAATTGTGCACTTGTTGTTGGTGCAACGTATCCAGATGAACTTCGTGAAGTCCGTCGAATCGTTGGTGATATGCCGATTCTCATCCCGGGTGTCGGAGCGCAGGGCGGCGACGTCGAGGCCACGGTCATGGCTGGCAAGAATAGTCACGGCCAGGGGATGATCATTAATTCCTCGCGCGGGATTATCTTTGCCTCGTACGGCTCGGACTTCGCCGAAGCGGCTCGCCGCGAGACGGAAAAACTCAACAACCTCATCAACCAGTATCGCAACTGAAAAGGAGAATGAATCATGGAAAAACCAAAAGTTGTGCCGGGCGATGTTCTCGCCACTCTTCGGAATTGCGGAGGGGTGTATGAGTGCCCGATGGATGAGCAGGGGCCTCTTACCCCGCCTGTTGGCTATGCCGGTCAATATGAGGTTGACGGAAAACTCCTCAACTATGTCGGCTTTGTCTACTACAACGTCGCCCAAGGTGACCAGTGGCCTCACATCGCCAGGCATTGGGCAACGCTCCATGCTGAACGTTTCTTGGTTGCTCCTCCTGACCTGTTGGTGGCGGCACCGATGGGCGGTGTTTCCTACATGTCGGTGCTCAAGCAGCATCTCGGTTGCCGCGGTATTTTTGCTGAAAAGAAGGTAACCAAGGCGGCTGAGCCCAATAGGCGGGAAGAGTCAAGGCTCATTCTCGGCCGATATGACGTTTGTGCTGGTGATCGTATTGTCATTATTGAGGACATCGTCAACAACTATTCGACTACGAAGCAGATGATCGAGCTGGTGGAGGCGGCCGGTGGAACAGTGACGGGTATCGCCTGTGTGATTAATCGTTCTGACCAAACGGTGTACCAGATGGATGGGCATCAGCCTATCGCGGTCATCTCGCTGTTGCATAAGCCGACGCCGCAATACCGGCAGGATCATCCGGCTGTGGCGGAACACATTGCGGCCGGCAATGTCGTCATGAAGCCGAAAGAACGGTGGGACGAACTGATGGCGAAGGAAGCAGCGGCACGTACCTGATCTCAGGGTGCCACCGAGAGGTACCGAGCGTAGCGCGCCCGGTACCTTTTTTCTTTTTATGCTAAAATATGAACGTATCGTTTCTCTTTTCCTACTAGCAAGTTACAAGCTAATCAGCTAAGAAGCTCGGATATGCCCACCCTTGTTTTTGATATTGAAACCGTCGGGGAGGACTTTGATAGTCTGGATGAGACCAGTCAGGATGTTTTGACGCGCTGGATCAAGAAAGAATCAGAAAGTAATGAGGACTATACGGCGGCACTGGCTGACCTGAAAAATGGCATGGGGTTTTCGCCACTGACCGGACAGATTGTGGCTATCGGTATCCGAGACGTGGAACGAAGTAAGGGCGCTGTCTATTTCCAGGCCTCACCGAATGGTCAGGAGAAAAGCTTTGAAGAAGGGGAGTGCAAATTTGAGGTGATGGGTGAGAAAGAGATGTTGCAGAAATTCTGGGAGGTCGTCGACAAGTATGAGACCTTCGTGACGTTCAACGGGCGTCAGTTTGATGTACCGTTCCTCATGGTTCGGTCGGCGATCTATGGTATTCGGCCGACCAAGAATCTTTTGGCCAATCGCTATCTCAATTATCAGCCGGGGCATGCCCGCCATGTCGACCTCTTTGACCAGCTGACGTTTTATGGCGCCATGCGCAAGAAGGGGAGTTTGCATCTGTGGTGCCGCGCTTTTGGCATCGAGAGTCCCAAGGCACAGGGAGTGGATGGTGATGACGTGAAGGCGCTCTATGAACATGGCAAGAGTGCTGATATCGCCCGCTACAATGCTCGGGATCTCATTGCCACGGCTGAGCTCTACAAACGCTACACTGACTACCTCCAATTTTAATCGACAGGATAGGCGTGGCTTGTCTTGGTTGTTGTTTCTTGTTACACTCTCGAACATATTACACGCATTTTTTTATGGAAATTCAATCAGAATTGAAAAGTTTCAAGGCGCGTCTTGACCCTTTGATTGGGGCGTATTTTGACTCTGTCATTGAGGGTCTCGAAAAAGAAGATGACCTGGTGGCGGAGGCGATCGGTCATGTCCGGACCATCGTACTCTCCGGCGGCAAGCGTTTGCGCTCGGCCTTCATGTACTACGGCTATCTGGGTGCCGGTGGTACCGAAGCAGAGAAGATGCTTCATACGTCTATGAGCATCGAGCTGATCCATTCATTTCTGCTCATTCACGATGACATCATTGATCGGGACGATATGCGTCATGGTGTCGAAACACTCCACAAGCGCTACGCTGATTTTGGGAGGCGCTTTTTCCCAGATACAGACGTCGAGCACTTTGGTAATTCCATCGCGCTCATTATGGGGGATATGCTCCATTCCCTGGGTAACGATGTTATTTTCCGATCGGATTTTCCCAAGGAACGTATTTTTGCCGCTCTGTCTCGATTGCAGGATATTGTTTCTTATACGGTGGTTGGTCAGGCACGTGATGTCTATATGGAGTTCAAGCGTGACGCCAGCGAAGAGGAAATTCTTGCCATGTATCGCAACAAAACAGCCAAGTACACCGTGGAAGGACCACTTCATCTCGGTGCTTTGTTGGCTGGCGCTTCAGAAGAACACCTGGCCAGTCTGTCGGCCTATGCCTTGCCACTCGGGATTGCTTTTCAGATTCAGGACGATATTCTGGGAATCTTTGGTTCAGAGGAGCGAATCGGCAAACCAGTTGGTTCTGATATCGTCGAAGGAAAGTTGACATTGCTGACCGCGCGAGCTATAAAAAATGGTACCTCGGAACAGAAGAAACGTCTCAAAGAAATTTTGGCACGAGGGACTGCCCTGACAGAGGATGAACGAAAGGAATTCTGCACACTGATCGAGGAGACAAAATCATTGGAGCAGGTCCAGGCCTTGGCGCAAGAATATATCGCTACGGGACAGCAGGCACTCCTGCATCTTCGTACTCAGGTGACGCCGGAGGCCTATGCTTTTTTGGAAGGTGTCGCGGAATACATGACTAAACGGGAATACTAAGTAACTGTTCACATTCTCATGTCGAGCTGTAAATTAGAAAATATCGAGATAACCTGACAAGCTTTTCGGGTTTTGCAGCCGAAATTTTCTAATTTCAGCTGACAAGCCCTTGTTGTATAGTTTATATAGGCGGTGAGAATTTGAACAGTTACTAACACATATGACTTCAGAGAAGGATCCAGTTGTAATTTCGAAAGAGCGTTTGCCACGTCATGTGGTCATCATTCCTGATGGCAACCGACGCTTTGCCACTGAGCGTGGGCTGGAGCCTTGGGAGGGACATGAGGCTGGAGCGCAGAATACCGAGCGGCTGGTACGTGAGGCGCACCGCCTCGGTGTGCAAGAAATTTCCTTTTGGGGATCATCGATTGAGAACCTGACCAAGCGGCCAGTGCTCGAAAGTAAGGCACTGCTTCGTATCTATGAAACCTATTTCAAAAAACTTTTGACCAGTGAAGACATCCACAAGAATCGGGCCAAGATTCGTTTCATTGGTCACTGGGAAGAGCAGTTTCCAGCATCACTCAAAAGCATCCTCTATGAGTGTCTCGAAGCAACCAAAGAGTATGATTCTTGTTTCTTGAACTTTTTTCTTGCCTATAGTGGTGATGATGAAATGCGCCAGGCTATTCAGAAGATAGCAGGGAGCTTGCCTGCCGGAGGCGTGGTGACAGACGCTCTGATCAAGGAGCATCTCATGACTCGTGATATGCCGCCGGTAGATCTGCTTATTCGTACCGGAGGAGAACCACATCTTTCAGCAGGGTTCATGATGTGGGATATGGCCAATGCCCAGCTCTATTTTTCGGAGAAATTCTATCCTGATTTTGATGAAAAGGCTCTTCAGGAAGCTCTGCTTGACTATAGCGAGCGGGAACGTCGATTCGGGAAATAATGCTCGTTGGAGGGGATTATTTTGTGTCTATCGAGAGGGATGTTTTTGGGTCAAAAGGGCTTTCCGAACAGCCCTTCGATAAGCCAATGATAGCAACCAAAGCAACCGTGTTGACAAAATTCCAGGCATGCCTTACAATACAACCACGTTTTGAAAAACTGCATAGATACAGGAAAAAGAGAGGGTTTGCAAGAAAGCTTCGCAGGATCGAGGATAGAATTGCTTACCGGACAAAAACTTCTCTGTTTTTGTGTTCTTAAGAGCCCTTTTGAGCTCATTTCTCTCGTGTCAATGAAGTCTTCATACAATATATGGCCAACAACAAAGAATTGATTCGTGTCGAAGGGGAGGTTTTGGAAACCTTACCGAGTACGACTTTTCGTGTTCGTCTCGACAACGGTCATGAGGTTCTGGCTCATATCTCCGGTCGCATGCGCGTACACTACATCAGGCTGCTGCCTGGTGATCGTGTCACGCTGGAGATGAGTCCGTATGACCTTTCTAAAGGAAGAATCGTACTCCGCAATAAGTAAAAATCCTACACTAAAAAGCTACCAGCGAGTCTATGAAAGTAAGAGCTTCTGTCAAAAAAATCTGTGATCAGTGCAAAATCGTGAAGCGCAAGCGTATCCTTTTTGTTATCTGTACCAATCCAAAGCATAAGCAGCGCCAGGGCTAAGACCCTCATTTTCTGTAAACATAAGTTCACGTCTCTATGGTACGTATCGCAGGAATCAACATTCCAGACAACAAAAGAATCGAGGTTGCTTTGACCTATGTTTTCGGTATCGGTCTTTCTACTAGTCAGAAGATTTTGAAGGAACTGGCTATCGATCCGAATACTCGGACCAAGGATATCACCGCAGAAGATACCAATCGCCTGCGCGACATGATTGAAAAGAAGTACCGCGTCGAAGGAGAGCTCCGTCATATCGTCAAATCAAATATCAAGCGTCTCAAAGAAATCGGTTGCTATCGAGGCTCACGACATGCCAAGGGGTTGCCAGTACGCGGACAGCGTACCAAGACCAACACCCGTACGGTTCGCGGAAACGTGAGAAAGACGATGGGAAGCGGTCGTAAGAAGTCTGACGCCAAGACATAAACCTGCTCAACTATGGAAGAAGTGAAAAAAACTGAAGAAGCGACAGCGGATGTAGTAGCCCCAGTGGCTCCTGCTGAGGAAGTGGCTGTGAAAAAGACCAAAAAGAGCAAGCGCCAAATACTCAAGGGTCGCGTCAGTATTCAGTGTACCTACAACAATACGATTATTACGATTGCTGATTTGAATGGTGCCGTCTTGGGCTGGTCCAGCTCGGGTCACCTCGCTTTCAAGGGTGCCAAGAAATCAACCCCGTATGCTGCTACTCAGGTCGTGGCCGATGTGACTGAGAAAGTGAAGAAGTACGGTGTGCAGGAGTTGGAAGTATTCGTAAGAGGCGTAGGCAGCGGCCGTGAAGCCTCTATCCGAGCACTCGCCAACAACGGCTTCAACCTAGTGACTATCAAAGACATCACCCCTATTCCACACAACGGTTGTCGTCCACGTCGTCCACGTCGCATCTAAATATCAGGAAACTTTATGGCAATTATCGATTCTAAATGTAAACTCTGTCGTCGCGCTGGCGAAAAGCTCTTCTTGAAGGGTGATCGCTGTGTGTCGCCGAAGTGTGCGATGGTACGCCGTCCGTACGCTCCTGGTATCCATGGACACAATCCTTCCCGTGGAGGCAGTGAATATGGCCGACAGTTGGCTATGAAGCAGAAGATCAAGCGTCTCTACGGTGTGATGGAGCGTCAGTTCCGTCACCACTTTGACGAAGTGAGAAACGTTCCCGGTGTGACCGGTGATCAGCTCCTCGCTCGTCTGGAGCGTCGGCTCGACAACGTGGTGTATCGTCTGGGATTTGCTTCTTCTCGAATTTTGGCCAAGCAGCTGGTCTCGCACAAGATGTTTGAGGTCAACGGCAAGCGTATGAATATCCCTTCGGTAGAAGTGAAGGTGGGTGACATCATCACTCTGAAGACGAGCAAGAAAGAGAAAACCTATTTCAAGAATATTGTTGAAGTGTTGAAGAACAAGAAAGACGTGCCACACTGGCTCGAGCTGGATACGGAGAAGCTTTCTGGAAAGGTTGTTTCTCTGCCGAATCGTCAGGATGTCGGTGTCCAGGTGGATGCCCAGATGGTTGTCGAGTATTACTCCAAATAATTTTAATTTAATACCTGAGTTTCCCAGAGGAACTCTACAATAATTGTTTCCGGTGGACGGTCCATGAATACGAGGTCCGACAGCCCATCCGAAACCAACAATGGTATGCAGACGATAACTTCACCACAGCAGCCGAAGTACACAGAACTGGCCGTCAATCACGGAAAGTTTGAGATTCTCGGATGCCACCCAGGCTACGGCACCACTTTGGGCAACGCTTTGCGTCGCGTGGTTCTCTCTTCGCTTGCTGGTGCTGCCGCTCGTTCGGTCAAGATCAAGGGCGTGTCTCATGAATTTTCGACGATCGATGGTGTTATGGAAGATGTGGTGCAGATTATCTTGAACTTGAAGCAAGTGCGCTTTAAGCTGCACGGTGATGGTGAGAATGAAGTGATCAAAGTGACTCTCAAGAGCAAGGGTGAGGGTGTGGTCACAGCTGCTTCGATCAAGACGTCTTCCAACGTGGAAGTAGTCAACCCTGAACAGGTGATTGCGACAGTGACTGACAAAAAGACCGAGCTCGAGATGGAGATCGAAGTCGACCGCGGCTTGGGCTATGTCCCAGTAGAGAGCCGTGAAAAAGACACCGAACGTGAGATTGGCGTCATCGCTATCGATGCTATCTACACACCAGTCAAGCGCGTGAACTACGAAGTAGAAAACATGCGTGTCGGAAAGCGTACGGACTATGACAAGATTACTCTGGAAATTGTGACCGATGGCAGCGTCTCACCAGTGGAGGCTTTTGAAAAAAGTGTGAGCATTCTCGTGGCACAGTTCTCTTCTCTGACCCAGGTCGGGAAAGAGGGAGAAGAAGTGGCCGAAGCGGTCGTAGCAGAAGTCACGGAAGAAGTGGCCGAAGCTGCTCCTGAGAAGAAAGCCAAAAAAGTTACCAAGAAGAAAAAAGCTGAAGTCGCCGAATAACCTCCTCTCTGTAGTATCTCTCTATGAAACATAGACACCAAGGCCGCGTTCTCGGACGTGAGCGCAATCAACGAAACGCCCTCATCAAGACACTCTTGGGGAGCTTGGTGTTGCATGAACACATCATGACGACTGAGGCCAAGGCCAAGGAAATCAAGAACTACATTGACCAGGTGGTGAACAAGGCCAAGACAGCTCGCACTGATGCTGTCCGTCGTATCGCCATGATTCGAGAGATTCAGAAATATATTCCGGCTATTGCCACCAAGAAGTTGCTCGGTGATTTCAGTGTCCGTTTTGAAGGACGTACCAGTGGGTATACCCGCGTCACCAAGCTCGAAGCACGCAAGAGTGATGGAGCAAAAATGGCTGTTATTGAGTTCGTCTAACTGTATCCCTATGGCAACCAAGAAAACAATGATCGATAGAAAATACCATCTCTTTGATGCCAAAGGGAAAGTGTTGGGACGTCTCGCTACACAGATAGCGACCATCCTGATGGGGAAGGACAAAGTCTCGTATGCTCCGCATATTGATGGCGGTGACTTCATCGTGCTCATCAATACTGATCTGATCGAAGTGACTGGCAACAAGGCTGAAGACAAGATGTACCATCGTTTCAGTGGCTATCCTGGAGGCATTCACTCGATCAATTTCAAAGATCAGATGAAGAAAGACTCGCGCAAGATAGTCTACGCAGCGCTCTACGGCATGCTGCCGAAGAATAAGCTCCGCAATCGTATGCTGACTCGTCTGCATCTCTACCAGGGAGCGGAACACACCGAAAAGATCATTCATGTAACTCACGAGTAGTATGGCAACGAAAGCAACTCCAAAAAAAGAAGAGGTAGCTGAGGCAGAGGCTCCAGTTAAGAAGGTCACCAAGAAAAAGGTGGCTGTGAAAGCTGCCCCGAAGGCCGAAAAGGCTGCCAAAGAGGCTGCTCGATATCTGTATGCTGTCGGTCGTCGCAAGACTGCCGTGGCTCAGGTGCGTCTCTATCCAGTGGACAAGGCCGAAGGCGCCATGGTGAACAAGAAAGCAATTTTGGAATACTTCGGTACCCCAGCGCTCGTGGCTCAGGCACTCTTGCCGCTCAAGACTGCTGGTTTGGAAGAGGCCTTTACGATCACTGTCGTCGTCCGTGGTGGAGGGTTGCATGGTCAGGCTGATGCTATCAAACTTGGTATCGCTCGTTCGCTCGTGAAGCATGATATTTTGCTCCGTGCCGCGCTCAAGGCCAGGGGATTCCTCACTCGTGATGCCCGCGCCGTAGAACGCAAGAAACCAGGTCTCAAGAAAGCCCGTCGCGCTCCACAATGGAGTAAGCGTTAAGCTCGAATCGAAACTTCCAAAACGCCTCGAAAGAGGCGTTTTTTGTTTTACCTGAGCCAATTTTTATGTATTTACCACGTCGCTCGTGAGAGACTGTGGTTGACTTTTATGATAGAAAGGTGTATAATACACGGTTGCTGGGAATTCGCCCAGTATACAGAAAATGGCTCATTTACAACCTATTTTTTTGAAGAAGGAGAGTGTCATGCTCAACAATGTTATTGCCGTGGTTCGTTCCTACAACGAGCCGAACATCGGCGATCACTGCTCAAGACTCATCGGCGTGGTCGGCGCGATCGTTGTGGTGACCCCGACCAACTTGGAACCGGAGGGTTTGACCGAGAATGCACTTCGTCCGGTGATGTTGGATAACAAAAATGTCCATCAGGTGAAGACCCTGATGAAGGACCACAACAGTTGGTCAGCCATGCTAAACGTTGGTCTGGGCTATGTCCGGGCACTGAATTCTCAGCGGAACGAGAGGTTCGGGTACCTTCTGAACCATTCCAACACCGCTTCCTTCGCGGAGAGCCATCTCTCGGCCATGCGGTCGAGGTTCGAAAACGATCACAGCAACCTTGGGGTAGTGGGGACAACGTTCGCTGGCTATTTGGCCGACGGAACGCGGGAGCCCCTCGGCCGTGCCTACGATCACCCCCGAAACACCGGCATGATGATCAATCTGCGGGTGTTTGATTCTGATCCGCTCCTTGCTGGTTTCGATCCACGCTGGGATGGCGCCGGTGGTATGGAGGACTACGATTTCATCGGCAAAATGCGAGCTCTTAGCCCGTACAAGGCGTGGTTGCTCCATCTCCAGGTGCCGCTCCTTATTGGCCGCCACCGCGACCAGGCGGAGTACACCAAGCTGATGGAAGGTGGAATCGCAGCGGTGGACGCGTACCACCAGGAAATGGGCTGGCGCTGAAACAGCGCTTGGCTCACAAAGCCGGCAGAGAGATTTCTCACTGCCGGTTTTTTCTTTTTCTATTTAATGAAGGCGAGGATTTTTTCGAGGGCTCGGGATTCATCGGCATTTGTAGGAGTATTGTTTCCTGATACTTCCAGTTTTTTGTAGAGGTCGTGGACGACGTATTTTGTCAGTTCTGGCTCGGTGAAATCCGCCTCGGTTTCTTTGATCAGAATCTCGAGCGCCAAGAGGGGGTGGTAGGGGTTTTTGTAGGAGCGGTCGTCGGACGTGAGTGCATCATAGACGTCCATAGAGCGGAGAATGGAGAGTTCAAATCCGAGACGGACGGCAGAGACTTCGGTTTTGTAGCGTTCGGAGCGAATCGGTTTTTTGTCATAGTCATGGTGGAGTGAGGCGATATCAGAGGCGACCAGCATGCCTTTTCTTCGGAGGATGGCCTTGGTAGCCTTTTCGTGGCATTCGAGGACCTTGCGGAAGGTGTCGTGCCGAGAGATGCCATGCTGTTCTAGTTCGCTGAGTATCTCGGGTTCAAATATTTCTTCGATAGGGACGATATTGAGCGGATCGGATCCATCGAGGGTATGCTGCTGCATGAAGTAATGGTCAAGCTCTACCTCGCCCAAAGTCTCTAGTTTTTCAGAATCAAATTTCTGTTCCTGGTCATTTTTTATGGCCCAGGCATTGGCTCGCTTTCCCCATTCCCGTCGAGAGTGATTATCATGGAGGATATCACAGGGGATGGCGGTCTTTCCGATGTCATGAAAGAGGGCGGCTGTGTAGAGCTCTTCGAGAGAGCTTTCTTCCATGTTGACGCGCTGTCTCAGGTAGGCCTCTGTCTCTCCGCCGCCGTTGGCCACATCGTATACGAATGCGGCCACTCGGAGCGAGTGGTCAAATGTGCGTTTGTCATAGGCCTCGAGCGTGGCCGTCATCTCCCAGTGCTCTGGAGTGAAGTATGGGGCGAGCTTGCCAAGGACGCCATGGCAGTCGGGGAGGTTCTTCAGTCTTTCGATACGAACCTGGAGATCTGCAGGGTCTTGTTTGAGCTTCTGCAGTACCGTGTCAAAGCCGGCGCAAAGTTGTCGTTCGGTCTGTTCTTGTTCGGGACGGCGTTCGAGGGCACTCTCTCCTCCTAGAGGGAGAGAGTGCGCGTCATTGGTGATGTAGGTGCCGCCTGCTCCTTTTTCCTTGTGTGGGGCAAAGAGTCTTTCTCTGAATGTCATACGGTCGGTGATAACGGATGAGATACTTAGAGTCCAAAGAATCCGGTTTGTTCGGTAAACTTCGCACGGTGTACGGCGGGAGCGGTATTATTTTCTGAGACAAAGTAGATGGCGTTTTCATCGAAGCGGGTGAGGATCTGGAGAAGAGGAGAGGAAAATGCTGCGAAGTCAGTCATGTTTCTCCGATCCCGATTGTCGAGTTCGATGATTTTGACGGATCCATTCAAAGAAAAAATGACGTGTTCGTAGTCTTTGGTCCACTGGATGTTTCTGATTGGAGCAGAGAAGCGAGCCACCTGGATGATGCTGTCTGCTGCGCGGAACGGCTGGACTTCCCAGGCTTGATTGAAATACACGGAAATCTCATTTTCTGTATAGTACAGGAGTTTTTTTCCGTCATCTGAGTACTGGATGCTCTTTACGCCTCTGCCAAGCTCCTTGAGTGGAACGGGCGCCTTTTCGTTATACAGCATGAATTTCCCGGTGCTTTCTTCGATGACCGAGAGGCGGGTGTCATCGTAGACGATGAGGGAATAGGTACTGTGGGTGTCGATAGCGACCGGACTGGGAGTGGTCTGCTTTGGAGTATCAGCATTGCCGTGACCATTGATTTCGTAGACCAGGCCATCTATGGAGCTTAGGTAGTAGAGCTTGTTGCCAGAGAGGTCATAGGCAGCGACGTGTTCAGCCACCAGCTCAGCAGGGGACTCCACGACGTCTTTGGGTGTATTGGTATTGAGGCGATAGAGGGTATCTCCACGGAGGAAGAAAAGGAAGTCTTTGGTAGTAGCATCCCAGCGTGGTGCCTGGAGTGTGTCTGCCATTCCCACGGTTTCATTGAGGGAGAAGGATGTTTTTTCCTTGATATCAGTGATCATATAGAGCGGCTGGCCCTCTTTGGTGAGAGGCACGATGAGCTTGTGGCTTTCCGGCGACCATTCGATATTGGTCTCGAGTGCCGGCAGAAAAAGAGCTTCGGTGGTAGAGAATACCTCCTCGTCTGTCTCGGCTCCGATATCAAGGACGCCGACTGAATAGCGCTCTCCATCTTTCTTCACCGTCGCAAAGAGACCATTTGGCGCGGGGAACATCTTGATAGCTTGTTCTGTTCCGGGGACTGGCTCTTGCTCTGGGTTTTCTTCCGTAAGGAAGATATTCCAAAATTCAGTGGTGAGACCGCTTTGAATGACGATTTTTTTGTTCCAGGATTTATATCCCGGGGTGCCTACTTCGACAAAGTGTTCACCAGGATGGAGCCCGGAAACCTGGATAGAGTCATTGAGGATGCCGAGGCGTTTCTCTGAGATGATGACATTGTCGATTTTTACTGTGACCGTCTTGATATTGGTCTTGAGCGAGAGAGAACCAGTATAGACAAAGATGCCCCGTTCGAAGTTGAAGCGGTAGCCATAGGTGTAGAAGATGACTGATCCGGCGGCAATGAAAAAGGAGGCAGAAAAAAACAAAAAGAGCAGGCTCCGATAGCGATGAATCATAGGGGGGAGGGGTCAATTAGTAACTCTCTCAAATCTCATGTCTCTAGAAAATATTCAGATTTCGTGCGAAAGCCTTGAAAAGTGAGGCGGACTATCATGATAATCCAACGAGCTTTGAGAGGCTTGCAGCCGAAATCTGGATGTTTTATGAGACAAGCTTTGGTTCTCCCTTTTATCAGCGTTGAGACTTGAGAGAGGTACTTAGGGGTACTTTCTTAGTATACTCCAAAATTGAAAATGCTGAAAAAGGAGGAAAAGAGCGGTTTTTTCCCTTTGACAGAGGGATTCTTCCGGCAGTATACTCTCTATATAGATTGATTTCCCCCTATGTCTTTTTTGAACGACTTTTTCTCATCACTGGCTATTCCAAAGAATCTGGCGGGCGATCTCTCCCTCCTCTTTATTTTTATCGGCCTCAGTGTTGCGGTTGGTTTTATCTTTGGTCGTTGGAAGCTCGTTAATATTCTTATCAACGTCTATATCGTCGTTGCCTTTATCAGTGTCTTGCCCAAAGAGCTCTTGGCTTTTTCTCCGTATGCCAAGGTGGGGGCATTCTTGGCACTGTTGTTTTTTTTGAGTACGGTGGACGATCGATTGTTTGATGTTCATATCACGAGCGCGGGAACGGACTTTTTCTGGCGTTTGTTTGTCATGAGTATTCTGGTGACGGGGATGCTTGTTAGCGTGACACTGGCCTTCCTTCCGAAAACCATGGCGCTCTCCTATATCTCACAAACTGCCTACGGTTATTTTGCATCACCATTTGCGCTCATCTTCTGGATGATACTCCCTTTGTTTCTCCTTCTCTTCATCAACAATCGCTTGAAGTAGCCGCTTGTGTGAAAAAAAAGAAAAAGCCGCCCCTGAGAAGTGCGTGTTACGCATGAGGGGCGGTTTTGTTTGGTAGCTAGGCAGAAGCTTCTGCCAATGCCGCGAGTCGCGCAGCCTCTGCTTTGAGGCGAGCACTGTCACGCGTTGCAACGAGCGTGTCGTGGCGCTCGAGTTGAGCCAGGAGCTGGAGCATCTCTGCATCACTCGGGCTTCTTTGAATGTAGTAGATGATTTTTTTGTTTCCAATACTGATGATCGCTACAACGATCCGCAATATCCGGGTGACGAAGTAAGGAAGCGTCACCATTCTTCCTAGGCTGACAGTACTCATAGCAACCTCCTTTGGTGTATGAACAAGCCTCCCTTATAGAATACTCCCAACTCTTTCGAATAGCCATAACTTTGTCAAATGAAAACAGTATCGTAATAATGGCTTATTTACGGTATTATTTTCTATTTTCCTCAAGAGAATTTCCCTGAAAAACGGTTTGATGCCGATTTTACGCCAAACCCTTGACAAGGGATTATTCGTTCGTTATACTAGTTAAGCAATCTAGAAACCGCATGGTAACGGGTTGCTTTTGTTTCTATCTGTTTTTCTCACCTGAGCCCGATGCCTCTGTGTCGCAGCAGGTGACATTTCTTTAATAATTGAGAGCCTCCAGAAATCTTGCGCGAGCAAGACTATGGAAAAAACAATAAAATAATCACAATTTTTTGTGGTTAGTTCTTACGGAGAACTCTATTCTAAGACAAGCGAAAGAAACGAATTTATTCGTTTCGAGTAGTGAGTCGCAACGAGTTGTTACTTTCGTGATCGAAATGAATCGCGAAGGATTCGAGCAATCGAATAACTCATTCATTTATATTGAGAGTTTGATCCTGGCTCAGGATGAACGCTGGCGGCGTGGATAAGGCATGCAAGTCGAGTGGGTTTAGACCCACGGCAAACGGGTTCAGATAACATAGGAATCTACCTTGAAGTCGCGGATAATCTAGAGAAATCTAGGCTAATACGCGATATGTTCTACGGAATAAAGATTTATCGCTTCAAGAGGAGCCTGTGTCCTATCAGCTTGTTGGTGAGGTAATAGCTCACCAAGGCTATGACGGGTAGGGGGTATGAGAGTATGGCCCCCAACATTGGAACTGAGACACTGTCCAAACACCTACGGGTGGCTGCAGTCGAGAATATTCCACAATGGACGAAAGTCTGATGGAGCGACGCCGCGTGCGGGATGAAGGCCTTCGGGTTGTAAACCGCTTTTTTCAGGGAGCAATTTCGATGAGAGTACCTGAAGAATAAGAGGTTACTAACTCTGTGCCAGCAGTAGCGGTAATACAGAGACCTCAAGCGTTATCCGGATTTATTGGGCGTAAAG
>JBAQNF010000022.1:0-18131 GCA_049303555.1 Candidatus Moraniibacteriota bacterium | reverse complement strand
AAACACTACGGAGTGTATCGATAATTTTGTTACGAGAGGCAAGGAGCGAAGGGACAAGACCGCCCAAGAAAGCGGAGACGAGGAGAATGATGAAGTAGAGGAAGTTTCTTTGCCAGTCCAAAACCGTGTGAAAATCACCGATGAGCAGTGGCGCCGGATGGGCGACAGAGAACATATGGATGAGGAGGAACATGCCAACGCCGAGTGCGTAGGCGAAGGAGAAGTAGAGGATGGCCTCGAGTATATAGATAGAAACGATGAATGATGTGGTGGCGCCCATCGACTTCATGATGCCGATCTGCCGTTTCTTCTGAGAAATATTGATGAAGATGACAATAGCGATGATAAAGAACACGGAGAAGATGAGGAGGGAAGAAATGAGGGTGGTGATGTAGCGGACGGTCTCCATGATGTCTTCTATATAGCCGGACTCTTCCAGCCAGGTGTGGACAATGACATCCGGATGGCGCTGTATGATAGTGTCTTTGACTGCTTCGAGAGCGGAAATATCGGTCAGTCTTATGACAATAGCGTTATTGCGGTGAGCGACATCCATCTTCTCGGCCTCATCTTTCTGCAGAAAGGCCGATGAGTTGGGGATAAAGTTCTTGGCGTCGATGATACCTTTGATGCGGTAGCTTTTTGTACCACCATCGCTTTGGGAGAACTGGATATCGTCTCCTACCACGACACCGTCTCCATCATAGGGCCCGCCTTTGAAACTATCGGCAAAGGTCATCCCGAGCACCACGCTTTCGGAGTCCATGGTGGTATCGAAAAATTCGCCCGACGTGATGGTCTTCGGGAGCGCGGTCGCACGAGTCTCGGTACTTGTTTCGACACCGACGATAGTGAAAGGGTAGGAAAAGGTATCCTGGTATTTGAACGCGCCGGTTGCTCCGCCACGGAGGCTGACGGCCTCTACGTGTTCGAGTGTCCGCAGATCAGAGACAATATCTTCGGCATGACTGAGCGTAGTCTTTTTTTCTGGTGGGATAATGATAATATCACCGATCCAACCCCGGACGCCGGCGGTCAACATTTCTTGGAATCCGGCCAAGATGCCATTGGTTGAGAGAATAGAAGTGGCGGCGATAGCGAGGCTGATGATAACCATGGAAAAAATGGTTCGAGCCTTGCTGAAATCACGTACCACAAAAATGAAAACAAGCAAAAATTGTCTCATACCGACAAGGGGATAATCTCCCTTTACTGTACCATGTTTCCTTTGTTTTTGCATGGATTTTAGCCTATTTGAGTCCAGGGCTTGCCCTGGGGTGAATACCCGTTATACTTGAGAAAGAATAGTTGAAATCATTTATGGAGCGATGGCGCGAAAAATTGAAGGACTACATTCGGATAACGGCACAGATAATTTCGTATCTTGTTATCACGCCGCAGGTGCGGATACTTTTTGGTGCCAAGCGCGTCTTTCCGGAGGACTGGCATTCTTTGAAGTGTGGCATTCTGTTCGTGTCGAATCATCAGTCGAAAATTGATCCCTTTGTGGTGCTGTCGTATTTGCCCTTTCGACTGTTTCTCCAACTTCTCCCTATCCATTTCCCCGTGAACCAGAGAGACTACCAGCGGTACTATTTCAAGCCGCTCCTCAAGCTGGTAGGGGGATATGATATTGGTGGCACCAAGAAAGAGAAATTGCTGGGATTGATGCGTACCCGGCATCTTTTGAAAAATCACAAGACGGTGTTTTTGTTTCCTGAGGGTGAAATCAATCGGGAGACGATGGGCGAGTTTCAGCCGGGCATAGAGTTTCTCGCCAGAGATAGTCAGGGAGTAGTCTTTGTTCGTATGCGGGGGTTTGGGCACTATCGGGATGTGCTCGCTCGGGGCAAAGCGCTGCTGAAATTTAGCAAGGTGTACGATATTGATATGCTCCCTTCCAATGCAGAAGAACTGAAAACATTTGTTGAGCAACTCTGATTTTCTTACAACTAGGGTATGGTGCATGTTTCGAATCAGATACTGACCGGCGAGACGGCGCACGAGTATCTTTCTTCGGGCGAATACGTCGCCTACGAGGAGCTTGCCCCGAAAAAGCGAGCCGATTGGTTGGTTGGGCGCATGGCGGCCAAGCAGGCCATCGTAGATGAAATATACCGGAGAACGGGGCGCACTGTTTCTTGGCAGGACGTAGAGATAGTCAGTGGGAAAAAAGAAAAACCAACGTTTCGTCTCCTCGCTTCTTCGGAAACACTCATTCCAGAGGAATATAGCCTGACACTCAGTCACACGGCTGGTCAGGCGGTGGCAGCGCTGTCTTTCATTCGAGAGAGCGGGTTTGTCGGTGTTGATATTGAAAGGGAACGGATCTGTTCTAATGATTTCAGTAAGGCCTTTTTGACGGAAAGGGAGTTTCAGTCATATATTGAGACAGGGTTGTTGTCCCCGCTTTCTCTTTGGTGTTACAAAGAGGCCTTTCTCAAGGCTCTAGGAACGGGGTTGCGGGCTCACCCAAGGATGATTGAAATGACGCTTGATGACCAGGGGGAGCTGGTCAGGATCGAAAAAGACGGTTTAGAGGTGTCTTTCAGAGCAGAGAAGCTCGCTTTTCCGGGGGTGCCGTTTGGTGCTATAGTGTATCTAACCTAAGAGTATGGAAGAAAAAGTGAGAGAACTGATCGCTCGAACCCTCAAGAAAAATCCTGAGGACATTTTGCTTACGACGAATATCGATGACCTGGCGGAAGATTCCATTGCGCTCTTCACGCTGATCAGTGCTTTTGAAAAAGAGTTTGGTGTTGAAACGGAATACAAAGAATTGATCAATATAGAAACGGTTGGTGATATTGTTCTGTATTTGGAAAATATTTTGAAAAGATAATTTTTTTCGTATGATTCAACGATATATTCAGTTCCTGAAGCGTTCACTCCATACGTTTGATGACGATATCGCGCAGCCCTACCATAAGATTATCGATCTTTTGATCAAGTTGACCAGCCTCGCCATCGCTTCCGTGGGCGCTTACCTCATGTTCACCGCTTCGAGTTGTTATTTTTCACTCGGTACCGATACGCTTCCTGCTTCCTGTACCTCTCTCTTTCAGGCGATGGAGTTCGGTCGAGATCATCCGACGCTCTTTCAGGTGACACTCATTCGTTTTCTCTCGGGCATGGGCGCTCTCTTGGTCGCGCTTTTCATGTCGCAGGTGCTCGTTGTGCGTCATCTCAATGAGACACTGCCTGATCATATCTATCTGCGCTGTTTTGCTACCAAGGAAGAAAAGCAATCGCGTCAGAGGTAAGATATTGTTTTGCTTCACCTATGCTGGATGAAAATGATTTTTACGAAGAGGCCTTTTCGAGAAACAGAGGGCTTCTTTCTTTGAAACAACAGGAGCGATTGCGACATGCGACCGTAGTCATCCCGGGCTTAGGTGGTGTCGGGGCGATCTATGCCACGACGTTTGCTCGTCTCGGGGTGGGTCATTTCCGTATTGCCGACATGGATTCGTATGAAGTAGTGAATATGAATCGTCAGGAAGCCGCTACCATGGAGACGGTGGGGATGCCGAAGGTAGAGGCGGTCAGAAATCGGATCCTTTCTATCAATCCCTATGCCACGGTAGAAGTTTTCCCTGAAGGACTCCAGGAAGAAAATAGCGATGCCTTTTTCCGGGGCGCGGATATCGTGCTGGATGCGGTAGATTTTTTCTGTATCGATGTCCGAAGACGTATCTATCGGGGGGCGCGGAAAGAAAATATTTTTGTCATTTCGGCCGGACCGATAGGATTTGGATCTTCTGTGCTGGTTTTTGACCCGCAGGGTATGAGTTTCGAAGACTACTTTGATATTCGTGATGGTCAGACGGAAGAGGAGATGCTGCTGCGCTTTGGTCTCGGGGTGACCCCGACACTGCTCCAGCGTCGATATTTCAAGCCTGAGAGTGTCAATTGGAAGGAGAAAAAAACGCCATCGTTGGTCACGGGGACGCTTTTGTGTGCCAACTTGGTTTCGACAGAAGCACTCAAGATATTGTTTCGAGGGAAAGTGCGCGCGGTTCCTCATTCTCTTCATTTTGATCCGTTTCTTCGCACCCTCAAGAAAGTCTATATTCCTTTCGGGAATCGGAATCCGATGCAGCGCCTAAAACTTTTTTTGGTCAAAAGAGTCTTGCGGTCACAAGGAAAACTGTCGGTGTAGGGACAGCGCTATCTTTTTTTCTCGTCTGGAAAAACATAGCGTCCCGGAGCAATAAGTCCTGCTGGATCGAGGGCTTTTTTTAGGATGCTGGTCAGGCGGGTGGAAGTAGGAGCGAGTTCTTTGAGGAAGTGGAGTGATCGTAGGCCGAGCCGATAGGGGAGACAGCCAAGCTTGCGTCCCTCTTGAAAGAGCGCATCGTAGCAACGTGTAGCACGTTTGGTGTCTTCGGGATTGTTGAGATCAAAAAGAACGGGAACCGTACTGTCGAAACAGCGCGAAGACAGACTGGTCAGCGTGATGAGCGGCTCAATACCATGGCGTTCACAGGTAGTATTGACCATGTCGACATAGGAACGGACATCTTTTGCGGTGAAGGGTACCAGTGGAGAATACCAATAGAGCCCGCAGCCGTCACGGGCCGGATCAAGCGCTCGGCGAGGGGGCATAGGGACGCCCGACTTCCAGTAGGCCAAGGGGAGTGCTACCTGATTCGGTTTGCCACGGAGAAGCTCAAGCAAGGAGAGGAGGGAGTCTATGCTTCCAGAAAGATTTCTTCCGATATGACCTGGAACGAGCCGGACGAAGCGAGAGGCTTTACGAACGAGTGATGGTGAGAGGAACATGAGGTGTGAGACATGCGGCCCGAGGTTTTTCTTGAAGATAGAGCGGGCGGCTCTGACCATTGATGCATGGCCATAGATTGCTCCGACACCGGTCCAGGCAGTAATCTGGTTGGCATGCGACATATCCTCGATCACCTTCGGAGGGATGATAGAGTGTGGGGCGGCGACGTTGTCTGGATATTTTTCTTGCATGGAGAGCACGCGCCTGGCATTCATGAGATTGAAAGAGCCACTCACGGTGCCGGTGAGACTGATGGCCTGCTGCAGTGCGGTCACGGCCTTCTCGAGGTCTTCGTCTTTGGTGACGCTAAAAAATACCAAAGCGATTTTTTCAGGAATAGGAGCAAGGAGAAGCGATGCCGAAGTGACGATGCCGAAGTTTCCTTGGGTGAAGAGTCCCTCAAGATAAGGGCCGAGACCCCAGGGATGGAGACGGTTTATCGTCGGACCGCCCATCTCATCGAGGGCTCGCCGATAGAGTGATCCATCAGGCAAGATGGCTTCGATGGAGCTGATAGCACCAAAGTGATCGGTATAGGGAGTGATGCCAAAGCCTCTCTCGAGGGCATTCCCCAGAATGCTACAGGTAGGTCCTCCACCATGGACGGGGACGAGGAACGCCTCTTTCTTTTTGTGAAGAAAATTGTAGAGATCCTGCTGGGTGACGCCAGGCTCAATGTCGATGACACCCAGTACGGGATCAAAACCTGAGATTTTCTTCATCTGAGAAAGGTCGAGTACGACAGCTTCCTCTGGCGGGAGAGCGTTGCCATAGCCCCAGTTTTTTCCGCCACTGATGGGATAGAGCGGAAGATTGAACTTTTTGGCGATTCGGACGGATTGGGCGACGTGGGCGGCACTCCCGCACATGACTGCTCCGAGGACGGTGTAGTCTGTCGGAAAGGTGGTCTTGCCGTATTTTTTTCGGCTTTGTTCTCCGGTCAGGACATTTTTGCTGCCGAGTACTCGCCGCCACGCGCTGAAGGCTTCTTTGACTGATTGTTTTGTTGAAGTTTTATTTTTTTCCATAGACATTGAAAGATAGTATGGCCTCTCTATTCTACCATAGAAGTTGCCAGACGATAGAGAGGTGGATTTCCATGCTGTCTCGATTTTTGCTAAAATAGGACTATCTAATGACAGCGTATGGTATCTGAAAATTCTTCTCCATTGCCGGAGGCATCGTGTATTGAGGCGGTCTCAAATCCTGCTATCGATCATTGGTCTCATATTCGCTGTGGGTCGTATACCTCTGAGTGGGTGGCTCAGGCAGTGGGCATCAAGGCCGCTCCTTCCAATCGTATTTTGCGTGGTCCGATATGGTTTGATTTGTTTCGTCCTGTGACCCCGGGCGATATGCGGAGGTTGTTCAAAGCACGTGGTATGGAAACGATTGAAATGCGGCTGGCTGGCTTGTCGGATGCAGAACGTCTCCACTGGATCAAGAATGAGATTGCTACCAAAAAACGACCACCAGTTATTCTGACTCGTGCGAAGACGCTCCACTGGTTGGCGGTCGGCGGATACGATGATCGGAAAAAGATCTTCTATATATATGACTCCCGTGTGGGCGGAGATTCTTTCAATATCAATCTTCCAATTGGAAATGTGGAGATGCCGTACGATGAGGTGTTGAAGACGTGGCAGGGACGTTTCGGCATGAACTATGTCGCTCTGGCGGTCACCAACGTCCAAGTCCGTGATCTGAAGAAAGAAAAAGTAGAGGCGATTCTACAGGCATACGCGCGTGGCGACCTGGTGGAGAAGAGCGATTTTTTGAAGAACGAAGAGAAGACTTGAGTTTTTTCTGTCTTTCCGCTATACTCTCAGAGTTCGAAAAGAGCGGTTTTTTTAAGTGTCTCTCTCAAATGTCATATCTCTAGAAAATATTCAGATTTCGTGGGGAAAACCTTGAAGAAGTGAGAAGGGCTATCATGATAACCCGACGAGCTTTGAGAGGTTTTACACCGAAATCTGGATATTTTATGAGATAAGTCTTGTCTTTGTTTTATCTGGGGCGGTGAGATTTGAGAGGGGCGCTAAGCTATTTTTACGGGTGATTAGCTCAGTTGGTTAGAGCGCGACACTGATAATGTCGAGGTCCCAAGTTCGAATCTTGGATCACCCACAGTTGGAATCGAAAGAGAAAGAGTATACAATAGGAAGACGACGTACAGCGGGGTAGAGCAGTTCCGCCGTAGGCGGACAAGCTGGCCGAAGGCTAGCAAGCTGGCAGTTTACCCGCCGAGGAGGGTTTACCCGCCGAAGGAGGGCTCGCTTGGCTCATAACCAAGAATCAATATGTATACCGTGTATGCATTGCAATTCGAGGATGGAAAGCATTATGTGGGGATGACACATAATTTGAGACAGAGGGTTCATGAACACAGAAGAGGGAAAACAAGATCAACAAGAGGGAAGAAAATAGCGAAGGTATTGAAACTTGAGGAATGTTCTGATAGTCTTCAGGCTCGGGAGCGAGAAAAGTTTTGGAAGTCTGGGCAAGGAAGGGGGCAGTTGAAGAAATATAGCGGGGTAGAGCAGTCTGGCAGCTCGCTTGGCTCATAACCAAGAGGTCGGTGGTTCGAATCCACCCCCCGCAACAAGTGGAAAGAATTGAAAATTAAGGCAGGGTAGTTCAGCTGGCTAGAACGCAGCACTCATAACGCTGAGGTCGCGAGTTCGAGTCTCGCCCCTGCTACTAAGGAGAAAGAAGTATATGGGTATCGAAAGATTTGGAGGACGACCAGTTGATAAGGAAGTGTCATTTAGACATGAGCTGCCTATTAGTGGCATGCCAAAGTCCTCCCAAGAATTTGAGGAGCAAGAACAGCTGGCTCTTGCGGGGCTTGCCGCCATAGAAGCTGTGATTGTTGACAGTGATACAAATGAACGTCAGGCACTGGTGTCGGCTCTGAGTAAAATGATGGATCTTATTGGAGTGCCATCTACAGCCCTGGAAGAGCTTGATGAAGAGGGGAAAAACCAGGTAAACATGATGGTAAATAGATATTTTTCCGATTTGGCCACCACCCTTGATAGTAACGGAGCAAAAGCGGTGTTTAAGAAATCGCTGACCCAGCTGCTTGGGTAACAATAAAAAGTGACATACGGGGGCGTAGCTCAGCTGGTTAGAGCGACTGCCTGTCACGCAGTAGGTCGCCGGTTCGAGTCCGGTCGTCCCCGCCAAAGAAAATATCTACACTTTTTCAGTGTAGATATTTTTTATGGGACAATCGGATGAGAAGTTTATGCCCCGGAGGGGTAAGTCCGGTCGTCCCCGCAGAGAAAAACACCCGCAAGGGTGTTTTTTTGCGGACGAGTGACTCGAACAGGGAAAGGGGTCGGGAAAACGGGAGTTGTCCCGTTGCGGAGAGCAGGACATAGTCCGCTGAGAACGGAGGCGTTCTCAGAGCGAAGCTGTTCGATTGTCCGGTCGTCCCCGCATCAAAGAAAAGCTCTGCCCTTGGGGGTGGAGTTTTTCTTTTTCTTCTCATTGGGAGTATTATGGAAAGGAAGTGTAAACAAAATATAAAAATACTATGACTGACATCTTTCGAAAAATTGCTCATGGAACTTCTAGGGTTGCTGGTTCACCAAAGGCTTTTACGTTGGCGATGTTTGTAGTACTGGTGTGGGCGATTTCCGGTCCGTATTACCACTATTCCGATACTTGGCAGCTTGTCATCAACACTGGCACGACTGTACTGACATTTCTCATGGTGTTTCTGGTGCAGAATACACAGAACCGTGATGGGAGAGCGATGCAGCTCAAACTCGACGAGCTGATCCGCGCCGGAAAATCTTCGCGCAATCAGTTGTTGGATCTCGAAGAGTTGTCTGATGTTGAGATGGAGGTGCTTCACCAACAATTCCAAAAGATGCGTGAAAAAGCAAACGGACACAAAAATCATCCGGTAGCGTAGGGGGTCTAGCGTTGATGGAAGAGAGAGGGGCTACGCCCCTCTTTTTCGTACGAGAGCAGAAATAACCCATCCGATGATACTAGCTCCGATGAGCGTACCGACACTGGCAAGCCAGGCCAGGAGCCATGCCGGAAGACGTTCCTGGGGAAACGACTGTTCGATAGCCTGGAGAGGATTCTCTTCTTTGTTGAGGGGATCAGAACGATGAATGATCTCGTCGCCATCCGGAACACTGTCACTATCGCTATCGGCGTTGAGGGGATCAGTGAAGTAGGTCTCGGACTCGGCTTGATCGGTGACACCATCGGCATCGCTGTCTTTGAGCGCGGCAGAAGCATGGGTCAAAACGAAGAAGGTGCCCATGATGATGAGGACGCTTACGACCAATGATTTAGTGGGCTTTCCAAACATAGGGTTCTGCAAAATGATTGAGAGTGACGGTACCATCGTCTGCAACAAATATGGCGGGGATATGGAATTGTTCGGCGAGAAGCGGTGCCTGTTTGCGTCCGGCAATGAAGAGGGTTTTGGCAAAGATATCAGCCGTAGTAGCGTCTGGAGCGATAGCTGTGACAGAGAGGAAATCTGACAGAGCACTTTTTCCTGTGGTGGGATCAATGAGGTGGTGCTTCGATTCCCCATTTTTTTCCCAGTGGCGGCGATTTCTGCCTGATGTGGCGATGGCCTGGTCGGTGAGGAGGAGCAGTGCGAGAGAAGCGGTCGTATCTCTCGGGTGCTCTACCTCGATGCCCCAGAAGGCAGAACCTTCTTTCTGGTTGCCCCCTCGGACAGCGATGTCGCCACCAGCATCAATGAGAAAATTTTCAAAATGTTGTGACAAAAAAGCGGCTACCTGATCAACGATGTAGCCTTTGCCGATACCGCCCAGGTCAATGCGAAGGTCTTTCGGTTTATGGGCAGAGCGGGTGAGAGGATTGAGCATGAGTTCTCTGAAATTTCTTTTCTGGGAAGCAGGGTGTTCGGAGAGGTTGCTTACATACCCTTCTCGTTCCAATGCAGAAAGAATGCTTGGATCAAAGATACCATTGGTTTTTTCGTAAAAATATTTGGCCTTGGTCAGGAGGTCAAAAAATTCTTCACTGAGCTCCATGTGTTCGCTCTGGTTGAGTTGCCACAGGTCGTTACCTTCTTTGAAGCGGCTGTAGCGGCGCTCAAAATCACGCATCAGAGCGAAAGCCTGTTCGAGGCAGACCTTGGCCAGTACCGCTTGTTCTTTTGGAAAAACAATCTCGCACAGGATATCAGTATTCATGATATCTTTGTGTGTTTCTTTACGAAGATTTTGCCACGAGGGGCTATTCTTCATAGGAGTCGAGGATACCGTTTTCGTTGGTATCGGTTTCAAAATCATAGTAGGCAAAGTCATCTTCATCGTGGTGACGATCGAGAGCGTTTGGAATCCCGTCGTCGTCCTGGTCAGTGAAGTACTCGCTTTGTGGCACGAGCGGATCAGGATCAATGGCATCGACCAGGGTGTCACCATCGGCGTCTTTGGCATAGGCCTCTTCTGTGACGATGATTGTTTCTGTTACGGGTCTGTATTCAATGACTTCTTTGATGACTTTGATAGTTTTGGTCTTGGGGGCGGATTGTTTGGCAGAAGATTCCGAGTCATCGTCTTCATCTTCGTCATCCTCCTCCTCTTCACGATCCTCGTCCTCCTCGTCTTCTCTGGCCGATACGGGAGTGAGGAAGGTAGGATGAGTAGAAAAAGATACCGGTAGGATCATAAAAAGAACCGGTAAGAAGAGAAGGGTAAGTCTGGAGACAAAGATGAGAATTTTCATAGCGTACTTTAGACAGTTACTTAGGAAGTCCGGGTTTTTGTAGAAGATTTTGGTTTCGAGTTCGAAGAGACCGCCACTTTTTGTTCTGCAATTTTCTGGGTCACGACGGGCTTGATAACAGTCTGTTGTCTTGCGGTCTGCTTGCTGGCCACCAGCCCGGGTTGGTCTTTCAGGAGTTGCTCATACTGAGCCTTGGCATCCTGCATGGCCTGTCTGAGATTATTTTTCTGACCGTTGATGTCTATGTAGTACTGGTAGCGTGCCAGCTCCATGTCTCTTTGGGCCACCGTGATCTCCTCTTGTCGCGCCGCTATTTTCTCGGCCCGTTTGGATTTTTCGAAAGCCATGACCGCCGCCAATGGGCCAAAGAAGGCACCGAGGACAAAAAGAAACAGGGTGAATTTCGTGATGAATTTTTTCATATGGTAGTATGACAATGTAACGAATGAGACGAGAGCAAGTGCTCTTCATAGAGTAGAACGAGTATTGGCGGGTAAAGTTTTCATATGGCCGAAGAGACAGGAGCTCATTTTGATCCGACAGAGGACCGATCTCTCGAGAGTGATCAGGCACTGCTTGTTTTGGCGAAGAAGCAACCTGAGGCGTTTGGAGTGCTGATGGAGCGCTATGAGCAGCCACTCCGTCGGTACCTGAGGCGGCTGACGGGCTGGGGAGATGAAGAAGTGAGCGATATTTTGCAGGAGGCGTTCATCAAAATGTACCGTCATTTGAATGACTACGATGAGGAATTGAAATTTTCCACCTGGGCATACCGTATTACCCATAACCAGGCGATCGATACACTTCGGAGCGTGGAGACACGGCCGTTTCTGTCACAGGTTTCACTCGATGATGTGGAACAGTTCGTGCCGACAGCAAAAGATACAGAAGCAGATTTTCTCAGGCGGGACGATCTCGAACAGGTACGAGAGGCTATTTTGGGACTTCCTCTCATATACCGTGATGTGTTGGTCCTCCGGTTTCTGGAAGAAAAAACATACGAAGAAATAGTCGATATCGTGAAAAAACCGAAGGGCACGATTGCCACTCTCATACGGCGTGGTCGTACATTGCTCCTTGAGCAACTCAGTAAAAAACCATAATATCCGTTTATGTCAGAACTGACACGAAAAATTCTCGCGCTCATCACCGAACAAAATATTCAGCCGGCGCCTCTTTGGCAAGCGCGCGTCAGAAACGCGGCCTACTGGGTGGGTACGTTTGTGGTGGTGGTTTTTTCTGCGCTGATCATGACACTGTCTTTTCATGCGCTGTTTGAAATTGACTGGGACGTCTATGCCAAGGCCAATTTTACCTGGTACCAGACCATACTCTCTGGTGTGCCGCTTTTTTCGTTGTTGCTTCTGGCGGTGTTTCTCTGGATCAGTATCGTACTTCTCCACCAGACTCGTCGAGGCTATCGCTACTCACTTACCATACTCGTCGCTCTGTTTCTCTCGACCAGTAGTGTCTTTGGGTACTTCATCGAGCAGTCACCACTCGATGAGCCAGCCGAGCGTCTTCTCCTGTATGCACTGCCACACGATTCAGAGATCAGGGGTGCGCTCATCCCATCGGCCGAGCGACAGTGGTCTCAGCCAAAGCGGGGGCTGCTTGGCGGTTCGGTACAGTCTGTGGATGCTGCCAGTATCATGCTGCGCGACTCTGCTGAGAAATTGTGGACAGTCGATTACTCCGGAGCCGAGATCCAGGAGGGGGTGACACTCCAGCCGACACAGGCGGTGAAGATTATCGGGGAGGAAGAAAGTGAGGACGCCTTTCGAGCCACTGAAGTGCGGGTGTGGGAACAGCCGTCTGTACAGAAGCAAGCAGAAAGCAAACAGTCAGCCGAAGTAAAGGCAGTACCGAAGAAAGAAAACAAGGAAGAAGAGGATGATAAGAAAGAGTCGGAAAAGAAAAAGAGTACTGAAGACGATGAAGACGACGATGCTGATCAAGAAGAAGACGAGCAAGACCAAGACGATGACGAGGATAATCATGAAGATGATGAAGATGAAGACGGAGAAGATGACTAAGATCTTGCTGTTCCTCGCGCTCCTTTTCTTGGGAGGAGTTTTTCTGGTGTCAGAAAAATGGTTCGGTGGATATACGGAGCCGCTCCCGACTTCTCAGTCGGTTCTCTCTCTAGACATCGAAGAGCCGATCGTCGAGGCGCCAGCGCTTCCTCTTGCGGTACCTCCTGTGCCGCCGAAGCAATACCGTATTTCCGATGTGCCCTTTACGGTACAGGCTCCCTTTGCGGAGTGGAGTGATCCGATTTTTCAGGATGCCTGTGAAGAGGCATCGATACTCATGGCGCAGGCTTGGGTGGAGGGGACTCTTCTGACAAAAGAGCAGGCGAAAAAAGGCATTGAAGCACTGGCCAAGTATGAAAAGAAACAATTCGGTCATGCGGTGGACACTTCTATAGAAGATACGAGGAGTCTTCTGAGAGATGTATTGGGAGTGAAAAATTCGGAGGTACAAAGAGGCGTGACGATCACCGATATACAAGAGACTCTCGCTTCGGAGCGACTGGTCATTGTGCCGACGGATGGTCGCAAGCTCAAGAATCCCAACTTTAAGCAGCCGGGACCAACACGACATATGCTGGTGATTGTCGGTTATGATACTGAGACCAAAGAATTTATCGTGAATGACCCGGGTACCCGCAAAGGGGAGGGCTACCGCTATGATCAGTCGGTGCTCTATGATGCTATGCTCGACTATCCCACCGGCAAGCACGCCGAGGCGAAAAGTACGGACAAGGTCATGCTCGTGGTAGGGAAGTAGAAAGCGCGTTTGGAACCTCCCGTGCTCCCAAGCAACTCTCTCGTGCCGTCAAAACCCCAGCGTGGTTTTGACTGACGTTGTACGCCGAAACTTTTCATAAGATGAAAAGTCCATGCTTTCGGCTACAAAGTCGCCCGAGAGAGTTCTTGGGAGACGTACAGTGGAATTTAAGCGGCGCCGATTGACTTTCCCGCCATTTTGGAGTATAATAATAGAATCGTAGCTTAACAGCTAAAAAGCGATGAACTGAGCCTTTCTTGTGGAAGACTTTTTTGTTTACGGAGTTTTCTCCCAGGCAGGCTCGGTTCATCCACTTGGTAGTGGAGCAATGAATTTCGGGCTCACAAATCGGAGATTTGAATGAAAAAACCTCAGTACTCTTTTCGTGTGGGTGGTAGCAACGCCAACGCTTCGGCCGCGGCAATCAAAGCCCCGCTGTTGAGCGGCGGTTCGGCACCTGTGACTCGGCGTCAACAGACGTTGCCATTGTCTTTGGCTGGCGGTGGTGGCGGTAACCGACCGGTAAACCGTACCGTACGGGCAGTGTTGCGTCAGGCTGGCGCCAACGGCGGCAGTCTCGGCTGAGGATCTTTACCAACAAGGGCGTGGTCATAACATTTGACCGCGCCCGCTTTTTTTTCAAAAACAGGGAAACGCAGTATAATGAAGGTGTTCGTAATTTCTCTAACACTTCTTTAGTATGGGACTTTTTTCTACTTTTTCGAGTAAGCCTTCGGCTGACGTATCAGGAGGTGCCTCTTTTCGTGATAGCGGATCACGGCGTTTGTCGCCTCGTGAGGTAGGGACACAGGTACGACGCGATTTGCATAAAAAATTGGGAGGGCATACGGGTGAAGAAGTTTTCAATATATTAAATGCTCATTCGGATCGAGACAGTGCGTTTGGTGCCAAAGGCATCAGTGGCAAGGAAATCGATGGGATGCTTGGGATGTTGAGAGCCAATCATCGGGACAATCTGAGCAGTAGCGAGATCAATGATGTGGAGGCTATTCTGCGCGAGCACTTCAATGATTGATACGTTCGATCTACCTATCGTTATCCGGAAACGTCGTGGCACGAAGAGTCTCCGTATCACCGTGCGCCATGATGGAAGTATTTTTTTGACTGTTCCGTGGTCGCTGTCGCTTGCGCGTGCGAAGCAGTTTCTCGCGAGCAAGCAAGCGTGGATACAGGATGCTTGCAAGCGGGCGCTTGGTCGTCCGCCACGACTGCTCAATCAGGGTGGGCATGAAGAATATGTCGCTCACAAAGAAGCGGCGCGTCAGTGTATCACCGAGCGGGTACAGTATTTCCAGGTCATATATGGTGTGCGCTATCACCGACTTTCGATTCGCAACCAGAAGTCACGCTTCGGGAGTTGCTCGGCGCAGGGGAATCTCTCTTTCAACTATCGCCTCCTTTTCTTACCTCCGCACCTACGCGACTATGTGGTGGTGCATGAGCTGTGTCATCTGCGGGAACTTAACCATTCGGCACGGTTTTGGGCATTGGTAGCTGAGACCATACCTGACTATCATGACCAGAAACGTGAGCTTCAAGCCTTTTCTCGACCTATTTCAGCCTGAGTCCCATTCCCTCTATTGACAGTCTTCCGATTTTCTGATTTAATGAAGTACTACTTTAGATCCTTTGGGAGAATTCTTTTTTCTCTATAGAGGAGAGAAAGAAGATTTTAACCCTTAACATTCAAAAGAATGTTCAGCAGAAACTCGAGGAGTAGCTCCTCAAAACGTGGTCCGGCCGTCAATCGTTTTGGCCGACCGACGCATGGCAGAAAAAGACGCCCAGTAGAGCGCGAGCTCGACTTCACCCAGTTTGTGAAGAAGGCTATCCAGACGACCGAGACGGAAGTCTACAATCCAAAGCACCGCTTTGCGGACTTTGAGATACACAGTAAGCTCAAGGCCAATGTGGCCGAGAAGGGCTATGTCCATCCGACCCCTATTCAGGACGGTGCTATTCCTCATATCCTTGAGGGTCGTGACCTGATCGGGATCGCCAATACCGGTACTGGCAAGACCGCCGCGTTTCTCTTGCCACTCATTCACAAGACATTCAAGCACAAGACAGAGAAGGTGCTCATCATTGTGCCGACCCGTGAACTGGCATTGCAGATCGAAGAGGAACTGCGGGTCTTTTCTCGTGGTTCAGGACTCAACTCCGCTCTCTGTATCGGTGGTGCCCATATCATGGAGCAGATGCGTAGTTTGGCCAGAAACCCGAGCTTTGTCATCGGGACACCAGGACGACTGAAGGATCTGATCGAGCGCAAAAAGCTTGACCTCTCTGGGTTCGGCAACATTGTGTTGGACGAAGTGGACCGCATGCTCGACATGGGATTTATCAATGATATCAAGTATCTGTCGGCGCTCATGCAGACACCGCGTCAGACGCTTTTCTTCTCAGCTACCATGCCGCGTGAGATTGCGGAGCTGGCCAAGAAGTTCTTGAATGACCCAGTGACCATCACGATCAAGTCTCGGGCAACCTCAGAAAACGTCGACCAGGATGTGGTACATGTTTCTCCAAAAGAAGACAAGATCGAGACGCTCCACAATCTCCTCCTGAAGCCCGAGTTTCAGAAGGTGCTCATCTTCGGTCGCACCAAGCACGGTGTCGACAAGCTGGCACACCGTTTGGAAGAGCGCGGTTTCAAAGTCGACTCTATCCATGGTGATAAGTCTCAACCACAGCGTCAGCGAGCACTGCGCCGCTTCAGCAAGGATGAGATTACGATCTTGGTGGCAACCGATGTGGCTGCCCGTGGACTCGATATTCCAGATGTGACCCACGTCATCAACTACGAATTACCAGAAAACTACGAAGACTATATCCATCGCATCGGTCGTACCGGTCGTGGTGACAAGAAAGGAAATGCCCTGACTTTTATCGGGTAATCCTACCATCTTTCGTAAGGATATTTCGCCCCGCAAGCCCAGTGTTTGCGGGGTTTTCCTTCTCCATTTGATTGGGGTATAATGGGAGGACTTTGATTTGATTTTTCTCAGTAACTATTCAAAATCTCATGTCTTGAGAAAATATTCAGATTTCGTGCGAAAGCCTTGAAAAGTGAGGCGGACTATCATGATAATCCAACGAGCTTTGAGAGGCTTGCAGCCGAAATCTGGATATTTTATGAGACAAGCGAGTTTTTGTTTTAAATAGGCGTTGAGATATTGAATAGTTACTTATGGAATCTCCGGTTGGAACACTGCTAGAACGTATCGAATACCCGCACGATCTCAAAAAACTCTCCGTGGCCGAGCTGCCACAGGTGTGTGATGAATTGCGCCAATTTATCATTGAGATGGTCTCAAAAAAGGGTGGTCACTTCGGGGCCAGTCTCGGTGTGATAGAGATCACGACGGCACTGCACTATGTCTTTGATACTCCAAAGGATCAGCTTATCTGGGATGTCGGGCATCAGGCCTATGCGCACAAGATTTTGACGGGTCGTCGAAAAACATTTCACACCAATCGTTTGTACGGAGGCCTCTCGGGCTTCCCGAAAAGAACAGAAAGCGAATACGATGCCTTTGGTGTCGGACATTCTTCGACCTCCATCTCGGCGGCGCTCGGCATGAGTCTGGCTTTCAAAGAGCGGGGCATCACGGATCGTCAGGTGATTGCCGTGATCGGTGATGGGGCACTGACCGGCGGGATGGCGTTTGAAGCACTCAATCATGCGGGCAGCTCTGATGCCAACATGCTGGTCATCATCAATGACAACTGTATGAGTATCGACCCCAATGTCGGAGCGCTCAAAGAGTATCTGACGGTGATAGCCGCTTCGCCGACCTTCAATGTCATGCGTGACCGGTTGCGTGATACTCTTGGAAAAATTTCCAAGCATGGCCCCAATGTGCGCCGATTGGCATCGCAGATGGAGCTCGCTCTCAAGGGTCTGCTCTCACGTCAGAGCAATCTGTTTGAGAGTCTCAACTTTCGCTATTTCGGACCAGTTGATGGTCATGATGTGGTACAACTGGAAAAAATTCTTCGTGATCTGAAAGACATCCCGGGACCAAAGATTCTGCACTGCCTCACGCGCAAGGGCAAAGGGTACAAGTTTTCAGAAAATGGTGACCAGACCATATGGCATGCGCCGGGACTTTTCAATAGTGAGACGGGAGAGCGGATCAAAGGCGTCCAGACTGGCCCGCAGCCACCGAAGTATCAGGATGTGTTCGGACATACCTTGCTTGAGCTGGCGACAAAAAATCCCCAGATTATCGGCGTGACACCGGCCATGCTCTCTGGCTCTTCGCTCAAGATCATGCAGGAAGCCATGCCACAGCGGGTCTTTGATGTCGGGATTGCCGAGCAGCATGCGGTGACGTTTTCTGCCGGGTTGGCGACGCAGGGACTCCTACCGTTTTGCAATATCTACTCGACGTTTTTTCAGCGCGCCTATGACCAGGTGATTCACGATGTGGCCATCCAGAATCTGAAGGTGATCTTTTGTCTGGATCGGGCGGGACTGGTCGGGCCGGACGGGGCGACCCATCAGGGTGCGTATGACATCGCTTTTTTGCGTTGTGTGCCGAACATGATCGTGAGTGCTCCGATGAATGAAGAGGAATTGCGTAACCTCATGTACACGGCACAGACCGATGCGGTACAGGGTGCGATGGCCATCCGCTACCCACGCGGTCAGGGTGTCATGCCTGAGTGGCGCACTCCTTTGGCATCGATTCCTATCGGGACAGGGAGAAAAATCAAAGACGGCAAAGAGCTGGCTATTGTGTCTTTTGGCCATGTGGGCAACGCCGTGGTGAAGGTATGTGCACAATTGTCG
>JBAQNF010000021.1:0-6874 GCA_049303555.1 Candidatus Moraniibacteriota bacterium | reverse complement strand
GATCACTCACGACCACTGCCAATAGTGCCGATGTCATCATTACTGGTGTAACAGCTGGCGACTATTTTGGGTATTCTCTCGTCTCCGGTGACTTCAATGCCGATGGCACGATTGATTTGGCGGTTGGTGCCTATACGTATTCTTCATCTACTGGTCTGGCTTACATCTTTCACAATGATGGCTCCATCCCCACCACAGCGGCTACGGCCGATGTCACCATCACGGGTGAAACTACGAATAATCAGTTTGGTGTTTCTCTCTCCTCGGGGGATTTCAATGCGGATGGTGAGACCGACCTGGCTGTCGGTGCTTATGGCTACTCCTCGAGTACCGGCAGAGCTTATATCTTCCATAACGATGGCTCGATCCCGACCACTGCTGGAACAGCCGACGTCACCATCACCGGCGAAACGACGACTAATTATTTTGGTTATACCATGACGGCAGGCGACTTCAATGCCGACAGCAAAACCGACCTTGCAGTCGGCGCTCATCGCTACTCGTCCTTCAATGGCCGTGCCTATATCTTCCACAACGACGGGAGTATCCCGACGACTGCTGCCACGGCTGACGTCACCATTACTGGTGAAGCGGCCAGTGAGTACTTTGGTGCGTCTCTCGCTTCCGGTGACTGGAACGCCGATGGCAGAACCGACCTCGCTATCGGGGCATTTAATTATTCTGGAGGCGCGGGTACCGGTCGTGTCTATATATTCAATAACGACGGGAGTATCCCCACGACCGCTGCTACCGCGGATATCATATTGACTGGCGAAACTACGAGTAACTTTTTTGGTGTCTCTCTCACTTCCGGTGACTGGAACGCCGATGGCAGAACCGACCTGGCTGTCGGAGCCACTGGTTATTCTTCTAGCACCGGCCGCGCCTATGTCTATACCTGGAACGACCCGGTTATTACCGGTGGTGCTGCCGATGATTTATTTGGTGCTTCTCTCTCCTCGGGGGATTTCAATGCCGATGGCAAGACCGACCTCGCGGTTGGCGCCACCTATGCTAATACCACTGGTCGGGTCTATATTTTCTTTAGTGATGGCACTTCCATTCCTGCCACCGCTGATGTCACTATTACAGGAGATGTTGCAGATGATTCGTTTGGGTATGCTCTTGTTTCTGGCGACTTCAATGCGGATAGTAAAATCGATCTCGTTGTTAGCGCCCTTGGTTATTCTACCTCCACTGGTCGCGCCTATATCTTCTACAACGATGGCTCGATCCCTACCACCGCCGCCACCGCCGATGTCACGATTACCGGTGGAGCTACTGTCGATCAGTTTGGAGCCTCTCTCGTTGCTGGTGATTTTAATGCTGATGGTGAGACCGACTTGGCCGTCGGTGCCAATAATTATTCCTCCGGTACCGGCCGCGTCTATATCTTCCACAACGACGGCTCCATCCCCACCACTGCCGCCACTGCTGATGTCACTATCACTGGTGGAGCAATTGTGGATACATTTGGCGCTTCTCTGACCGCGGGCGATTTCAATGCCGATGGCAAGACCGATCTGGCCATCGGTGCCTCTGGATATTCTTCTTATACCGGTCGTGCCTATATTTACTACAACGACGGCTCCATCCCCACCACCGCTGGAACTGCTGATGTCACGATTACGGGAGGGGCTGGAGATGATAAGTTTGGTGTCTCCCTCATTTCTGGTGATTTCAACACCGATGGCAAAACCGACTTGGTTGTTGGTGCCAATAACTATGCTTCTACTACCGGCCGTGCCTACATCTTCCACAACGACGGCTCCATTCCCACCACCGCTGCTACCGCTGATGTCACCATCACTGGTGAAGCTGGGGGTGATCAGTTTGCTGCTTCCTTCGCTGCTGGCGACTGGAACGCCGATGGCAAAACAGACCTTGTTATTAGTGCTTATGGGCATTCTGCTGGTGGCGGAACGGGGCGCACATATATTTACTACAACGACGGCTCCATCCCGACCACTGCCGCCACTGCTGATGTCACCATCACTGGTGAAGCAACGTTTTCTTATTTTGGATACGCCCTTTCGTCTGGGGACTTCAACACCGATGGCAAAATCGACCTGGCTATTGGAGCGTATGGCTATTCTACTTCTACTGGTCGTGTCTATATTATAGCCTCTGAGGCGGCGGTGCCAGCAGTTCTCCCGGCCACGCTCTATCAGAAGGGGATGGTCAAAACCAAGGGTACCCTCAAGCTCAAATAGCCCAAGACCCTTTTCTCAGATTTCTGGAAAAGGCAGGTTTTGGTTGACAACTGGGCTTTTGCTTCTCTCGTGATTTTTTACTATACTGGAGACATACTATATGTACGTTATTCACTAACTGAAAGAGACCTTATGCAATCTGAAAAGCCTTCGTTTGCCCGTTTTGGAGGAGGGACAAATTTTGCTTCAAATGCTACGCCAGTGCGACCCATGAACAAGATGCCGGATGCTCCTGTGGCACATGGCACGGGGATGCCAGAAACCCCAGTCAAGGGAGAGTATTCCAAGACTGCCCGTCTTTTTGAAGCGGTTATTTCCGTATCTCTCGTAGCGTTGTTTTTTGGGCTGCCACTTTTTTTCACAGGACTGACCTTTCAGGGGATAGCCTTTGACAAGCAGCTTTATTTCTATGTGTGGTTGCTCGTGGGTATCGTGGCCTGGGTATCGAAGGGTGTGACAACGGGCGAGATGAAGATTCGTCGGACACCGCTTGATATTCCGGTGCTGTTGTTTTGGTTGTTCTACTGTGTGAGTGCTTTCTTTTCTGTTGATCGTTGGCACAGCTTCTGGGGATTTTTTGGAGATCCTTCACGAGGGATTCTCTCCGTGACAGCGCTGGTCTTGGCGTACTATCTGATACTCAGTCATTTCACGGTGCAGCGCTTCCGGATGATTTTCGGAGGCTTTCTCCTCTCAAGTTTCATCCTGGTAGTGTGGAGTTTCTTGGCTCTCATGAATATTCATTTCCTCCCAGCGGCCTTGGAGTCGTATGCTCCGATTAGTCTGATCGGTACGGTCTCAACTTTGGCCATTTATCTCGGCCTCTTGGTACCGCTTTTTCTCACGGCTATCTTTGCTCTCTGGAAAGAAGAGACCGAGAAGAAGCATTTGCGTACTGCCGTGACGAGCCTGCTGTTTGTCGGTTTGGCATTGACGCTGTTTCTCTTGCTTTCGCTCTATGCCTTTGTTCCGTGGATTGTTGTCCTGGGTGGCCTCTCCTTTTTCATGGTATACATCTTGGCGCAGATCGTTCGTCCAACAGAGCAGTGGACCTGGGTGCCGATGCTTGTTTTCGCCCTGGTGCTCGGCTTCCTCATGATTGGTGGGAACAGCTTGGTACGAGCGACGTTGCCGGTTGAGGTATCGCCGAATATCAATCTCTCCTGGCAGGTAGCCAAAGAGACACTGCAGGAACACTTTGCGGTTGGTGTTGGTCCGGCCAATTATGGCTACGCGTTTTCGATGTTCCGTCCGGTAGAGTACAATCAGAACTCGCTCTATACGCTGCGTTTCTATCAGGGGAATGGATTGTTCTTCGAATCATTGGCGACGCTCGGTGTGATCGGCATGGTTCTCTTGCTCATCGTATGGTTCTCATTTCTGAGTGTCGGACTCTATCTGCTTACTCACGAGAAGCAACGCAACAAGATTTACTCGCTCGGATTCTGGACGGTAGTGGTGATGTTCTTCATTGCAGCCTTTATCGCATCGATCAATGGACCGCTGCTTTTGATCGGATCACTTCTCTCGACCTTGGCGCTGGGTATTCTTCTCTACGAGAGTGGCTCGGAAGAAAAGTATCTCCGGTTGTCTTTCAAGGCAGCGCCGAAATTCGCCCTGGCCCTCGCCTTTATCTTTATGGTGGTGTCGGCTGGAGTAGCATTTATCTTTGTTTTCATGGGCAAGGTATTTATCGCGGATATGACAGCTGGGAAAGCAGTTCGTATGGCATCTGCTGCACCGAGCCGTGATGCCTCAGTGCTTTTGGCTCAGGCTATCTCGCGCTATCCACAGGAAGGACGTTACTTTACGCGGCTTGGTCAGGAATATATCTCACTTGCCAATGTGGAAGCTGGGAAGCCGGAAGCGGAGCGTGACGTGAACACAGTGGCTACCTATGTCCGTCAGGCCGTGGTGTCTGGCGAGCAGGGACGGAAGCTCATGCCAAATGATGTCATGGCCGCAGAGTCGCTGGCACTCATCTACGAAAATGGTGCTGTGTATGCGAGTGATGCTCTCCCGAAGGCTGAAGAATTGTATACCCGTGCCAAGGAACTCGAACCGCACAATCCATTGTTTTATCTCAAGCTCGGCCAGGTGAAGCGAGCTATGGGTGACGGGAAACCTGAGGGAGCAGACCGGAGTGCGCTCTACGCTGAAGCTCGTGATTTTTATCAGAAAGCTATTGATGAGAAGAGCGATTTGGCAGTAGCGCACTACAATCTCGCTATTATTCTGGCACGCCTCAAGGAAACTGACCGGGCTATCGACAGCGCATCGCAGGCCGTCAATATCGACAAGAAGAATCTCAACTATCGCTATAACCTGGCCGTGCTCTATCAGCTCCGCGCCAAGGATGGCGATGAGAAAAAGGCCGAGGATATTTTCCTCGACATTCTGAAAGCCAATGAAAAACTGATTGATGTCCGTCTCTCACTCGGACTGCTCTACGAAAAGCAGGGGAAGAAACAGGCTTCGATTGATGAATATCAGAAAATTCTTGACCTCTTGCCAGCTGATGCTGAGGGGAACATCAAGCAGACTCGTGAGCAGGTAGAGAAACTGATCAGTAATGTGCGAAGTGGAGTGGGTAATCTGAAGAGTGCGACGCCAGTCGTGCCAACACCTCCTGTGACCACTGAAACTCCGGCTGAACCGCAGGTACCAGTAGCCCCTGCTGGACCAAACGTCTCACCACTGACTGAGCCAGCATCATAGTCTCTGAGACAAGCCAAAAAAGTCCCGTTTCGGCGGGGCTTTTTTTGATGATTTCTCGGTATGGAGTGTCTGAGAGAGTAAGGACTTGACAGGTTTCATAGGATTGCGTACTATAGATAACACGAACAAAGAAGTGCCAAAAAGTGCTTTTTTTGTTTCTCTAAAAGGATTTTATCAGGTACGTGGTTTTTGCAGAAATAGACTTTTCTCTCCGCGTCTTTTCTGATGCGAGAGGGTGACGAAAATTTCCGCAAAAGCGCCTTAACAATTACATGTCTTTTTCGAAGTGATGACCTACGCACTGGCTTGCGGAAATGCGTACCGTTGTTTCGAGATAGTCTATAGAAATGTATGTAAGGTTGGTTGTGTCATTTGTAAAAATGATACGACAAGCAATCGAACAAACAGTGCGTTGAATGCGCAAACATTCTTCACTGTTAACCGATTGTCCGTGAGTGCTTTCAAAGTTTCGCCGCAAGGTGGAGCATTGGAACATTTGCGGATAAGCGAAAAAAGAAGGTTACTTAACGCATGGTGTGGATGCCTTGACTAAAGCAAGCGATGAAGGACGTAGGAGGCTGCGATAAGCCCCGGGGAGCTGTCTACCAAGCTTTGATCCGAGGATTTCCGAATGGGGCAACCCTCTCCGCTGAAGCGGAGAAACCGTATCTGAATACATAGGGTACGGTAGCAAACCCTGAGAACTGAAACATCTTAGTACCAGGAGGAAAAGAAATTAATAAAGATTCCGTAAGTAGTGGCGAGCGAACGCGGAACAGCCTAAACCACCGAGCTTGCTCGAGTGGGGTTGCAGGGCTTGTGGACTCGATTGATCGGGGTCACTGTACAATTGTTAGCAAAGCGTTCTGGAAAGAACGACCACAGAGGGTAATAGTCCCGTATGCGAAAACGAATGTACACTGATGCACAAGTACCTAAGTAGGGCGGGGCCGGAGAAACCCCGTTTGAATCTGGGAGCACTAACTTCCAAGGCTAAACATTGCTTTAGATCGATAGTGAACTAGTACCGTGAGGGAAAGGTGAAAAGCATCCCGATAAGGGAGGTGAAATAGAACTGAAACTCCATGCTAACGAAGAGTGGGAGCCTGTCGCAAGACGGGTGACCGCGTGCTTTTTGCAGCACGATCCAACGAGTTAGTTCTACATGGCTTGTCTAAGGGATGACGAATTCCGGAGACCCAGTGAAAGCGAGCCTGAATAGGGCGATCAATCGTCATGTGGACTAGACCCGAAGCCAGACGAGCTACATATGAGCAGGGTGAAGCGTCGGTAAAACGACGTGGAGGCCCGCACCCACTCACTGTGCAATTTGAGGGGATGACTTGTGTGTAGGGGAGAAATTCCAATCGAGTTTGGCAATAGCTGGTTCTCTCTGAAATAGCTTGAGGGCTAGCGTCTTGTAAATTATACCCAAGGGGTAGAGCTACTGGATGAGAATTCGCCGTAAGGTAGGGTTTTCAACCAAACTCCGAATACTTGTGGTATGTACCAAGGCAGTCAGTACTCCGGGGCTAAGCTCGGAGCACAAAAGGGAAAAAGCCCAGACCGTCAGCTAAGGTCCCAAAATCTGTATTAAGTGGGAAAGGAAGTGAAGACTCTCAGACACTGAGGAGGTTGGCTTAGAAGCAGCAATCCTTTAAAGAGTGCGTAATAGCTCACTCATCTAGAGTCTTTGCGCCGACAATGTAACGGGGCTAAATACAGTACCGAAGCTACGGATTTTATCGCAAGATAGAATGGTAAGAGAGCGTTCCGTATGCGCAGAAGCAGAAGGGCGACCGACTGTGGAGCGTACGGAAGTGAGAATGTTGGAATGAGTAACCGCAATGAGGGTGAGAGCCCCTCACATCGAAAGTCCGAGGTTTCCTGGGCCATGGTGATCATCCCAGGGTTAGTCGGTCCTAAGGCCAGGCTGAAAAGCG
>JBAQNF010000020.1:0-13187 GCA_049303555.1 Candidatus Moraniibacteriota bacterium | reverse complement strand
ACCATGAACAGAGAGATTGATATCGATGCGCTGAAAAAGGAACTTCATATCGAAGTACGACAGGTCGCCCTCTTTCAAGAGGCGCTGACTCACCGCTCATACTTGAATGAGCACAAGGGCTATGGCTACCCGCACAATGAGCGGTTGGAATTTTTGGGTGATGCTGTTTTGGAGTTGGTGGTGACGGAAAATCTGTTTCACGCCTACGAGAATCCTGAGGGAGAACTGACGAGTTTCCGGGCTGCTTTGGTCAATGGTGATATGTTGGCAAGAATCGGCGGCGATATCGGCGTACAGAATTTTCTCCTGATGAGCCGTGGCGAGGCCAAAGATACTGGTCGAGCGAGAAGCTATCTGGTGGCCAATGCGGTAGAGGCGCTCATTGGTGCACTCTATATCGATCAGGGCTACGATGCTGCCAAGAAATTTATCATTGATAATGTGATGAGTCACTTGCCGGAAGTGTTTGAACAGGGACTTCACACCGATGCCAAGAGTCGGTTTCAGGAATTGTCACAAGAAAAAATGGGTATCACCCCAAGTTACCGTGTGATCAAAGAATCAGGACCGGATCACGATCGAAATTTTATCGCCGGAGTATATCTGGGCGAGGAAAAAATAGCGGAGGGCGGCGGCTCTTCCAAGCAGGAAGCCCAGCGTGAGGCTGCCAAGCAGGCGCTTATTGCCAAGAACTGGCAGTAAATGGGCAGGGTTTTGAAAGAGGCAAAAGCCTCTTTTTTCTTGATAGTCTCAATAAAGCATGGGTAAATGGAGTCACTTTCTTCTGAAGGAGTGGACATGACAACTTTGAGAGACCAGATGAAGGCACTTTTGACCGCAGCCATTGCGCAAGAACTGTGTTACGACGGCGCTCGACCGCACTTCCGAGATAGCTTTGATGGACGATGGCTGTCTCAGCTGTTGGGGGCGCTGTTTGCGGCCGACATTTTCAAGCCACGGGAGTTTATAATGGTTGTGGCTAAGGCCATCGCTACCTGTGGTATGGAGATGTTTGACGAGGTGAAGGGTGGCAAATCAGTCGACCAACTCGCTTCGCCACAGGCGCTCAAGTATGCCCATCTGTATGGGCACATTGGCCTGGTTCAGGGGCTAGAGCTTGACCTGAATGTCAGGGCAGCGCTTGCGGTGTATGAACGCGAGGCAGCATCGTTTGAATCTGAAACCATGCGTTGGCTGGACCAGCTAGGACAACAGCTCTGAGGGTGTTGCCATCGAGCCCGGATGCTACGGTATCCGAGGCTTTTTTCTTTTGGCTTGAAATGAGATATACTGGGAGTGACAGAAGAATTATGAAGTATGAGTCATGAGCGGAATGCTTATGAGTTTTTCATACTTCATACGTCATGATTCACGATTCATCTCCCGACATGTATTTGAAGAAACTCGAAATTAGTGGATTCAAGTCGTTTGCTAATAAAACGACGTTGGATTTTTTGCCAGAATGCACCATTGTGGATGGCGGCAAGTGTGGCATCACCGCAATTGTGGGACCAAATGGTTCTGGCAAATCAAACGTGGCCGATGCTATCCGCTGGGCTATCGGTGAGCAGTCATCGAAAAATCTGCGTGGCAAGAAATCGGAAGATGTGATTTTTGCTGGTACGGATCAGAAGGGACGTCTGGGTGCGGCTTCGGTGACACTCTATTTCGACAATTCCGACAAGCGCATCCCGATTGAATTTGCCGAGGTATCTATCACGAGAAAAATCTATCGGAGTGGTGAGAGTGAATACCTCATCAATGGATCACGCGTGCGTCTCATGGATATCGTCGATCTTTTGGCCAAGGCCGGAATCGGCAAGGATAGCTACTGTGTTATCACACAGGGTATGAGTGACGCGGTGCTCAATGCCACGCCAATCGAACGGCGCGCTATTTTCGAAGACGCCGCCGGAGTGAAACAGTATCAAATCGAAAAGGAACGAGCTTTGCGAAAACTAGAAAGCACTCGTGAAAACCTGGTGAGGGTAGATGCTCTTACTGCAGAAATTGAGCCGCACCTGAAAAACTTGCGTCGTCAGGCGGAAAAGGCCTCTCAGGGGAAGGATATCGCGCTCAAGCTGCGTGAGAAGCAATTGTTTCTCTACGGCTATCTGTGGGAGAATTTTCAGGGAGAGCGGGGAAAACTCGCGTCTGAGCGGGATGTGCTTCAGAAAACAGTTTTTGATATCGAAGTCGAGACCAATACTCTTGAGCGTGAAGTGACAGTCGCTTCTTCTACTATGGAAGATCAGAGCAAGGAAGAAACAATCAATAGAGAATTGGCGGCCCTCCGCGATGATGCCAATACCTCTCTCCGTGATCGAAGTGTCATTGATGGGAAGATCGAAATTGAAAAAGAGAAGCAAAAGATAGAAGAAGTCATTCGGGTGATTCCGGTTGATTTGAACTATGTAAGGAAAGCGCTTGATGAAATCAGGGCGCACCAAACGGAACTGATAGAGCGGATTCAGAATGTTGAGAAATTGGAAGATCTGCAGGATATCAGGGAGTTTGCTCAGGTGATCAAGCAGAAGATGCATGACCTGGATGAAAAGGCAGGTGAGGGGAGTGTGAAAGAAAAGAAAATTATCGCTTTGCCGGACGATGAGAAAAAGGCGAGCGATGAACGTTTGGCGCAGTATGAAAAAGAAAAGAGTGCTCTCAATAAGAAATTGGAAACGCTGCAGAAGACACTGACTGACAAGGAGGCTGAATTGCAGGCGATTCGCGAGGCCAGTCGCACCAGTCGTGAGACATTTTTCACCAAAGAAAAGTTGTGGCGAGAAAAGGAGCGACAGATGACTGTCTTGAAGGACCAGCTGAATGAAGTGAAAGTACGTCTGGCGCGAGTGGAAGTGCGTGAGGAAGACCTGGTCAGTCTCGTGCGCGAAGAGCTTGCTATGAAAGTGGATGATTTGAAATGGGATGCCACTCAAACGGAAGGAGTGGATCGTGAGCGTCTGGAGCGTGAGATTGCCCGGCTCAAGGTAGAGGTGGAACATATTGGAACGATTGATCCTCTGGTGGTGGAGGAATATCAGGAGACCGAAGAGCGCTTCCAGTTTTTGACTCGAGAATCTGCTGATTTGAAACAGGCCAGTGAATCGTTGCGCGTCGTCGTGAAAGAGATGGATCAGAAGATTGACGGGGTTTTCCAGGAGGCGTTTCAAGAAATTCGTAAGAAATTTGAGGCATACTTCAAGATTATTTTTGGTGGAGGCAAGGCAGAGTTGAATATGATAAAAATCAAGCGGCGTATCCACAAGCTTGCGGAGGGAGAGGAAAGTGAGATTGAGGAGGATGAGGAAGATACCGAAGAGAGTGCTGATGAGATCGGGATTGATATATTTGCCTGTCCTCCAGGGAAGAAAATCACGAATCTCTCTATGCTTTCCGGTGGTGAACGATCGCTCACATCATTGGCGCTGCTCTTTGCTATCATTTCTCACAATCCGCCGCCGTTTGCTGTCCTCGACGAAGTAGAAGCCGCTCTCGACGAGGCCAATTCCCGGCGTTTTTCGAAGATGCTTCAGGAACTGTCCGATCATACGCAGTTCATCGCTATCACGCACAATCGTCAGACTATGGAACAGGCTGGGCTGCTCTACGGAGTGACTATGGGGGCTGACGGTGTTTCACAGTTGCTCTCTATCCGGATTGACCAAATTGGCGAGGGTGGGAAGCTGGCCGTGAAGTAAGAGGGGATGGGGTTGACGTCTTTTGGGAAATGGGCTAGAATGGGCTTTGTATTCGTCTAATGCTGTTTATACCGCTATGTTGGCTATCCGTCTCAATCGTACAGGCAAAAGAAACCGCGCTCATTTCCGTGTGGTTGTGCAGGAACATACCAAGGCTCCAGGCAAGCGTCACATCGAAATCGTGGGAAGCTATGATCCACACAAGAAGACGACTATTCTGAACAAAGATCGTATTTTGTACTGGGTGAGCCAGGGTGCTCAGGTATCGGATGCTGTACACAATATGTTGGTACGTGAAGGTATCATCGAGGCCAAGAAAATTGCCAAGAAGATGCCGAAGCCAGTGGTGAAGGAAGTGGTTCCTGAGGCTCCTGTCGAAACTCCTGCTCCTGCTGCGCCAGCTGTTGAGGAAGTGAAGACTGAAGAGGTGGCTCCTGTCGAAGCTCCAGTTGCTCCAGTAGCAGAAGAAGTGAAAGAAGAAGTGGTGGCTACTCCTGAAGAACCAAAAGCAGAACAGGTAGTGACTGATGGAGTTTTCGCAGCAAAGGAAGAGAAATAAGGTTGACCACCGTCGCTCGCGAGCAACGTGGTTGACAACGAAGGGGAAAAAGAGTACTTTGGAAATACAATTGAATACTCCGTAGACATGAGGCATTTCCTTCCCGCGCCTGGCGTGACCGAAGGGGAATAAGCTCCTCACGAGGACACACTCTCGATGACATTTGAAAAGATAGCATCAAGAGTCTGTTTGTAAGAACTCTCAGGTCTGCGGTTATGCCGCAGATTTTTGTTTATTGTAACGGGATATATATGCAACATACGAAACTACAGAAAGAGGCCCTCGTTGCCGAGGTGACTCAGAAGATCAAGGACTCCAAGGCATTGGTGTTTGCCAATTTCAAGGGTGTGTCAGTGAAGAACATCACGACCATTCGACAGGAATTGCGTAAGAGCGGATCGAGCTGGCAGGTACTGAAGAAGACGCTCCTCAACATCGCTCTCAAGAATGCCGGTGTGGAGATGAATGCTCGGGAACTTGAAGGCCAGGTGGGTGTCGCGTTTTCTCATGATGAGGTCGCTGCCGCCAAAGCCATCGCTGATTTCCAGAAAGCCAACAAGGACGTGACCATTTCGATCGAAGGCGGAGTATTGGGAAGCAAGGCGTTGTCTGTAGCAGAGGTCAAGGCGCTGGCCAAGCTGCCAAGCCAGGACGAACTGCGGGCCAAGCTCGCTGGGACGCTGCAGGCGCCGATTGCCAGTTTTGTCAGAGTGTTGGGTGGCAATTTGAGCAGTTTGCTCCAGGTGCTCAAGGCTATTGAAAGCAAGAAAGCATAATAATGTTATTAAGTAAGTAATCATAATTCTAACGCTATGTCAGAAGAAAAGAAGGAAGTTGTTGTGCCGGAGAAGTTTGAGAAGCTCGTTGCTGAAATCGAAAAGATGAGCGTGCTCGATCTTTCTGAGCTCGTACACGTACTTGAGGACAAGTTTGGTGTGTCAGCTGCTGCTCCTGTCATGATGGGTGCCGCTGCCGCCGCTCCTGCCGAGGCTGCCGAAGAGAAGACCGAATTTGATGTCGAATTGACTGCTGCTGGTCAGCAGAAGATCAACGTCATCAAGGCCGTCCGTGAAATTACTGGTCTTGGTCTGAAGGAAGCCAAGGACATGGTGGACGCCGCTCCAAAGGTTATCAAGGAGAAGATTGCCAAGGCTGATGCCGAAGCTATCGTCAAGAAACTGACCGAAGCTGGTGCCACTGCCATTCTGAAGTAAATTTCGGAAATGCTTAGGAATCCTCGTCCGAAAGGGCGAGGATTTTTCTTTTGACAGACACTCCGGGTTTGGAGTAAGATGAGGAGGTCTTTTGCTCGTGAGAGCATTTTTTGATTCGTAAAATTCTTTGCTTCACGCTTATGTCGCTCGAAGTTATTCTTTCGTTTTTCATTTTGATGCTTATCTCCATCGGAACGTACTCGTTGGCACGGGTTCTCCGTATGCCGTATACGGTGTTGTTGGTTTTAATCGGGTCACTTTTGGTGCCACTTGCCACTATTCCTTTTTTTCACTTCATCAAGGCTTTCCAGTTGACGCCGGAGCTTTTGTTTTATCTTTTTCTTCCCATTCTCATTTTTGAGTCGGCCTACAATATGCGGGTGCGGGATCTCATGAACAATATCCGTGCGGTCGCATGGTTTTCCATTGGGAGTCTTCTGATCTCCATGTTCTTTATTGCTGTCGCCCTGTACTTTGTGTTGGGCTGGATTGGTATGGCGGTGCCGTTTGTGGTGACACTTCTTTTCGGGGCGCTCATTTCTGCTACTGATCCGGTAGCTGTATTGGCTCTCTTCAAGGAATTTGGTGTGCCACGTCGCTTGGCTTTTCTTTTTGAAGGAGAGAGCCTCTTCAATGACGGGACGTCGCTTGCCGCCTTCCTCATTGTGCTGGGGGTTATTCTTCAGGGCTTTTCTGGCATCCCAACCCTCTTTGAGGGTGTATTCATGTTTTTCACGATGGTATTCGGTGGCGTGGTGTTTGGTATTTTCATGGGATTTCTTTTCGCCAAATTGATCGAGAAATCCGAGAACAATGAGCATATTGAGATCACACTCACCATGCTGGTAGCGCATCTGACCTTTATTCTTTCCGAGGTTATTTCTCACTATCTGGTTATTTTTGGTCAAGAGATCAAATTGTCCGCTATCATTGCAACGGTTATGGCTTCCATGGTCATCGGCAACTACGGTCGCTCCAAGCTTTCTTCGGCTACCCATCACTTCATGGATCGTTTCTGGGGGTATTTTGCTTTTCTGGTCAATTCCTTGGTATTTATTACCATGGGACTTTTGTTCGCAAGCTTGCCGATTGAGCTGAAGTACTTCCTGGCGCCGATTTTCCTTTCGGTACTGGTTGTGGCTATCGCTCGGGCGCTCTCAATCTATCCGGTGGCCTGGTGGCTCAACCGGAGCAAGAAGGAGGAAGAGATTCCGCTGACATGGCAGCACCTCTTGTCGTGGGGAAGTCTGCGGGGGGCGCTGGCAGTTGTCATGGTATTACTCATTCCTGATACGCTCACTCTGCCTGGCTGGACGTATGCGTTTACCGTCAAAGAATTCATCACGGCTCTTACTATTGGGTGTATCTACTTCACTCTTTTCGTGAAAGCGCTCTCTATTGGTTCGTTCATCCGGCACTTTAAACTTGATGCCTTAAACCCAGTGGAAGCAGCTGAATATCGCCAGGCCCGCTCCCTCATTTTTTCTTTTGGACGGGAAAAATTGAGTGGTTTTCTTGAGAAGCAGTACATCGGCACTCTGACGTATGAAAAATTGAAAGCGTCTACAACCGTCAAGTGTCAGGCTGAACTGGAGGAATGTGAGAAGATTATCGGTCAAAAAACCAGTGATTTTGAGGGGGCACTTCGTGTGTATGCGCTTGGTATTGAAAAACATTTTCTCGGGTTGTTGTTTCAGTACCATGAAGTGAGTGAGTCTGTGTATAAGAGGATCTTAGTCAAGCTTGATGTGCAGCTTGATCGAGTAGAGAATGGGGCGGTGCAGATTCATTCACTCAATGAGGAGTTCCGAGAAGACTGGTTTGAGCGGCTGGCTCATTTTGGTAAGAGGTTGCACTGGTCCCGCTCCAGTGAGGATGATGAGCTTACGGAGTGCTATATGTACTATCGGGCACAGGAAATCATTGCGAGGAAAGTAATTAAGGAATTCAAGAAATTGGAACATCATCCGGCCTTTGTTTCAGAACAGTATGACGCTCTGCTCGAGAAGGTCATTCAGTCATACCAGGCTTTTCATGGGGATGCCTATGATCGTAAGGAAGCGCTAGTATCCGAGCGGACAGCCTTCTTTGCGGCCATTGAAGAGCGTTTTGGGAGAGACAGTCTGCACAAGGCATTTGCCGAAGGGTTGCAGCAGTTGACCCGTAAGAATATGCTTCCGACCAAGCTGGCTATTCTCTTAGAAGAAGACTTTCCGTCTTAGTAACTGTTCAATATCTCATGTCTTCAGAAAATATTCAGATTTCGAGCGAAAGCCTTGAAAAGTGAGAAGGGCTATCATGATAACCCGACGAGCTTTGAGAGGCTTGCAGCCGAAATCTGGATATTTTATAAGACAAGCGTCCCTTCTTTCTGTATCTTAAGCGTTGAGATATTGAATAGTTACTTAGGGACACTAGGCTTTCGGTTTTGCGCCAGCTCTAGTATACTGGGATAGTAATTCTTGCTTGAGCATTTATGACTTTTTTTGGGATTGATCTAGTGTCGCTTATCGAGGCTATTGGGTACATAGGGGTTTTTGGAATCGTTTTTGCTGAAACAGGGCTGTTTTTGGGTTTTTTCCTTCCGGGGGATAGTTTACTTTTCGTAGCGGGTTTTCTTGCTTCTCAAGGTTTTTTTTCTTTGCCGAGTCTGATAGCAGGAGTTTTTTTTGCGGGAGTTATCGGGAATTTATTTGGGTATGAATTTGGTCGGCGGGTAGGTCCGAGGATTTTTAGCCGGGAGGACTCATTTTTTTTCAAGAAAGCACATGCTCTCCGGGCGCAGGCGTTCTATGACAAGCACGGTCCGAAGACTATTGTCTTGGCTCGTTTTATGCCGATTGTCCGTACTTTTGCGCCAATCGTAGCGGGGGTTGCCAATATGCGCTTCCGTACGTTCCTCATCTACAATATCATCGGGTCACTTTTGTGGACGCTGGGACTCATCCTTTTGGGCTTTTCACTCGGGAGTGTGATTGATGTGGATCGGTACCTCTTGCCGATTATTCTTCTCATTGTGGTACTCTCTTTTCTGCCTGGAATCATTGCTTTTGTACGCGAGAAGTACGGCAAGCAGAGTGTTTGAGTTTGTCAAAAAACTTCTCCCAAGAATTCTCTTGGGCACGCCTGCCGTAGGCAGACAAGCCTGAAGCAAAAGTTTACCTGCCGGAGGCAGGCACGGTCTTTTTACGAAGTAAAAAGTTTTGGCGAAGAGTAGAGAAAATCCGCTGGGATTTTCTCGGCACAAGAGAGCTCTTGGGAGGGGTTTTATTGAAAAGTACCGGACTAGACAAAAATTGGAAAAAGAGTAGGATAGAGGTGTTTCCAAAAGAAGGGTTTTGAGCCTTCTTTTCTTTTTTCTGCCAGGGTGATGGCTGATAGTGATGAATTGCTAATGTATGTATCGATTGCTCCGAAAAATTATTACGACGCCAAAACTGGTCATTCCAGAACAAGAGCTTTTGGCGCTTGATATTCCAGTCCTTGGAGAAAAAATTGAGGCCTCGGTCAAGAGGCTTTTCAGCGGATCACTTGCTATTCGTGAGGTGGCGGCCGGTTCGAGCAACGCCGAGGAGCAGGAGTTGACCGCTCTTGGGAATGTTTACTACGATGTTGAGCGTTTCGGTATTCATTTTGTGGCCTCACCCCGTCATGCTGATATGTTGTTTGTGACAGGTCCAGTATCGCGCAATATGGCGGAAGGACTCCGTCATACCTACGACGCTATGCCGACGCCTCGTTTTGTGGTGGCAGTGGGCGATGGTGCCATTGATGGGGGGATTTACCGTGATTCTTATGCTGTCCACAATAGCGTGGAAGAAATTATCCCAGTTGATTTCAAAATTCCGGGCGATCCGCCGTCACCAAAGATGGTCTTGGCGGCACTTCTTTCAATTTTTCAAGATATCGAGTCCCAACACGCCAAAAAATCCTAGTTTATGGAAATGATATTCTCTCCGGCTGGCATCTTATTTCTTATCACTATCTTCTCTCTCGGAGCGGTGGGCTCACTTCTTTTTTCTCATTTGTTTGAGGACCAGGGACGACGAGCTGGATACTTCGCTCACGGGTCAGCACTTCTTGGTTCGCTTTTGGCGGGATTGGTAGCTGGGAACGTCCTGCTGTCAGGACAGGGGATTAGTTTTTCATTGCCAGGAGTGATTCCAGGGGTACTTGATTTTAGTTTCCGTCTCGATGGTTTATCGGCATTTTTTCTCGCCATTGTCTCTCTCTTGGCTACCGCTGCTTCACTCTACGGCTTTTCTTATCAGAAGCATTTTTACGGTAAGTATAGCCTGGGTACTTTTGGATTTTTCTACAACCTGCTTATCATGAGCCTCATGCTGGTGACCATGGCCAATCAGGCTCTGTTCTTTTTGTTGGCCTGGGAGTGTATGTCTATCGCTTCGTATTTCCTGATTATTTACGAATACAAGAAAAGTGAGAGTGTTCAAGCTGGATTCCTGTACTTTATCATGACGCATATCGGGACGATTTGTATCATGTTGGCTTTTTTCTTGGCCTACCAGGCAACAGGGTCATTCGATTTCGATGTTTGGCGATCTCTTGCCGGAACGGTGACGGGGACGACGCAGCTGTTGATTTTTTTGTGTGTGCTTCTCGGCTTTGGTATCAAGGCTGGCATCATCCCGGTGCATATCTGGCTGCCGGGGGCTCATGCAGCTGCTCCGACTCATGTGTCGGCTCTTTTGTCCGGTGTCATGATCAAGACGGCTATTTTCATGTTCATTCGGTTCTTTTTTGATTTTTTTCCGGGTGCTCCACTCGAATGGGGGCTGGTCTTTCTCGTGCTGGGGAGTATATCGTCGCTTCTGGGCGTGTTGTACGCGCTTTCGGAGCATGATATCAAGCGTCTTCTGGCTTATCACAGTATCGAAAATATCGGCATTATTTTGCTGGGTCTGGGTGCTGGTATCACGTTTTTTGCGCTTGGTCTGGAAACGTTCGCACTTTTTGCTCTGGCTGCGGCTTTGTACCACACTATGAATCACGCTATTTTCAAGGCGCTCCTCTTCTTGGGTGCGGGTTCTGTTGTTGCTTCGACCGGGACACGCAATATGGAAGCGTATGGAGGACTGATTCGTTTTATGCCGTATACGGCCTTTTTCTTCTTGATTGGATCGCTCGCAATTTCTGCCTTTCCTCCGTTTAACGGTTTTGCCAGTGAGTGGCTCACTTTTCAGGCACTCTTTGTTGGTATCGGTTCAGCCAGCGTTGTTGTGAAGACGATCTTTATTTTTGCTATCAGCAGCCTCGCCTTTACAGGTGGTCTCGCTGCAGCTTGTTTCGTCAAAGCATTCGGAACAACCTTTTTGGCTCGCTCTCGGCGAGTGGGAGAGCGCGTGGTACATGAGAGTGGTATTTCGATGCTTTTTGCTATGGGAATACTGGCGGTACTGACCCTCGTGTTGGGAGTGTTCTCGACGGTTGTCATTGCTGCCCTGGTAGCAGTCATCGCCAGTATCGGACTTATTGACCCGCTGACACTTCAGTTTCCTTTTTCGGAATTTGTCCTCGCTCGCGAACAGTTTGCCAATGTTCTGCCGCTTGATCTGGTAGCGACGGTGCTTGCTGTTGTGTTTGCCTTTGTTACCGGACTGGTTATCTTCTTTACGCGTTCCCGAAAAATCACGATGGGTCACACTTGGGACTGTGGGACACCGCTCACCCCGCGGACAGAAGTGACGGCTACCAGCTTTTCTCGCGCCCTCATTACGATTTTCAGAGGAATTTTGCGTCCGACCAAGCAGACCGAAGTGGCGTATCACGACGAGAACATGCGCTATTTCATCAAATCACAGGAAGTCAAAACGACTATTGGTGATCCGTATCGAGAAATGCTGTACCGCCCACTCAGTAAGGCCCTTGATTTTATAGCCTCGAGAGTGCGCCACGTTCATGGTGGCAACATCAATGTCTATATCCTGTATGTTTTCCTTACCCTGATTGCGCTTCTTTTTTGGACCACTCGCTCATAATTCTCACCTATGGAAATCCTTTTCTTTTTTCTTCAAATTCTCGCCATCCCTCTCCTTGCTCCACTTTCTGTAGGAGTGATTCGCAAGTGCAAGGCGCACATGCAGAACCGGGTGGGCGCCAGTGTCTTGCAACCATACCGTGATCTCTGGAAGTTGTTCCACAAGGACGAAGTGATTTCTGAGGAAGCTTCTTGGGTTTTTCGTTTCACTCCCTATCTTATCTTCGCTGTGACGCTGGTAGTAGCAGCGAGCGTTCCGGTCATTACGACGGTGGCACCTTCGCTCTGGCAGGGGACGACGTTCTCACTTTCATTTCTGGCGAGCGGCGACTTCATTGTTATTATCTATCTGTTAGCGCTCTGTACATTTTTCTTGGCACTCGCCGGTATGGATGCGGGGAGTGGTTTCGGTGGTTTTGGTTCCAGTCGCGAAATGACCATGGCGGCTTTGGCAGAGGGTGGACTGTTTTTCTCTTTGCTTGTGGCGTCGGTCATCGCTCAGACGGGTAATGTCCTCACTATGGTAGAAAGTCTCGAGCAGGTGCCCGCACAGTCTTACATCCCGCTCAGTATCGCCTTTGTCGCTTTTTTTATCGCTCTCTTGGCGGAAAACTCACGCTTCCCAGTTGATAACCCGGCGACACACTTGGAGCTGACTATGATTCATGAAGCTATGATTCTTGAATATTCCGGGAAGCGACTGGCGCTTATCGAGTGGGCAAGCTGGAGCAAGCTCATGATCTTCATTGCCCTTGGTGCCAATGTTTTTTTCCCATGGGGGGTGGCAACGTCATTTCTGCCGGAGATGGTTGGTATGTCGGTGCTTTGGTTTGTAGGGAAGGCTCTCTGTTTCTTGTTTGCTATTGCCTTTCTCGAATCGACCATGGCCAAGTTCCGTATTTTTCGTGTTCCTGATTTACTCTTCACGTCATTTGTACTGTCTGTCATTGCCTTGGCTGTGACGATTACCTTTTAATACGACCGGTATGTTGGACTACTCACCTGAACTTTACTTTGCTCTCGATTTGATCGCTTTTTTGGCGACCATTGGTTTGCAAATGGTGAAGACGAACCGTAACATTATTCGCCTGTATCTCGTGCAGTCACTCATTGTGACGGGCTTCCTTTTTTCTGTTGGTTGGGCAGAGGGAGATAAGGGGCTCTTGTTTGTGGCGCTTTTGACGCTTGTCATCAAGGTGATTGTGGCGCCGCTGTTCTTTTCACGGCTGGTGCGCCGCTACGGCAGTCGTTTTACGGTGAACAACTATCTTTCGACCCCGTTTACTCTCATGGTGCTTATGGCAATCGTGCTCTTCTCATATTCCCGGGTCTTTTTGCCACTGAGTACCCTGGTACCTGAGGCGTTTGGTGTTCTCCCGCTCAATCTCGCCATCATCTTGATTTCTATCTTCATGCTTATCAATCGGCGTGGAGCCTTTTCGCAGATGATCGGCGTACTGTCGCTTGAGAATAGCATCCTGCTGCTGGCTTCGTTCATTGGTATTCATCAGCACGTAGCACTCGAGATGGGCATCATTTTTGATATCGTCATTTGGATGATCATTGCTCAGGTCTTCATTTCGATGATCTACCGTCAGTTCGGGTCGCTCAACGTTACCAAGATGAAACGTCTTATTGAAGAGTAATATTTTATAGCTATGCTGCTCACTTTTCTCATCGCCTTACCACTCCTCTCTGCTGTCTTTATTGGACTG
>JBAQNF010000019.1:0-7114 GCA_049303555.1 Candidatus Moraniibacteriota bacterium | reverse complement strand
ACCTGCCGGCATCGTTTCACGTGCTCGTGAACGAACTGAAGGGTCTCTGTCTCAATGTCGAATTGAAAGGTGCCAAGACAGAAGCTGACCTCTCGCACGAAGCAGAGGATATCGAAACTGTCTAACTTCCCTTTCATCAAATAGCTTTCACTCAAATTTATGGAAAATATCACAAAGGTAAGCGATTTCGACAGCGTGAGACTGACGCTCGCCAGCCCGGAACAGATTCTCGATTGGTCCAATGGTGAAGTGACCAAGCCAGAAACCATCAACTACCGCACCCAGCGCTACGAACCAGATGGTTTGTTCTGTGAAAAAATCTTCGGTCCTTCCAAGGACTGGGAGTGCTACTGCGGGAAGTACAAGCGGATTCGTTACAATGGTATCGTCTGCGACAAGTGCGGTGTCGAAGTGACTCGCTCGATTGTTCGTCGTGAACGCATGGGCTACATCAAGCTCGCGACCCCGGTGTCTCACATCTGGTTCTTGCGTGGTGTCCCATCCAAGATTGGTTTGGTGCTCGGTATCTCTCCTCAGGATCTCGAACGCGTCATCTATTTCTCCTCGTACATCATCATGAGTGTCGATGAGAAGCTGAAGGCGCAGGCGGTGGAAGCTCTGGAAAAAGAATACAAGAGCAAGCAGAAAGAGCTGAAATCGGCCGAGAAGAGCGAGAAGCAGCTGGAGGAAGATATGGAAGAACTGAAAGCTCAGTATCGTGATACCAAGGATGATATCAAGAACGTGCGGGCGTATCAGATTCTTTCGGAAGTGGACTACTTCAATCTTTCGAGCCGTTTCGGACAGATCTTCACTGCCGGTATCGGTGCTGAAGCCATCCGCAAGATTCTCGAGAAAATCGATATCTCCTCTCAGCTCAAGGTGCTCCGAGAAGAACTGAACACAGATACGTCTGTCGACCAGAAGAAGCTTCTGCAGCGTCTCAAGGTCTACCAGGGATTTGAAAAGGCCAATCTCCGTCTCGAGTGGATGCTCCCGACTATGATCCCGGTCATTCCACCGGATCTCCGTCCGATGGTGGCGCTTGATGGTGGCCGTTTCGCCACGTCTGACTTGAACGATCTCTATCGTCGTATCATCAATCGCAACAATCGTTTGAAGAAACTGATTTCGATCGGTGCTCCAGAAGTGATCACCAGAAATGAAAAGCGTATGCTGCAGGAAGCAGTGGACGCCCTCTTCGACAACTCGGCTCGTCGTGGTCAGGCATCGACTGCTGCTTCGACTGGTCAGCGTCGGGCACTGCGCTCCCTCGCCGATGCCTTGAAAGGCAAGCAGGGACGCTTCCGTCAGAACTTGCTCGGAAAGCGCGTGGACTACTCTGGACGTTCCGTTATTGTGGTTGGGCCAAAGCTCAAGCTCCACCAGTGTGGACTGCCGAAGAAAATGGCTCTTGAACTCTTCAAGCCGTTCATCATCAACAAACTGATTTCCAAAGAATACGCCCACAACGTGCGTACGGCTGGTCGGATGGTAGACGCTGAAACCGAAGAGGCCTACGAAATTCTCGACGAAATCATCGAGCACCACTATGTGCTCCTGAACCGCGCTCCGACCCTCCATCGTCTTTCGATTCAGGCGTTTCAGCCGGTACTGATCGAGGGGAAGGCTATTCGTCTTCACCCGATGGTGTGTAGCGCGTTCAACGCTGACTTCGATGGTGACCAGATGGCTGTCCATGTACCGCTGACCGACCAGGCTCGTCACGAGAGCGCGACTATCATGCTCTCTTCCAAGAACTTGCTCAAGCCTGCTTCTGGAGAGCCGATCGTCTCTGCGACACTCGATATGGTACTTGGTGCCTACTACCTGACCCATACCAAAGTGGGCAAGAAGGGTGAGGGCAAGGCATTCGGAACGATGGATGAAGCCATCCTCGCCTATCAGAATGGTATCGTGGCCGTGAACGCCGTGGTGAAGCTCCTCTTCGCCGGAAAAATTATCGAGACTTCTGTCGGTCGTATTCTCCTCAATGACATTTTGCCAGAGAGTCTCCGTTTCGTGAACGAAGAGATGACCAAGAAAGACCTGAAGGTGCTCATGTCCCGTATCCTCGAGACCCTTGGCCAGGATGAGGCTGCCAAGTTTGCGGATCGTATGAAGGATCTGACCTTCAAAGCCGCTTCTCGTTCGGCTATCAGCTGGGGTATGAATGACTTGATCGTACCAGAAGAAAAGGCTGGTCTGGTGGCTGCTGCTGAAATCCGTATCACGGAAGTGAAAGACCAGTACAACATGGGACTCCTCACCAATGACGAACGCAAGAATCGCGTGATCGAAATTTGGAACGAAACCAAGAACAAGATTACCGATGCTGTGCGTCTCCACCTCGACAAAGAAGGTCCAGTCTATGCCATGATCTATTCCAAGGCTCGTGGTTCCGAATCCGTCGTCGTGCAGATGACAGGTATGAAGGGTCTCATGGCCGGTCCTACCGGAGAGACCATCGAACTGCCGGTCAAGAGCTCGTTCAAAGAAGGATTCAATGTGCTCGAGTATTTCATCTCGACTCACGGTGCTCGTAAGGGTATGGCTGACACCGCTCTCCGTACTGCGACTGCTGGGTACCTGACCCGTCGTCTCGTCGATGTGTCTCAGGACATCATCGTGCGTGAAGAAGACTGTGCTGATACCGAAGGAACCTATCTCTATCGTGAAGATTCTGATGCTATTGGTCAGAGCTATGGGAGTCGTATCGAAGGTCGCACGACTGTGGAAGCGATCAAGGATCCAGAAACGAAAGAAGTCTTGGTTAAGAAGGGTGTGCTCATCAATCGTGAGCAAGGAAAATTGGTTGAAGCCAAGAATATTCCGAAAGTCAAAATCCGATCGCTCGTGGCCTGTAAGTCTCGTCGCGGAGTCTGCCGTATGTGTTATGGTATCGACCTCGGTCGCAGTGCTCTGGTAGAGCTCGGTGCCTCGGTCGGAGTGGTGGCCGCTCAGGCTATCGGTGAGCCAGGAACTCAGCTGACCATGCGTACCTTCCACGTCGGAGGTGTGGCTGGTTCTGACATCACCCAGGGTCTCCCTCGTGTCGAAGAAATTTTCGAAGCTCGTGCTCCGAAGACCGAAGCCATCCTCTCGGATGTGGACGGCCAGGTCAAATCGATCGCCCGTGATAGCGCCAAAGTGGTGAAGATCATGGTGATAGACAACGACCAGAAAGAACACGAGTACCAGGTACCACAGAACGCCACTCTCAAAGTGAAAGAAGGCGACTTGGTCTCTGTTGGAGAAATGATCTGTGAAGGACACATCGATTTGCGCAAGCTCTTCACCATCATGGGAGAAGAAGCCGTCCATCGCTATATCATCCGTGAGATCGAAGAAATCTATGCTACTCAGGGTGAAGCGATCAATGACAAGCATATCGAAGTGATCATCCGTCAGATGATGTCCCGTATCCGCGTCGCGGACCCAGGTGATACACTGCTCCTCCCAGGCGATATCGTCGAAAAGGACCAGTTCCTGGAAGCCAACGAAGAGGCTTTGGCCAAGAAGGGTCGGGAAGCTGTCGGTGAAGCGATGGTGCTCGGCATCACGAAAGTGGCTCTTTCGACTGAGTCCTTCCTCTCTGCCGCATCCTTTATGGAAACCGCTCGCGTTCTCATCAATGCCGCTGTGGCTGGCAAAGAAGACCGCCTGCGAGGACTGAAGGAAAACGTGATCATCGGACGCCTGATCCCGGCTGGTACCGGATATCGTGGACTCGATGTCAACAAAAAAGCCTAAAGCACGGTTGACCTGTGTTAACGCTTCAGAAACGCCCTCCGCTTGTCGGGGGCGTTTTTGTTTTGAAGAGAGGGGAGTGTGTATGCTATACTGCCTGTATTATAGGGCTTGATATCAAACAAATATGGGACGAAAGAAAAAGGTGGTGAAGGAGGAAGAGGAGGGGTTCAACTGGGAAGAGATACTGCACAGTGACGCCAAACGGAGTATTGCGGCGGTTTTTTTGTTTGCTCTGGCCATTCTTTTTTTCTTGGGCTATATCGATGCGGCTGGAGTGCTCGGATCTTCCCTCGATACCGGTCTCGGGATGCTCTTGGGTCTGGGGAAATGGCTGTTGCCTTTGGTTTTGCTTTCCGCAGCGCTCATGTTTCTGCGGCGGCGGACGACGACCTTGGCTGATGCCGTGAAATTTATCGGTTTGATTGTGGGCTTTGCATCGCTTCTCGGACTGCTCCACCTGTATACCGGTGATACGACCAAGGAGATGCTGAAAGTAGCAGAAGATGGTGCTGGTGGTGGCTACATCGGTTTTGGTTTGGCATATCTTTTGGTGAGTTTCACAGGGAAGATCGCCGGTACGATTATCGCCCTCTCGCTTTTTGCGGTGGGGATGATCGCTGCGTTCAATGTATCGCTCATGCACACGTTTGAACATGTGGGAAATCGTCTGAAGGGGAAGACAGCCGATGATGAATCATCAGATCCCGAAGTGGAAGTTATGTCCGAAGAAGTGGTACCTGAGGAAAAGACACTCCTGTCATCGCCTTTGGCTGATGAAGAAACGGCTGAAGAGTCACAAGAGAAGGATGCTGTAGCTGAGGGTCTGACGGAGCATAATATTAGCAAGATTGCTTTCAAGGGCGAGGAAGAAGCCGAGGAGGATAATAAAAATGGCGAGGAAGAAACAGTGATGGTACCAGCTTTCATCCGCCCCAAGCGTTCGCTGCGGCGCAAGTATCGCTGGGAATTGCCACCGGTGGACCTTTTGGAATCAACCACTGGCCAAGCAGTCGGGGGTGATACTGAGCGCAACAAACATATTATTCAGAGCACGCTTAAGCACTTTGGTATCGAGGTAGAGCCGGGAGAAGTGCGGGTCGGACCGACGGTCACACAGTATACCTTTCGTCCAGCTTTTGGTGTGAAGCTCTCGCGTATCACGACACTCAATAGCGACTTGGCCCTGGCGCTCGCCGCCAAGTCTATCCGTATCGAGGCACCAATCCCTGGTCAGGCACTGATCGGTATCGAAGTGCCAAACCAGTCGGTCGCGACGGTACGGCTCAAGGCGGTGCTCGAGAGTCCGGAGTTCCGCAGTCGCAAGACTGATCTCATGATCGTCTTGGGAGAAGATGTGGCGGGCAAACATGTCTTTGCCGATTTGGCCAAGATGCCACATATCCTTATCGCTGGTCGGACCGGTTCGGGCAAGAGCGTGTGTATGAATACATTCCTCCTGTCACTCTTGTATCAGAATTCTCCCGAAGATTTGCAGCTCATTCTCGTTGATCCGAAGCGTGTGTCGTTTTCACGCTACAAGGGCATTCCTCATCTGAAGACGCCAGTGGTAGTGGAGAGCAAGAAGGTGGTCAATGTCTTGCGCTGGGCGGCCGGACAGATGGACCATCGCTACAAGATTTTGGAAGAAGCCCGTGTCCAGGACATCCAGGGTTACCATGAATTGACGGCCCGAGGAGAGAAGCGCCGCATCGTAGATGCAGAGACGGGTCGGGTGACCGAGGAACCATTTCCACACATGCCGTACATTGTCATCATGATCGATGAGATGGCTGACCTCATGGCCACGCATGGCAAAGAAGTGGAAGTGCTCATTGTCCGTTTGGCGTCGTTGTCGCGCGCGGTGGGTATTCATCTGGTACTGGCGACCCAACGTCCGGAGGCCACTGTCATTACCGGTCTCATCAAGGCCAATATTCCGGCGCGTATTTCCTTTCAGCTCAAATCGCATATTGACTCGCGTACGATTCTTGATACCAGTGGCGCAGAGAAGCTGCTCGGCAATGGTGATATGCTCTACGCGGCGGCTGATGGCAAAGAGATGCGCCGTATCCAGGGCGTGTTTGTTTCCGATGATGAAGTGAAGCGAGTCACGACCTTTCTCGAACAGCAGAAGAAGGATCTGGGCGAAGATGATCTGGGCGATGACCTGAGTGAGGGTGCGGAAAATGACGGTATCAGCGAGGCCATGGATGCTATCGACGAAGGATCAAAGTCAGATGATCTCTATGATGAAGTGAAGCGGATCGTCATAGAGACGGGCCGGGCTTCGACCACCAATCTTCAAACGACGTTTGGCGTCGGCTACCCTCGGGCAGCGCGGCTCATGCACCTTCTGGAAGAGAACGGCGTTGTCGGGATAGTCGATGGCAAGAAAACCGTCTTGCTCTCAAAGGCTGATGGCAATGCCGAGGGAGAAGAGGAGCCGAAGCAGTATGGCGATGATCCTCTGGCAGACCAATCCGAACGTGATAAATGGCAGGCATAGTGATATGAATGATGGTTTTACCAGAAAAAAAGTTGAATCACTGACACTCGGGGAAAAGCTATCCAAACTCCGGACAGATTTTCGCATGAGTCTTTCTGATGTTTCCAAGGCTACGCGGATTCAGGTGAAGTATCTGGAGCTTTTGGAAAGCGGGGTCTACGACAAGTTGCCGGCCGATGTCTATGTGCGTGGATTTCTTCGGAGCTATGCCCGGTACCTCAATATCGATGAACAGGCACTGGTCAAACTGTACGAACGCGAACGCAATATTCAGGAAAATATGAGCGGTGAACGTCGAACCGATCCGGCCAACCATGGTTTTGCTCCGTTGTCATTTGTCATCACCTCACGGACCCTGGTCCTCGGTGCAATTTTTCTCTTGGTCTTTGGTGCTTTCTTTTACCTCTATCGGGAGTTTCAGAGCTTTGCCGCGGAGCCGCAGCTGGTGGTGCTGGAACCACAAAACAGCGCGGTCGTAGAGGGCCAAGAAATAACGGTGCGCGGCCGGACCGACAAGGGGGCGCAGGTGACGCTCAACAATCAGAGCGTGTCGGTTGATAACAACGGTATATTTTCAGACCGAATCGTGGTGCGTCCAGGGATGAATACTATTGCGGTCAAGACGACCAATCGTTTCAATAAAGAGAAAATAGTGACGCTTTCTATCGAATCTCGCTTTGTTCCGGCAGAAACTCTTCCGGCAGTGGAAGAGGCCCCGGCGGAGGAGGGCGTACAGCAGTAGACAAGTATTGGTATGTCTGTTAGTATGAAAGAAGAGTAAACAAACAATTAATCTACTTGTATGGCCAAGGCGAAACAAACGGAGAAAGATGAGCAGTCAAAACTGAAGAGCGT
>JBAQNF010000018.1:0-13292 GCA_049303555.1 Candidatus Moraniibacteriota bacterium | reverse complement strand
GAAACCACACGCTTATCGAGAGTGACCTCGACGCCGCTTGGGATAACTACTGGTTTTTTTCCAATTCTACTCATAATAATTCAACTTACAGTTACCACACTTTGCATATATATTCCCCGCCCAAACCGCGAGCATAGGCTTCGCCGCCGGTCATCACCCCCTGGGAAGTCGAGAGAATAGCGATACCATATCCGTTCTTCACTTTCTGAACATCATGACTCTTCACATAGATACGGCACCCCTGTTTAGAGACACGCGTGATTTCCTGAATAGCCGGGACCTTCTTGGTTGGAGAGACCTCCGTATATTTGAGTCCAACGCACAGTGTTTCAAAGTTTCCTTCCGTCTGCTTTTCCACGCGCGCCACAAATCCTTCCTTTTCCAGGATTCTCGCGATGACTTCTTTCAATTTCGATGCAGGAAAAACTGCCTGCGACAGGCCAGCGGCCTGAGCATTCCTGATTCTTGTCAACATGTCTGCGATTGGATCCAACATAATCTCTACTTCGTTTAATTACCAGGAAGACTTCTTCACTCCGGGGATCTCGCCTGTCGAGGCCAGTTCACGGAAGCAAATACGACAAATGTCATATCGACGCAAATATCCTCGCTTACGACCACACTTCCAACACCGCCTCACGATACGGGTCGAGAATTTCGGTGTCTTCAGTGCTCTTGCTTGGGTAGATGTCTTTGCCATAATTCTTTATTTATCGTTAGTGTCACTCTGCTGAAACGGTACACCGAGGTGGCGAAACAAAACCCGTCCTTCTTCACTGTTTCTGGCTGTGGTTACCACATTCACCTGAAAACTGAAGATGTGCTGTACTTTTTCTGGAACAATTTCTGAGAAAATCGTGTGATCTTTGATACCGAGGTTCAGATTTCCACTCTGGTCAACCGACTTCTGGGTCACTCCCTGAAAGTCACGGACGCGAGGAAGGGCGATCATAAACAGGCGATCAAGGAAATCCCACATCTGCTTCCCATGAAGCGTCGTCCGGGCTCCAATTTCCAAATCCTCGCGGATTTTGAAACCAGCGATAGCCTTGCGAGCCTTAGTCAGAAGTACTTTCTGTCCAGTAATAGCCTGAAGAGATGCTACGACTTCATCGACGCGCTTCTGGTCCTTCAGAATCTTGCCAATACCGATATTGACCACCACTTTGGCGATACGCGGCACGGCCATAGGATTCTTAATCCCAAGCTCCTGCTTCATGGCAGGAACGGCCTTTTCAGTATAAATTTTCTTCACAGATGGGGTTTTCATAATTGCATCTTCCTTAGAGAGCCTTACCGGCGCGCTTACTCATACGAATTTTCTCGCCGCCTTCAATCTTGTATCCGACACGAGTCGGTTTGTTAGTGTGTGGACAGACCAGCATGACGTTCGAGACATGGAGCGGAGCTTCTTTCTCGACTCGTTCTCCCTTTTCTCCTTCACGCTTGGCACGCACATGGCGCTTCATGATGTTCACTCCCTTGACCACGATCTTCTCTGCTACAGGGAAAACATGCAGAACTTCACCCTGGGATCCTTTATCCTTTCCGGCCATGATCTGTACTTTGTCGCCTTTCTTGATTTTCATAGGAATAGAATAGTTTACAGGACTTCAGGAGCGAGTGAAACAATCTTCGAAAATCCTTTTTCACGCAGTTCGCGAGCAATCGGACCAAAAATACGGGTTCCCTTCGGATCAATCAGGTTGGTATCGAGGATCACAGCGGCATTCTCGTCAAAACGGATGTAGGAATTATCCTTCCGGCGATATTCTTTGGCCTGACGGACGATCACGGCTTTCACCTTATCACCCTTCTTCACCATACCGCGCGGCTCAGCCACTTTGACCGAAGCAACTATGATATCGCCCAGAGCAGCATACCGACGACGGGTTCCACCAAGCACCTTGAAACACTTGATGATTTTGGCACCGCTGTTGTCAGCCACTTTCAGTACTGATTCTGATTGGATCATAGTAACGCTTTTAGGTGAGGATTCTTTAAGAGATGATGGTATGACGCTTGCCACGACTGAGAGGACGACACTCCTGAAACATGACCTTCGTACCAATCGCATAGGCACTACTGTCTTCCACATGTACCTTGTACTTCTTCGAGGAGCGGTACTGCTTCAGATACTTTGGGTGAGTCTTGAGCGTATCGACATTGACCACAATGGTCTTTTGCATCGCATTGCTCACTACCACGCCCTGCATGGTCGGAGCCTTACTCGTTTTTTCGGTTGTCTGTGTTGGGGTCTTCATAAGTATGTATGTGGAAGAAAAACTATTCGACTTCATTTACTGCGGGAGAGGCTGTTTCTACCTGAGCCAAAGTCTTGAGTGTCATGAGACGAGCGATGTCCTTCTTCATCTTGCGGTAATCACTATGATTTTTTGCTTCACGAGTCGACAAATCAAAACGCAATTTGCGCAATTTGTCGGAAAGCTCAATAAGAGCCTTCTCTTGTTCCGCTTCAGATTTTTCTCGCCATTCTTTTGCTTTCATACATTCTCTCCGTTTAGTAAACAAAATCGATTCCCTACTGCTTTACCACAAACTTTGTTTTGATGGACAACTTGTGTGATGCCAAGCGCATCGCTTCTTCTGCCGCTGCCTTTGGAATACCATCGAGCTCAAAAATGACTTTTCCCGCCTGGATCTTGGCAACGAAATGGTCCACACTTCCCTTTCCTTTTCCCATCGGAGTCTGCTCACCCTTCTTGGTCATTGGCTTGTCCGGGAAAACTCGAATCCACACCTTGCCACCACGCTGGACCGAACGAGTCATGGCGCGACGAGCCGACTCGATCTGACGAGCCGAAACCAGCCCTTCTTCCATAGCCTTCAGGCCATAGCTTCCGAAGCTCACATTGGTCCCGCTGGTTGCCGGCTTTCCCGACCAACCACCACGCTGGACCTTTCGGTGTTTTACTTTTCTTGGCATTAACAACATAAGCGTTTATTCCGTTTCTTTCTTGGTAAACTTTTCTCCCTTGTAAATCCAGGTCTTCACCCCGATCACTCCATAGGTCGTACGAGCTTCTGTGCGAGCAAAATCGATATCAGCACGCAGCGTATGAAGAGGGATTTTTCCACGAGAGAGCCATTCGCGACGGGACATTTCAGCACCACCGAGGCGTCCAGAAATTTCTATCTTCACACCCTGGGCTTCTTTGTTTCCTTCTACCTGATCGAGCATGCCTTTCAATATTCTTCGAAATGGCAGACGCTTCTCCAGCTGTTCTGCCACCTGCTGTCCAACCAGCATGGCATTCAATTCAGCATTTTTCACTTCCTGGATATCAACCTTCAGATCAACTTTCTTGCCGGCAAAAAAACGCTTTTTGATAACACGGGCCAGATCCTCGATACCGGTACCCCCACGGCCAATCAGTACGCCTGGGCGAGAGGTGTGAATCGAGAGACGGATGACATTGGCCGAACGCTCCACGGTGACGCTGGCGATAGCCGCTGCCTTCCATTTGCTCATGATGAACATGCGCATCTCGACATCTTTGCGGAGTTGCTCTCGATAAATCTTCTTACTGCCGAACCAGCGTGATTGCCAGTCAGTCGTAATACCGAGACGTATGCCTGTTGGGTGTACTTTATTGCCCATATTTCTATGTTATGAGGATTTTCGTTGAAACATCTTCTTTACCATCTTACCACCTGTCGGCTTTCCTCCCTTGAGGACTTCTTTCTTAAACTCTGGTTTGACGATTTTTGTTGTTCCTTTCTCATCTTTCTTCTCATCAGTCGCAGCCACTTCGGAATCTTTCAGAACAACTTTTTCTACTGGTTTCTTTTTTTCAGTACGATTCTTTCCCTCAACTCTTTCCTCTAGGATAATCGTCACGTTCGATCCGCGCCGTATGAGCGGTGTCGCTCGACCGAAAGCGCGGGGCAACCAGCGCTCGAGTCGTAGACCATCACCCACTCGGATAGACTCTACATAGAGGTTCTCACTGTCCAAGCCAAAATTGTTGGTGGCATTGGCGACAGCACTCGTGAGCAGAACAAAAATCGGATCAGAAGATTTCTTTACCATCTTTTTGAGCTGGACCAACGCTTCGCGCGTATCCACGCCAATCAGAGCATGCGTCACCAGACGTACTTTCCGAGGAGCGATTCTTAAGTTGTTGAGTGTTGCGTGTACTTTCATATCATTCTCTATTTCTTAGTCGTGGCAGCAGTGGCGGACTTAGCGGCTTTCGCGGCATCCAGTTCACGCTGTTTGGCGGCTGTTTCAATTTCTTTCTGCATCTTTCCACCATGACGACGGAACGTGCGGGTCGGAGAAAACTCTCCCAAACGATGTCCTACCATTTCTTCAGTCGTAAACACCGGGAGAAACTCCTTGCCATTGTGCACGCCGAAGGTAAACCCTACCATCTCAGGCGAGATGACGCAAGCACGCGACCACGTCTTGATGACCGTACGATCACCGAGCTTCTTCCCTTCGAGCTTTTTCAGGACTCGTGGGTCGACGTATGGACCTTTTTTGAGACTTCGTGACATAGGCGTTTAATCAGCTTCGTTATTTCTTGATACGACGGCGGACAATGTACTTGTTACTTGGGTTCTTGCGTTTACGAGTCTTCTTTCCGAGAGCCGGCTTACCCCATGGGGTCTTCGGATGCATACCGATCGGCTGGCGTCCTTCACCACCTCCGTGTGGATGATCCACTGGGTTCATGGCGCTTCCACGAACGTGCGGACGACGGTTCAACCAACGACTGCGTCCGGCCTTCCCGATGCGTTCCGATCCATGTTCGAAGTTACTAACCTGACCGAGAGTGGCGTAGCAGTCCTTGCTGATCAAACGGATTTCTCCAGATGCCAGCTTGATCTGTGCCATCGGACCATCGAGTGCCATGAGCACTGCCTGGGAACCGGCGCTTCTCACGATCTGGCCACCCTTCCCGATCTTCATTTCAATATTACAAATAGTGGTGCCAGCTGGAATATTCTTGAGCAACATACGGTTGCCATTGACCACTGGGACGCTTTCACCCGAAATAACCTCCTGGCCCTGCTTCATACCATCCGTTGCCAAGATGTAGCGCTTCTCTCCATCAGCATAGAAAACGAGAGCGATCAATCCCGAACGATTCGGATCCTTTTCTAAATGAGCGATTTTTCCAGGAATATTCAGTTTGTCCTGACGGAAGTCTACCACACGGAAGCGACGCTTGTGGCCACCACCCTGATGACGAGTAGAGATTTTTCCATGAGAACGACCACCGCGCTTCTTGTGCGGCGCCATCAAAGACTTCTCCGGTGCTTTATCGGTGATTCCTTCAGGCTTAACGACCGACATATTGCGGCGTCCAGCGTTGTTCTTTTTGTAGATCTTGATGGCCATAGAAGTTCTTGTCTTCCCGGTGAAATTTCACTGGGTAAATTACATACCTGCCTTAAACAATTCAATCGTCTGCCCCTGTACTACCGTCACAATCGCTTTCTTCACGGATCCCTTTACACCAGGAGTACGACTCTTACCAGAGGCGCGCTTCTTGGCTGGGAGACGGACGATATTCACGGCTGTCACATTGACCCCGTACACTTCCTCAACAGCGCGTTTCACTGATTTTTTGGTTGATGTCTTGGCTACTTCAAACACGTACTTGTTCTGTGTATTCAAAGCGTATGACTTTTCCGTAATACGTGGACGAGCCAGGAGGCGCGTTCCCAGAGGACTCTCTTTTGGAGAAAGCTTACGCAGATTCTTTGGAGAAGCGGCGGACTTTTCAGTTGTGGTATCAAACAGGGCCATATTATTTCTTCGAAGTATTATTCCACGCGGCAAAACGCTTCTCGAGCACCTGCACTCCCGCTTCGGTCAGAATAACGTATTCATGATCGAGCAGTTGTACCACGTTCAAATTCTCAGCCAGTGTGTGCTCTACTCTTGGGATATTGCGTGACATCAGAGAAAATGAGAGCTCATTGCCCGAAAGTGCCAAGGTCAGACTCTTTCCAGTGACTCCCAGAGTCTGGAGCGTCGCAGCAAAAAGCTTGGTCCTCTTCTCATCGTAGCTCAAAGCATCGAGTACCACGAACTTTCCGCTGCGAATCTTTTCTGAAAGGGCAATCATGACGGCCTTCTGGCGCATCTTGGCAGTGGTATTCTTGGAAAAATTGCGTTCTTTGGTCGGACCAAAAGTGATACCTCCCTTGCGCCACAGTGGACTGCGAGTGGCACCAGCACGAGCGCGACCTGTCCCCTTCTGACGCCATGGCTTGATACCAGAACCAGAGCGTTCAGCTCGGTCCTTGGTATGAGCGATAGCCACACGCTTGTTGGCGGTCAGCGCCACGTACACCTGGTGCAAGAGCGTATCATTGGAAGGCACTGCAAAAACAAATTCCTGCAAAGAAAGTTCTTTGACATCGGCTCCGGCAATATTTTTGACAGTAATCTGGGGCATAGTTTTATTCGTTGACACTCATAATCTTGACGATGCGTCCATTCACTCCTGGGACGGCTCCGCGGACACCGATCAATCCCTCTGCCTCATTGATGTATACCACTGAGAGGTTGAGCGCTGTCATATTCTCACCGCCCATGCGGCCAGCCATACGACGGCCCTTGATCACGTGTTCTGGAAACGTAGCGCCGATAGATCCTGGCTTACGCAAATCGTGCTTTCCACCATGACTTCCCCGACCTCCGGCAAAACCATGACGCTTGACGACACCCTGAAAACCTTTGGACTTGGTGACACCAGCCACATTGACCGTATCGCCGACCACAAAGGTAGCCACGCCGATTTCAGTATCAACAGGAAAATTTTCCAATTCTTTGGCCATTTCTTTGACTGCTTCGGCACGAGTTCCTTTGGTAATAGCACGATCAATGCGGAATTCCTTGCGCACTGTTTTCTTGCCCGTCTTGTTCGTTTCAACCTGAATAGCCAGGTAGCCATCTTTCTCAACTGTCCGAGTGGCCGTGACGGTATTTTTCTCACAGGCAATCAGGGTCATATTCAAAGCGCCCTTCGTTTCATCGAAGAGTGTCGTCATACCAAGTTTTTTTCCTATGATGAATTTCATGGCTGTATGATAATCTTTTACACAAAAAAACTGGGCTGTAAAGCGCGCCAGTTTTCAGAATTTCTGAAATTTGGTTCGCTTAGTATCCACTCTTCTCACCTGAAAACTTCAAATGAAGAGGGACTTGAACGAGGGTGACTACATCTTGATCTCCACATCCACACCGGCAGGAAGATCGAGATTCGTCAGGTTGTCTATTGTTTTTGCTGTCGGGTTGATGATATCAATCAGGCGCTTGTGCACTCGCATCTCATACTGATCACGCGAGTTCTTGTGCACAAAAGTCGAACGATTGACGGTGACTTTGTGGATTTCCGTCGGCAGTGGCACTGGACCAGTGATTTGTGCACCGGTACGTTCCGCTGTTTCGACGATCTTCCGCGCAGACTGGTCAATCACCTTGTGATCGTACGCTTTGATCTTAATCCTCACACGCAGGTTGGGCGTTGTTTCTGTCTTTTTCATTGCGTTCATTATACAATCTATTTTCCCTTTTTTCAAGAGAACTCTTGTGGGGGTGATCCGTATCACCCGCCACTCGGAGTTACCTCGATCCGCCAGCCGGCGGACTACTTGGTGATCTTGGTTGCAACACCAGCACCAACGGTGCGTCCACCCTCGCGGATAGCAAAGCGCATACCTTCTTCCATAGCGACTGGGGCGAGAAGTTTGATCTTCAATTTCACCGTGTCACCAGGCATCACCATTTCAGTTCCTTCTGGAAGCGTTACTTCACCGGTCACATCCGTTGTGCGGATGTAGAACTGTGGTTTGTAACCCTTGAAGAAAGGAGTGTGACGACCACCTTCCTCTTTGGAGAGGACATAGACTTCACCATCAAATTCAGTGTGAGGAGTGATCGAGCCTGGCTTGGCCAACACCTGACCGCGCTCGACGTCTTCTTTCTTGATACCACGGATAAGGAGTCCGGCATTGTCTCCGGCTGTTCCCTTATCGAGCTGCTTGTTGAACATTTCGATACCGGTTACCACCGTCTTGGCAGTATCCTTGATACCGACGATTTCTACTTCTTCGTTGATATTCACGATACCACGTTCGATACGACCAGTGACCACTGTTCCACGACCTTCGATAGAAAAGATATCTTCGATAGGCATCAGGAATGGCTTGTCGAGGTCGCGTACTGGCTGTGGAATCTGTGTATCGAGAGCAGCCATCAGATCGAGGATTGGCTTGGCATCAGCTTCATCAGCCGTCTTCGAGTTCAGGGCCTTCAGGGCGCTTCCACGGATGATAGCAGCGTTGTCCCCGTCAAATTCGTATTTGGCGAGCAGTTCGCGCACTTCAGCTTCCACGAGGTCGATCAATTCTGGATCATCCACCATGTCTACCTTGTTCAAGAACACAACGATAGCTGGCACACCCACCTGACGAGCCAACAGAATGTGCTCGCGGGTCTGTGGCATAGGACCATCAGTGGCAGACACCACCAAGATAGCACCGTCCATCTGAGCGGCACCCGTGATCATGTTCTTGATATAGTCAGCGTGACCAGGACAGTCAACGTGAGCATAATGGCGGGCATCAGACTCGTATTCACAGTGTGAAGTCGAGATGGTAATACCACGCTCTTTTTCTTCAGGAGCCTTGTCAATCTCGTCCACACTTTTCTCCTTGGCAAATCCCTTCATGGACATGACGTGAAGAATAGCAGCGGTAAGAGTCGTTTTGCCATGGTCGACGTGGCCGATAGTACCGACGTTTACATGGGGCTTAGACCGGTTGAATTGCTCTGCCATAACCTTTTATTCAAACGAATTATATTATATTACTCCTCTTGTTTTTCAATCGAGTCTTCAGACGTCAAAAACGAAAAAAGCTCGAGAAAAAGCGTCACTCGTCATAATACCAACTGATTCAAATACTGTCAAGGCTCACCAATCATGCCCCTCATACCTGGCAAAAATTGACCCCAATACTCCCCTCCTTCCCCTCCAAAAACGGGTATTTTATAGGAACCTTTCCAAAAGAAAAACCCGCGCTGACCGTAGTCTTACGCGGGAGTATCGTCGATAAAAAAATGCAGCGCTCAGGATGTACCTTCGAACATTGGCGGAGGGTTCTTGGCCAGAATGACTCGCATCATCTGCTCGCGGACAACAGGATCCGGGTGATGCTGCAACCATTCGATGAACATGCGAATGCCCATCTCGGCGGCATCAGCCATCAGCTCTTCCAGCGCGTCTTGCTTGGCATCGCGCCCACTGCCATTTTCGAAATCCGTAGCAGGAAATGCCAGCTGCATCGCCGGTGTTGCCGGGAAACACATGATTCGCGCCGCCTTACGGGAGTGATTCGCCACATCCTTCTCCTGGGAGAACTGCGTTCCCCAGGCTCCAGCACCGAGATTGACATACTGGTTTTCCCCGACGCCAGCTTCGATCTTCCAACGCCCGTTGCCATCCAAGGGGTTCCCCTTGATACACAACGTTACCGTAACTCGTCCCATGGTCTTCTCCTCAGTTATTCCAGCAAACAATTCACTGGACTCAAGATTCTACCCCACCATCGCTTCCCCTGTCAACACTCGTAAAACAAAAACCACCCTTCGATATACTCAGGGTGGTTTTAAGTTTCATCCGCCAGCTGGCGGATTCGATTCCTTAGGCTGCAGCCTTCACATCACCAGAGGCGGTGCGAGTACCGATGATTTCGGTAGCAACGTTCGATGGCACTTCAGCGTAGTGACCAAATTCCATGGAGTAGCTGGCACGACCCTGCGACATCGATCGCATCTGAGTAGCGTAGCCAAACATAGAAGACAATGGTACTTCGGAATGGATTTCTTTCACGGAAGCAGCCCCTTCACCACGGGCATTCATCTCCTGGATGACACCACGCTTGGAGGAAAGATCACCGACGATATCACCCATGAAATTTTCTGGTGTGATAACCACCACTTTCATGATTGGTTCGAGGATCATCGGCTTGGCCTTGCGACAAGCTTCCTTGAAAGCCATAGAGCCAGCAATACGGAAAGCGGCTTCGGATGAGTCGACATCATGATACGATCCATCGTACACAGTTGCTTTGACATCCACCATCGGATAGCCAGCAAGCACGCCCGAGAGCATGGCCTCCTGAATACCCTTGTCGATTGGTTTGATAAATTCCTGAGGAATAGCACCACCCTTAACTTCATTAGCGAACTCGTAACCCTTGCCCACTTCATTGGCTTCGACACGAACCCAACAATGACCATATTGCCCTCGTCCACCAGACTGCTTGATATATTTTCCTTCGGACTCGGCAGTACCACGAATGGTTTCACGGTAGGCCACCTGTGGACGTCCGACGTTCACTTCCACTTTGAATTCACGACGCATACGATCCACCAAGATATCGAGGTGGAGCTCGCCCATACCAGACATGATGGTCTGGCCGGTCTCTTCATCGGTGTGCACCCGGAAGGTTGGGTCTTCTTCGAGCAACTTCTTCAAAGCCATACCCATTTTCTCCTGGTCAACCTTGGTCTTTGGCTCGACAGAAATATCGATCACCGGCTCTGGAAAAGTAATAGATTCAAGAATGACTGGACTCTCCAGATCACACAGGGTATTTCCCGTAGTAGTGGCCTTCATTCCAACCAAAGCACCGATATCACCCGCAGACAGTTCATCGATTTCTTCTCGGTGGTTGGCATGCATACGAAGAATGCGTCCGATACGCTCCTTTTCATTTTTTGTGGAATTGAGCACGTATGATCCTGCCTTCACGGTACCGGAATAGACACGGAAAAAAGTCAGCTGCCCCACAAACGGGTCGGTAGCGATTTTGAATGCCAGTGCCGAGAACTTCTCATCATCACGGGTCTCGCGGGTCAAAGGCTGATCGGTCTTTGGGTCAATACCAGCAACCGGAGGAATATCGATTGGTGACGGGAGGTAGTCCACCACAGCGTCGAGCACCAGCTGCACACCCTTGTTGCGAAGCGCTGTCCCGGTCATGACCGGGTGCAAACGCACCTCGATCGTTGCCTTGCGCAAGGCGGCCTTCAATTCAGGAACAGAGATTTCTGTGCCATTCAAATACTTCTCTGTCAAAACATCATCTGTTTCAGAAATTTTTTCTACCATTTTCTCGCGCCACTCCTTGGCCTTTTCAGCATACTCAGCCGGGATTTCGCCTTCGATCACTTTCTCACCCATCTCGCCATCAAAAGTGTAGGCCTTCATGGTCATGAGGTCGATCAAACCGTAAAAATCACCGCGCAGTCCCATCGGGTACTGAATAGCGACAGCATGAGGAGTCAGACGATTCCAGATAGAGGACAACGCCTCTTCAAAAACAGCACCCTCTTTGTCAATCTTGTTGATAAAACACATGCGGGGCACTTCGTATTTCTCAGCCTGGCGCCACACGGTTTCGGACTGTGGTTCCACACCTTCCTTGCCATCGAAAACAACGACACCACCATCAAGCACACGCAAAGATCGCTCCACCTCTACGGTGAAGTCCACGTGTCCCGGGGTATCGATGATATTGATGTGGTATCCCTTCCAGTAGCACGTCGTTGCAGCCGAAGTAATCGTGATACCACGTTCCTGCTCCTGCTCCATCCAGTCCATGGTCGCGGTTCCTTCGTGTACCTCACCAATCTTGTGAGTGATACCGGTATAAAACAAAATACGCTCCGTAGTCGTGGTTTTACCCGCGTCGATGTGAGCGATGATACCGATATTACGATACTTGTCGATAGGAGTCTTGCGGGCCATAAATTTAATGAGAAATGAAAAACGAAATTAGGTTACTTGTCTTTATAAAAATTTGCCTCCAAAATAAGTTCATTCTCAACATCTACGAGATCCCGAATTGCTTTCTCAACTTGAGCTACCGTGTCATCTGGATGTTCGATTGACTTATCCTCTACCCATTGTTCAAACAAAGTTTCCAATGTTTTTTTAGATTGCGCTATCTTTTCTAGAACCGTATCACCCTCACTATCTGCCCAGTAGCTCTTTCTCCTCATTGTGTCCTTCGCACCCATTGTCAAAATTAAGACTTTACTTCGAGCAGAAAAAAGCTGTTCAGTGAGACTCTTTAGCTCGTTTCTTTCAATTGAGGAAAATGAGTTTTCTCCAACCATACATTTTAAGAGACCTCTCTCTACTATACTAAAGGGCAGCTCTCATATTACAAGAAGTCTAGGCGAAGTGTGCGAACGCCTTGTTGGCCTCGGCCATACGGTGTGTCTCGTCACGCTTCTTCATAGCAGAACCGAGCTTGTTCGAAGCATCGAGCAGTTCATCAGCCAGCTTCTCAGCCATGGCCTTACCTTTCTTGTTGCGACACGCATCACGTATCCAGCGCATAGCAAGCACCTGACGACGCTCTCCCGACACCGGCACTGGCACCTGATAGTTGGCACCACCGACACGACGGCTCTTCAACTGGAGCAGCGGGGACACGTTCTTGATGGCCTGCTCGAAAGTATTGAGTCCACCTTTTTTGGTGCGCTCATGGATAATATCAAAAGCATCGTAGACGATTCTCTCAGCTACGCTTTTCTTACCGCACCACATGATCATACCGACAAAGTGACCCACCAATGGGTTGTCATACATGGTATCCGGTTTCCATTCACGGGCAAATTGTCGTTTTCTTCGTGGCATATCTTTGGACAGCGATTAGCTTTTAGAATCTAGTCTTTAGTTACTTGCATTACACTGAATCTTCTGGCTAGTTACTAACGACTAATAACTAACCGCTGAAATTTAGTCTTTCTTCTTTTCTTTCTTGGCGCCGTACTTGCTCCGACTCTGCATCCGCTTCACACCAGCAGCATCGAAGATACCGCGCACAATGTGATAGCGCACACCTGGAAGATCCTTCACGCGACCACCACGGATCATGACGATCGAGTGCTCCTGAAGGTTGTGTCCCTCACCTGGGATGTAGGCCGTCACTTCCATACCATTGGTCAGACGAACACGGGCGATTTTTCGGAGAGCCGAGTTTGGCTTCTTCGGTGTGGTCGTCGACACCTTGATACACACGCCGCGCTTGAATGGACTGTCGTGAAACGTATTGCGGTTCTTGACGGTATTGATAGAGTACGTCATCGCTGGAGACTTCGACTTTTTGATCGATGAAGTGCGAGGACGTTTGATGAGCTGATTGATGGTTGCCACAGGACTTGAAAAGATTAGAACGGTTAGACGAAAAGTTTCTTATATAAACAAACAAAAAAGCGGTGCTTTTCCGTAGTG
>JBAQNF010000017.1:0-8670 GCA_049303555.1 Candidatus Moraniibacteriota bacterium | reverse complement strand
GAAGAAGGAGTGCGTATTCATCCACCACCTGGCGCTTGCCGGTAGGTGTGGCCACATCATTTTTGGCGATGCTGGTGGTAAGGAAATATTGGAGAGCTGGGACGGCTTGAGCCACCACCTCACGCAGTTTCTCGGGATCATCTTTTCCCATATCTGCCGCATCCTTCCCAAAAGGGAGCGAGACGATAGAGACGGCCAGCTCCTTCTCGAGCGCCAACTCAGCGCTCTTCCTGGCCGCTTTTTGGCCGGCTCCGTCCATGTCAAAGAACAGGCGCACTTCCTTGCCGTAGCGCTTCATCAGATTGAGCTGCTCATCGGTCAGCGCTGTCCCGGACACTGCCACCGTATGCTCTATCCCCGCCTGATGCATGGCGATGACATCCATATTCCCCTCGACGATCACTGTCATGCCGACCTGCTTCATAGCCTGTTTGGCATGAAACAATCCATAAAGTGCGCGACTTTTGTGGTAGATCGGGGTCTCGGGGGTATTAATATACTTGGCCTGGCTCTCATCTCCCCCGGGCGCTACCCGCGCGGAGTAGCCGATTATATGGCCAAAGATATCAAAGATAGGGAACATGATGCGATCCCGAAAACGATCGTAGCCACCAGATACCGTATGCGCAGTATCACGAGGAGCGGCGCTTTCTTTTTTGATCAGTAGCCCTGTCTGCTCCAGCTCGGCCATGGTAAAACCTTTCTTCGTAAAAAACTCCAGCTGATGACGCCAGCCATCCGGGGCATAGCCGAGCCGAAATTTCCTGATGCTCTCATCACTCAGCCCCCGACCACGCAGATAGGCGAGAATCTTTTCTTTGCCGGCTCCATCCCAGAGCTGCTTCTCATAGAATTTGGTGGCCAGTTCCAACAGCGTAAACAAGCGCTCCTTATTTTCCTTTTGTCCAGATTCCTCGGCACGATATTTCGGCAGTTCCACGCCGGCTTTTTCCGCCAGAAGTGTCAGTGCCTCACGAAAGTCCAGCCCCTCAATTTCCATGACAAAAGCAAAGGCATCACCACCCTTGCCGCAGCCGAAACAGTGCCACATATTCTTCTCTTCATTCACCATGAAGGAGGGGCTGCGTTCCTGATGAAACGGGCAGCACGCCTTGTAGTGCGTCCCAGACTTTTCCAGGCGCACATAGGTGCCAATGAGCTCCACGATATTGAGCCTGGCTTTGATTTCTTCAGTCGTTCCTGTGCTCATACTTTACCCAGTGAAATACGCTATGAATACCCTCAGCATAGCGCCAAATGGCTCTAGAAAGCAAATCCCCCAGCCCAAGGCTGAGGGAGAAAGTATAAGATTGAAGAGGGATACTTACTTGTTGTTCCCGACAATAACCAGAATATCAGTATCCACTGGGGCAGTCTCAGCAGCTGGCAGCGTAGCCACAACACCACCGAGGGTGGTAGCAATTTTTCCAGCCAGCTCCGCGTTCTTGCCAGTCACATCCACTACTATCGTCTGTTCATAATCATTTTTGACGGCCGCTTCCTTGGAAACCACGGTGATATCAGCGTAGAGTGCAGTCAACTGTTTCTCTTTAGCATTGGTCACCCCGACGGTCGTCGAGCCATTGAGGAGTGCCACACGCGCCACGCTCGGCACCGCCTGAGCTGTTATCTGTGCCTGTGGCTGTTGTGTGGTTTCAGGAGCGGGCGTAGTATTTTGCTCCGCCTGAGTCGGAGTATTCACATTGACCGTCGTCACATCGACGATCTTCTTGGTGCTTGGTCGATAGAGGATAGCGCGGCCAGTATTGGCGTAGATAAGCACTTTATCACCATTTTCTGCCTTCTGAAAAAACGGCTGCTCGGCCAGTTTTTCTTTGTCCGTCACGGTGGCAAGGGTCGGAGCCTCTCCCTCTGGTAGCTCCAGTGTCGCACCAATAGTCTGGATCAGTTCTGTAATTTCATCGGTCTCACTTTTCGCTACTCCCACATTTTTTAATTGATAGTAAAAGTACCCGGCGATACCTACTGAAAGAAAGAGCAAAATCACGAGCACCACAATAGCCGACAACGCGCGATTTTTCTTTGGTGTTTCGGAAAGAATTTCTGTTTTTTCTACGCGAGCCATTGCTTTGAAGATATGACTTATCTGCCCATCATTATACAGCATGAAAGAATGTATCGACAAGAGGAGAGAAAGCGACAGTCTTAATACTGCTCGTCGATTTTCTCATAGATAAAGCGAGAGATATCGGCGATAGACTTCTTGAGCGTATCCGTGTCCTTCCCCCGTGTCATGATACAGGCCAGATAGGGATGATTGGGGAAATAGACGATGCCACAGTCGTGCAGCTGCCGCTCTGCACCCTCAGTTCCTGCTTCGCCGAACTTATGAGAAACAGAAACGCTGTCCGGAACACCCGCCTTCAAGGCGTCTGAAAAATTCGTCTCATTAAGAAGCTTCAGGACTTTCTCCGAGTATTCAGCTGAGAGATAAGAACTATTGAAAAGAATTCGAAAAAAACTCGCATACTCCTTCACAGTAAGCTTCACCCCCGTCTTCTCAAGCGTATCCTTGTCCAATCCAAGCATCCCGAATAAACTTTCAAAATCTGTTTCTGGGAGCGAATTTGCCAACAAAAAAGCCGCCTGATTGTCCGAATATACAATCATTCTCTGTATCAATTCCTCAACAGAATAGACCTCCCCAGAAACAAGCTCTTTCTCTGGAATAATACTCTGATAAATATCTCCAAAGTCTCTGGGGGCTTCAAAACGAATAGTATCCTTCAAAATGAATGGATCTCTTTCTGCTACATGATAGTACGCCATAAGTATCGGGACCTTCAAAAGAGAGGCTGGAAAGAAACCAGACTGATCATTGATGCCAAATGCTGGTCCATTATTCAAGTCACGGAAGTAGACAGCTCCTTCTGAAAGATTTTTATCATTCTTCAAACGAGCTATGAATGCCTCCAGCTCATCATGAAAGTTTTCCTTGCGTGCATCGATGGATCCGTCAGCCACCTCGCACTCAAGCAACGGGTTGATATACGTGTAACTTCCTATCTGCCTCACCTGCTTCGAAGCGCTTTCTCCCGCTAGAGTAGGCTTTTCTTGCACAAACGAATACGCAAAAAAACCAGTGGCCAGGCCAGTGGCAAAAACAACCATGATAAGCAAAAAAAGACGGAGATTCATACTGCGTCAATCTAGCACAGATACCATTTTTTGTTGAGGCACTGTCGTGAAGGTAAGCTCAATCTATCACCATCAAAAAGGCCCCAGAAAAAGAAAAAACGCGACCAAGACGAACGCGCGTCTTTTAACTCGTTTTATGAAGTAATTTAGAGAACAGGATCAGAAGAAATCACCTCTCCAGTTGTTTCTTCGATTGGCAGCACTTCTGTATCGATCACTGATTCTACAGGGGGTGTGGTTTCAAGAGGTGTGGCCTCTTCCTCTGGCAGCACAGCCTCGGCAGGAAGCGGCAGAGGCTCCACTACTATCGGCGTCTCCGGCAGTACCACTGGAGACTCCTCAGCGGCGGTCTCTTCATCCTCGCCCTCAGAGACGGCTGTATTAGCCTTCTTCACGAGGAGTGCTACCCAAGAGAACTGGAGATCAGCCGGGGCCTTCCGATTCAATACGATGGTGAAGCCATGTACGCTCTTTTCCGTCACGATATACTTCATGTCAGCATCAAATACTGTGTCCAGGTAGTCTTTTTCTACCAGGGCGATATCAGCTTTCAGATCCTTGTCTGCCTTGTCATCAAGCAGTGGCGAGATATCGTTGGTCAGACTGACAGCCACAATAGGCTGGTTGAGATATTTTTCATCAAACACCACGTGCACTTTGCGCTCCCCCTTCTTGACCACCGCAAATCCAGCCGTGTTATTTCCAAACGTCGGCGCCTTCTCAAAGGCGACCGTTCCTTTGAAAAGCGTGTTGCCGAGGAAGGTCGAGAGCTTGGTAAAGAGTGTCTCACCGGTGAACTCGGCATCCCCACCGATGTGGAGAGCACCCGCTACGGTCAACTTGCCCAAGATACTGCCATCAAGCTGGACAGTGATTGAATCGGCAGACAGTTTTTTCATCGCAATAGAAAGTTGCTCCTTCACAGCGTTGTCTGTATTCGAAACATCTGCAGTCACAGCATTGAGACCAGCGTACTTCTCTTCCAGACTAGAAATCTGATTGGTCCACACCGCCAGGCCTTCGATAGAGTCAGCCTTGATGCTCTTGGCAAAAATCTGATCAGCGAAAAGTGTCGGGGTGATGATTCCGTCGGACGCCGATACTCGGCCAGTAAAGATTTCTGAAGGAGCCGTATTCTTCTTGGTATTTTCATCACGAACCTGCTTGAGATAGGTGAGGATTTTTTCTTCACGAGTCGGCTCTGCTGTCGCCAGACGGACAGCGGTACCATCAGCTGAGAGCGCATCGGCAGGAGAGCTATTCTCCAGTCCGGTGATGACCAACTGATCAGCAGTGTTGTCAGTATTTGTCCGAGTCATAGCGAGCTCCACTGGCATACCGGAGTAGTCGGTCAAGTTGACGAAGACCAGCACGGTGGTACACAGTTTTTTATCAGCCGCTTCCGGATTCTCTCCTTCACATACTTCCCAATCAACAGCATCAGAGAGTGCCTGGCCGATCACTCTGCCCGCCTGACTGGCAAACATACCGTAGCCAGCTCGTGAAGAAGAAGCAACTCGATCACCAGCATAAATCTGACCATTTTCATTGGTCACCTTCACGGGAACACGACCAACCAAAGCCACCGGGTAGGCATTTTCAGTCGTCGGTCCAAGAATGATTCCCGGTTTCGTCGCTACGATACCGATAGCATCACGCTGATACGATCCGATTGTTCGTTTAACACCGGCTTCCATGCTCGTATCTATGGATACGATTTCTCCTGCCTGAAGCGACTCATTGGAATAGTACCGTTCTGCAAGGTCGGCCCCCTGACCGAGACCAAGCACGTCCTGCGTGGAACCAAAGAGCTGCTTGGATACCAATTCCTGACGGATATCCTCAAATCCACCAATCATATCAAGTTGAAGTTGTTTCAAACTCACTTCTTTACGTTGAGCACGCTGGAAGGCGCCAGAACCAATAGCGATCGTGTCGGAATAGGCCGACATGGCCGTGATATCATCGGCATCCGTACCTGACCACGTCGAACCGAAATCATCTGCAGCGTAGCCCGCATCAGAGTGAATGACTTCCGTCTTGATTGAGCCGGTACCAGCATTGGTGAAAACACTCACGCCGCCGCCATCCGATCCATCGTTCGTCCCCACATAGACCTTGCGAATCTTATTGAGGTTTGTCGGCAGGTCAGGTGCGATAGCCACCACATTGTTGCTGGCTCCATAAAGTTTTGCGGAATTGACAATAAAATCAGTCGTGGCATCCGGAGTCACCGTAAAAGCAGGGTACACCGTGAAGGTTGTGGCGTCATTGGAGACAATGGTACGAGTCTGGCCAATCCCTGTACCGCCATTCAACTCCACAATCAGCCCGACGAAAGATCCGGGGGTAAATGCTTCACCGGAATCCCCGATAGTAGTCGATGAGAAAGTTGTCACATCCTCTACCGTAACAGAAGGTCTGATGAGATGCGCCCGTCCGTCCAAATACATCTTGTTGGCGCTCTGAGCCGACAATCCAGAAGCTGTGGTACCACCGTTTGAGTCCCAGGTAAAGTCATCGATTGATCCATCCCAAAAGTTCGCTCCTGTGACACAGGCCGCGCCAGCACACGTCCCGCCTATAGTAAGCACCTGCGAAGCGTCCATCGTAGCAGTCGCAGCAATAGTTGTATCACAAGCTACCGCCTGTTTCCCATCGATGTACATACAGATATCGGTGTCCGTATTGGTAAAGACCGCATGGTGCCACTGGTTGTCATTGTACGATGCCGTGGAAAGGATAGTGTCATCGTAGGTGGTGTTGTACGTCCACGTCGTAAGACTGTCGATGGCAAAACGGATCTGCCCCGTCGTATGCATACCGGCATAGATACAACCAACGGCCACTGCTGGTGTGGCTGGCGTATAGCATCGCTCGAACAATGTATCCGCAGCAGCCGTCGTACCGTGTTTGAACCAAAGTGAAACCGTAAAGCTGACAGTACCCGCGTTGAAATCAGCATCCGCATCGCAGGTGCCATCACTATTGGCATCAGAACACAAATAAGAGTTGTTATTGAAACTGACACTCTTCCCCCGGACACCGCTACCGCCAAATGTCGGGGCAGTCGCTGTAACGGCCGAATCCATCGGGTTGCTCGTCGTACCAGCAGTACCGACAGCACTCGCTGCTGCCGTGGCACCAGCGGCTTCATCGAAAAGATAGACGGAACGCACGGTACCATTCATATATGGTGTCGCTACCGTAGTCGTCGTCAATTTTGACCAGGATGCTGCGACTAAGTTTCCGCCGGAAGTATGAATTTCTGCCAGCCCCTGATTGGTACCAACAAACACGATATCACCGGACTCCAAAAGGGTCGTTGCGGCTGATTCGCGGGCGCTCGAGGCGCGCTCAATAACCGCCAATGATCCAGGTGATGTCGTCATAGTTGGTACTGTCCCGGTCGTGATCGGGGATTTCCCGACCGTCTCATCGTAGACTCTATCCGGCGTGCCGTTTACTTCTGCTACCACATCACGATCCATATTTCTCCACTCTTCCATCTGAGCAAGTGTCTCATTGGTCGCGTAGAGTCTCGCACGACTTGTCATGACTACCTGATTGTAGTCATTACTGGTGGCATCAGAGTAGTTGAGCGTCTTGCGGGAAGCCATGTTGACGACAGAGATACCCGTGTCGGTCGCGGCGGCAATCAACGTCATACCACGTACCGGACTGGCCACGCTGTCCGTAGGAAGTGTCAGGGTATTTGGCATACCTTCCGTCGATGAAGTAATCATCGCGACAGAGACATCATTTACCACGGTATCAATGAGTGCCATGCTCGTATTGGCGTCCGTAGCATATGTCACAGTCGAATTGCGGTTGCCAATAGTCTTGTCCCCCTGAACACGGTTCGTGACGTTATAGCGATACATCTGATCCTGTTTGAAGTCAAAGGTGTACATACCAGTAGCCGAGGCGCCGTTCGTCCCAACCACAACGACACCATTCTGTGCGCCCACGCCTGAAGGGTTGTTGCTGGTATCGGCACCAAGAGCGTAGGTACCAGCCTGAGTAAAACTCATCCACAACGTATTATCAGCACCATCGAAAATATGAACTCCGGTGGCCGTAGTAGCAATAATCGCTTTGCGAGGAAAAGCTGATTTCCCACAACGATCATCCGTACCGATAACACAGGCCGCTCCGGTGTTATCCTTCGTTTCTGTTGCCCAGGACATCTGCTGTGAAACAAGAGAGTTGCGCCATTCCCCACCATCAGAATCACGAGTCGTGTCGTAAACAAAAATATCGATGATACCAGAGAGACTACGCTGAACATCATATCCTTCAGATGTAATATCACCGTACGTGCTGATATTGGCTCGATTGGTCGTATTTCCTACCTGGAGAGCTTCTGCAGCAGTACTCGTCTGAATACCGACATTGCCGCTCCCATCTACGACAAAGGGTGTCGTGTCACCGGAAGCATCGTCGATACGCAGACCATTACCGGTGCCACGATTGTCGACATACAGAGCATCATTGGCGATACCGGTATTCAATTGCTCAACTTTCACCGTAAAGGTACTGTCGGTACCAGAAGAAGCCGGGTTACTAAATACCAGGCTGTCATCGGCTGAAGTCAGAGAAATGGTGGCATTGCTGCCGTCAGCATCACCACCGTAGGTCGTCTGCAGATCACCACCGCTGCCACCGGCGATCGTACACTCTGTCTGACTGCCACTATCCGCACAAGACACTCCGGCACCCAAAAACGCCAGCGTGGTGCGGGCGGTCAATGATGAGGCTTCGTCTTTGACCAGGCTATAACCGCTGCCACCGCCGACAGCTGCCCAGGCGGCACCATCATAGGCAATGAGCTGATTGCCAGCAGCATCCCAGGCCAAATACCCTTCACCGGAAGTTGGGCTTGATGGCGAGGCAGAGGCCGCGTTTGGCAACCGCAGTCCCTGATTGGCCGTCGTGCTGTGAGTGATGAGCCCAAGATCGACATAGGCCAAAGCGGCGGCGGCCAGTGACTGGCTGGCTGACAGACTGACGCCCCCATCAGCGGTAATAGCGCCAGAAACCGTCAAAGACCCCAGTGTTCCTACGGTCGTGAGCGAAGAAGTGATGACGTTTGAAGCCAAGGTTGTCCCAGAAATATCTGCGGCGGCGTTGACCGTGATGCTGCTATCTGGAAAAGTATAGGTCTTGTCTGAGACTGTCAGATCGGCCGTGGTGATAATACCAGCAAAAGAAGCCGCTCCGGCCGTTGGCTGGAGCTTGATCGTATCAGTTGTGCCGGTCGTTGAAGAAATGACCGCCGCACCGGTAGTGGAAGAGACCAGGTTGACGTTTTGAGCGGTGCCGCCCGCCGTAAAGGTCAGGGCTGTGGTACCGGTGATAGAGCCAGTTGACGTCCCCGTACCGCCATCGGCGACGGCGATATCGGTAGCATTCCATGTTCCCGTAGTGATAGCTCCTGTATTGGCCGTGATGACGAGGCCGTTGTAGGACACTTTGTTTGTCAGGGTCTCTGCCCCGGCCAAAGTGGCC
>JBAQNF010000016.1:0-3560 GCA_049303555.1 Candidatus Moraniibacteriota bacterium | reverse complement strand
ATGCTGGAGCATCATTCACTCCATCGCCAATCATCCCCACCAATTTCCCCTCGCTCTGATATCGCTCCAATAATTGCACTTTTTTCTCCGGCGTCGACTCAGCATAGATGGGGAGATGAAAAGCCCCCAGCAAACGCTCGGCGTTCTCTTTTTTGTCACCCGTCAGAATACCAAACGTATAGCCCCGCTCGCGCAGGTAGCCAAACACCTTTGACACATCACTCTTCAGTTCATCATCAAACAAAAATCGAGCAATCGGTACGCCCTCGTGCGTCAAATCGACGGACAATCCAGCCGCCACTCCAGCGGACTTCACCACCCCGAAATGACTATCATGAATGATGCCAAAAATCCCTTCACCAATCCGTTCTTCCACGTTGGTCGCTTTTGGCACCGCCGTATGACAACGCCTCTCCTGTTCTTTCACCAGTGAACGTGCCAGAGGATGGAAGGAGTGCTGTTCGAGCGCCGCTGCCAGATCAAGCGCCTGCTCTTCATCCAAACCGCGATCAAGGAGAGTCACCCTCACCAGCTTCGGCTCACCCAAAGTGAGGGTGCCCGTCTTATCAAAAAAGAATACCTTCGTCTTGGCCAACAGCTCGAGTGCGTAGGGACTCTTCACAATGATGTTTTTACGCGCGGCCTTGTTCAGTCCACCGATAAAGCTCATGGGAGCGGCAATGAGGAGCGGACACGGTGTGGCGATCACCAACACCGCCAAGAACCGACTCCAATCATCGAAAATGAAGTAAGCTCCAAATGAGAGCGCGAGTGCAAACAACGAAAACCAGATATTGTACCGCTCCGCCAGACGCGACAACGGTGACGGGTGTTTCTTCCCCTCTTCTACCAAGCGAAGAATCTTTCGATAACTTGAATGTTCGAAATCGCCTCGCACCCGTATGAGGAGCTCTTCGCCGACATTGATACTCCCACTCTTCAACAGCTGTTCACTCTCATACACTACCGGTTCCATCTCGCCTGTCAGGTTTGCCTCATTGAGGAGTGCCTTTTTGGAAACAAGATAACCATCAAACGCCAGCAGTTCACTGGGGCGGATGAGGAGCACATCGCCCTCTACTACGCTCTGAAGCGGCACCTCCGTCTCGTGTTCACCATGCTTCAAAAGCACTGTTTTCGGAAGAGCATCAAACAATCCGCGCAGTGTCTTCTCGGCCTGTTTCGTACCATAGCGCTCCAGTGCCGCACTGACGGCCACCATAAAGGCGATAACAGAGCCAGATAACCACTCATGAAGCAAGAGTGTCGTGAGCAGTGTAATCAAAGCCAGATAATCCAGACTCCACTTCCCCATGCGAAGCCGTTCATACGATTCCACTGACAGTCTCAAGAGACCAATCAGAATTGCCATGAGAAAGAGATACGGAAACGAAAAAAGAAAAGCCGTCCCGATAAGACCAAGAAGAAAGAGTGGGAGCCGAAATTCACGACTCAGAATAATGTCCGTAATGCCGATCATTTTTGTTTTTATATCAGGACCCGAAAAAATTTCTACAATCGTTTTTTTGTCACCGGCGGCTTTGGCCGATGCGTTGGCGCACCCTGTTCATACCGCTTAAGCTCCTGTTCATCTGCTTGCAAACGACTCTCCAAGAAATCAATCTCCCGCTCTTCACGGCGCAGCTGACGCAAGAGCCAAAACATCATCGCCCCGAGAATACCGAAAGAAAAGAGCCCTCCGCCGATAATATAGAGGAGTGGATTGGAGAGCGTGCTGACGCCATCCGTAAACTCATCCCAGTAGGTATCACGCGACTGTCCGGCGTCCTGCCACTCCCGACACTGCTTCATATACGGGAGGACAATGGTATCGGTCTGAAACGCTTCATGTGTTTTCTTGGTGTCATCAAACAACGTGAGTGCCGCCTCGCAGTGTTTTTCGCCAAACGCAATGAGACCATCCTTCAGGGCACGGCCATAGATGCCCTCTTCCGGCAGTATGCGCGCCTCAAGCGCCTGCTTATTCACGATATCGACTGGTAGAGCAAAAGCAAAATTGTCACCGGCGGTACGCGACAGTTCGTCCGTCTGAAACGTCACGATCCCCAATACCTCCCCCTGTTCATTGAAGAGTGGCCCGCCGCTTGAACCCTGCGAAACCTTGGCATCCGTTTGAAAAATCTTGAGTTTCCCATCCTGAGACGCCCGGATCGCGCTCACCACCCCCCGGGTAAAGGTTGCTTCGGAAGGGTCCTTCTGATTGATTTCGGCCGTCGAGGGAAAGCCCAGGATAAACACTTTTTTTCCAACAGCCAGATCCGCTGCCTTCCCGAGCGACAGCGCCGGGAGATCGTGTTCTTCTATCTTGAGCAAAGCGACATCGCGTTCGTCATCCAAAAAGCGATCGTTCACTGCCACGACCGTAGCCGGAAATCCTGACGTCAACAGGTCCTGTACTTTCATCTCCTTGGCACCGGGTCGCAGTACCGCCACCTCCTGCTTCAAATCAAATGTTCCATGATCGATGATAGTGTGGATGATATCTCTCGAAAAATTCTTCCCCTCATTATCGTCGAGAAATTGCTGCATCTCTTCCTCACTCAAAAGCAGAGCATTCTCAAAAATAGCCGAGAGAGCACTCTCGGAAGCAAGCGATGTCTTGATGGTCTCGAGTGATACCACATGAGCGTTGGTCGCAATATAGCCATCCGGATGAATGATAAATCCGCTGCCGGTCAGATACTCATCCACCGGGACTTCGGTGAACCGATCCGGAATAGGGGCTACGAGCCGGCGCCGTATGTCTACCTTGACCGCTGGTATCTTGGCGGTCCCGGTCACATGAAGCGCGATACGCACCACCGAGGGCTTCACCAGATCTACCAGCGCCTCCTCGGAAAAAACTGTCTCGGCCGATACTCCAAACGGCATGCCCATCAACCAAAAAATCCCAGCGAAAAAAAGAATCTTTCGTAAAAAAACAGGTACAAAAAAAATGAGATGTTTCTCGTGTTTCATATACTTCATTGTACCATAATTTCTTCTTTCTGCCGGAGGAAGTACCCTGTAAAAAACAGCACTTATGATGATTGACAAACCCTTCTTTTTTTGCTAGTATGAACTGTTCAATTTTATCTTAGTAACTCTATGTTTGAGCGATCGAAAGCCGTATTTTCTCGAAGCATGTCCTCTTTGGAACGGTATCCAGCCACCAGTTTTTTCGTACTCCTGGTGCTCCTCTTCGGTGTCATCGCCTTAGGGAATTTTCTCCGGATGCCAGAGACTCTTTCTGACACCGCCGCGCCCGAAGCCAAAGAAACTGCGTTCTTCGATACTGCCGCAGATACTGCCTTTGTCACTGTCCCGGCCAAAGTGAAGAAAGAAAGCATCATTCATATTGTTGCGCTCACCCCCGGCATCGTCTCAAACATCCTGGTTTCTCCTGGACGCCCTGTCGCATCCGGTCAGACCCTCATGACGCTGACCAACGACTACCAAAGTGGTAGCAGCGAGGTAGCCAAAGCCCTGGCCCGCGAGTCAGCGGCGCTGACAACAACACTCGCCAAAATCGACAAGCGCATCACCGAACTCGAAGAAAA
>JBAQNF010000015.1:0-2490 GCA_049303555.1 Candidatus Moraniibacteriota bacterium | reverse complement strand
TCAGCGGTGTAAAAGTTCGTGTATGGCAACACTTTCACCGCCACTGGCTTCTCAAAAACTTTGGCTTCGTTCAGCTCCTGAATCGCCCTCCTAGCAATGTTCTGTTCCTCATCGGAAGTATAAAATATCACTGCCTGGTAGCTTTCGCCCCGGTCATAGAATTGTCCTCCGGCATCGGTCGGGTCGATGTGGAGCAGATGATACTGCACCAGGGCTTCATAGGTTGTCAGAGTAGGATCATAGTACACCTCTACTGACTCTCGGTGCCCACTCTTCTCGCTTGTCACGTCGCTGTAGGTCGGATTGATGACGCTCCCTCCGGCATAGCCCGAGACCACCTCCACCACCCCAGGCGCTTTTTGCAGATCGCTTTCCGTACACCAGAAACAGCCTCCGGAAAAGTAGGCTCGCTTATACTGCGCCAGTTCCTCTTGAGATTTCTTCATATGTTTTTCTGTATTGTGCTCCAGACAACTCTGCTTGGGAATACTGGGGATTTTGAGAGTCGTCTCATCACCACTTCTCCCGAAAAAACTCACCCCGGCAAAAACGAGTACACCAACCATACCTCCAAAAATAAGTGCTCTGGATAGACTCATAGGATGAACGGTAGTTTTTCAGAAAACAAGGCCTCGTTCTAAGATAGGCTCTACACAAGCGCCTGCACATACTGACCCAGATAGTAGGGCCACAGCACCACGGCCAGGACACCCTTCCAAAACGTCAGCCCCAGAAAACCGATAGTAAACAGCCAGCCAGCACACCAGGAAAACCCGGTAAAGCTATGATTCTCGATTTTTATCTTGTCCATACAATTATGTATTATTTATTAGCGTACTATTTAGAACGATGGGTGCAGCCAGCCCAGCAGCACGGCCGACGCATACCACTCTTGAGTTTTGACAGACCGACCTCGATTCGGCGTTGTCGTGTCTCCGGCTTCTTGGCATCGAGAATCCAGCAAATCCACTCATTACGCGCCAGCGGCGTAATATCCTGCCAGACAGCATATACTGTTGGCGTGTCGAACAACGCCGTGCGCCAATCTGCCGGCACATCGTGGACCACCCCACCAGAAATTTGTTTTTTTGACTGAGCCATACTAGAGAGTGTTATCCTCTTTGTCATTATATCCCTCCAAAAGAAAAAAGCTACTAGGCGATACCATAACAACCAGATACTTCTTAAGTCTTACCGGCGATATCCGTTGATAAACACAAACTCGTCCCCCGAAGCATCGTGGTTCTCGGCAAACTGCTCTCCTTTGCATTTGAATGGACGCGTATCGCGATATTCCTGGGTGATGATGAGCTGGTCACGATTCTCGACTCCAACCGCTTGATACTTGGCAAATATTTCGTCGGGCATGACATCAAAATATGACACGTATGCCCTGCTTCCCGATCCTCCCAAGCTCACCGCTATGTCTGTATTCTGCAGTCGTCCGATATGGGCAATCTGTTCGCCAGCTGCAACCTTCCTTCCTTCCGTATACCCCTCAATCGGAAAAACATGGAAGAGGCGGATAGTAAAATCCTGATACTTTTCCGGCCGGATATAGACTTGCTTGCCAAGATCGCTCTCTTCTCCCTTGACCGCGATGATCTCGCCATCCACCGGGCTATAGATCGGTATCGCCCCTTCGAGACTGAAGGCCGCCGGAAAGCCATTATTTTCACTTATGAGCATTTCCTCTTCATTGGTCCTCTTGGCATTGAAATAGTGTTTCATGCTGCGACAGCTTTCACCATTTCCGGAAAAGTCATGTCCGGAACCGGATCGGAATTTGGAAATACGACCAATACCGTCCAAATCAATCCAGTCAGCCTGAATGATCTTCGGAAGATTATTCTCATCAATATCCCGTACGGCATATTGCACATACAGGACCAATGACAAAACAACAGCCACTACCACACAAACAATTATGAGAATGATTTTGAAAATTTTCATATCGTATCAGAGCGTTTCAATTTCCCAAGGAAAAAGTGAAGAATAGAAGCAAGGACAGTCCAGTAGAAAACGAGGTAAATACCGATAAATGGAGGTGGCGGATCTTCTTTCAGAAAATGAACCTGGGGCAGAGCCAGAGGGCCGATCAAAACAATTTTAATAGGGAATATTGCTGTGGACACAGCACGCTTCCAGACAATTGGTGAGTCACTACCAGTGCGGAGAATAGAGTCAGGAGACTGAGGAAAGCCCCGGGGACCGGTCGACCCCAAAAGTGAAGTGGTAACAAAAAGAAAGACAAAGCCAAAAACGATGAAGAGAATAACGAATTTTTTTCTTGAGATGTTCATATACCTGAATCATATCGCCTTTCCCCTCTTTTTGAAAACTCCGCCTTGGGAATAAGACGATTTTGGTATAAAAAGAAAAAAGCCACCTCCTAAAAAGGACGTGGCGACTTTGAACATGCTATGTTCGGCGCCTTCTTCTTTGTTTGAATTTGAACTGGAGCGCCGGGAACTGATCATGATCCGGCAT
>JBAQNF010000014.1:0-8480 GCA_049303555.1 Candidatus Moraniibacteriota bacterium | reverse complement strand
AAGGCGACCATGGATGAACCCTATCGGTATCCAGTCGGTATTTCACATGTGTTGATGCGTGGCCGGATGGCCTTGGAGCAGGGTGCTCTCTCCTCGGAGCGTTTTGGCACCGTCCTTCGCCAGAAACGAGGCTTTTTGAAGTGGTAATAACAGGTGACAAAGAGGGAGATATGTGAGAGTATAGAGACTCTCTATTTGAACAGTTACGTATGACTACGACATCTCTTTTTAAGGACAAGCGCATCACGGTTTTTGGTCTTGGCCTCAATATGGGTGGGGTGGGAACGGTTCGGTATCTGGCCACTCAAGGGGCGAGAGAGATTATCGTGACTGACATCAAGAGCCGCGAAGAACTGGCACCATCTTTGGCGCGGCTTACGGCCTACAAAAATATCACCTATGTTTTGGGGCAGCACCGGCCGGAAGATTTCACGGGAGTGGACATGGTTATCAAGAACCCGGTTATCCCGTGGACCAATGAGTATGTGAAGTTGGCCCTGGAACATCAGATCCCGGTCGAGATGGACTCGAGCTTGTTTTTTCGTCTGTGTAAAGCTCCGATTGTGGGTGTGACCGGGAGCAAGGGCAAGACGACCACGGCTACGCTCATAGCACATATCTTGGGGTCCGCCGGAAAGCAGGTGGTGATGGTGGGTATTAGTCAGGTGGGGGTGTTGGGGGTCTTGGAACAGGTGACCGAAAAAAGCATTGTGGTTTTTGAACTTTCTTCGTGGCGGCTGTCAGCGCTGGCGCGTCTCAAAAAGAGTCCGCATATTGCGGTGCTGACCAATATCTATCCCGATCATCTGAACTACTACAAGACCATGGCAGCCTACATGGCTGACAAGAAAAACATCTTCCGTTTTCAGAAGGGAAGCGACGTGGTGATCGGGAATGCCGATGACCCGAGTGTGTGTGAGATGGTACAGGACGCGCCAGGGACGCTCCTCTTGTCTTCGGTACAGCATCCGATAGATGGGGATGGTGCCTGGCTCGCCGATGAGACGTTGTTTGTTTCTGAACAAGGGACAGAGCGGGTGCTTTTACCAGCGCAGAAGGTGCCACTCAAAGGAAAGCACAATATTTCCAACGTTCTGTTGGCAGCTCTGACAGGACTGGCTCTCGGGCTTTCTACCAAGGATGTCCGGTCTGGAATCGAGAGTTTTCCTGGAGTACCGCATCGATTGGAGAAGATAGCTCTGAAAAACGGTGTTTCATATTATAACGATACGGCCGCAACCATTCCAGATGCCACGGTCGCGGCACTGCGTTCTTTTACCGAACCAGTCATTCTTATCGCGGGCGGGAGTGACAAGCGACTTGATTTTACGGCACTGGCTCAGGAAATCCTGGCTCGTCCGAAGGGGTTGGTGTTATTCAAGGGAGCGGGGACAGAGAAGCTGATCCAAGCGATGAAGGATATACTTCCGGAAGATGAAAAAGGGCGCAGCTTTGAAGTCGTAGAGAGTATGGGGAAAGCCGTGGAGCTTGCCACACGCAGTGCCGAGCCAGGTGACGTCATCCTCTTGTCTCCCGGTGCCGCGAGCTTTGGCCTCTTTCAGAATGAATTTGATCGTGGTGAGCAGTTCCGCAAAGCCGTGGAATCTCTCTGAGAAAGCGGATAGACTCTGAGATTTCAAAGATTTCTTCTCCCAAGCAACTCTCCCGTGCCGTCAAAACCCCAGCGTGGTTTTGACTGACGTTGTACGCCAAAACTTTTCATGAGATGAAAAGACCATGCTTTTGGCTACAAAGTCGCCCGAGAGAATTCTTGGGAGAGAAATCCTACTTCATCGCGCGACTTTAAAGAATATGGCTTAAGAAGTTTTTTAATTTTGCTTTTTAGAGCCAAATACGTTATTTTATCCTTGACCCTACCTTTTTTAGGTGTATAATATATTGTTGTTTAAAAATCCATAAGTTTGCCAGAGCGAAGAGTTTTTTCATTTGAAACTTGGGGGGTTGAGCCCTCAAGGAGAGAGATTTCTTCGCTCTGGCAAACTTAATCTTGCGGTTAGGCTGGAGCGCGAGGATGACGCCATGAACCAAATCATTCGCCGAGTCACGGTGGATCGCACGCGCACTCCACAGGCAGCACTTGTCGCCACTAAGCGGCAGCTATGCGTCGACGACAATGCTGTCAAAACCATGCCGCGTGGCGAGGGCGAGGAAGTTATCGTTGTATTTTTCCTGGTCAGTGGCTTTTGGACCGATCCTAACCTAGAGAAGGAATGTGCATTGCGCGGCCTCGTCCCAGTCGACCCCTACTCGTTGGCTGCTGTGAATGAGGATGATCCAGCCTTTGCAGATGACCATCCCAACGTCACACACTGGCAAGACGCTGCTGGCAACTGGTGCTATATGGCCTTCGGTAGTTTTGGCAACGAGCGGCGTGTGTCCGTTATTCGCTGTGGCTATGGCTGGGATGGCTCCTTCTGGCTCGCGGGTCTGCACAAGGCTTAGCCCTCTGGACTCTGCACCTTAGATCTCACAGGCCTTTGAAACTTAGTCCTTTGAACTTTCCTCCTGGAAACTGCGTGCAGTTTCCAGGAGTTTTTGTTTCTTTAATTTCCCCTATCAAGAAGTCGCTTGACCTTTTTTGGGTGCAGGCGTAATATACCCCTAGAGGGTATATTTTTTTATGTTGATTCTATGGCTGAGACACAGAAAGTACCGCCGGTCTTGTCCCGGATCGCCCGGATCGAAGGGCAGCTCAAAGGGGTGCGGCGCATGATCGAGGAAAAGGAAGATTGTCTTTCGGTGATCACGCAGATCACCGCTATCCGCGAGGCGGTGGCTATGCTCGGAGTGGAGCTTTTGAAAGATGACATCGCCTGCAAATGGGATGGCAAGAAAAAGATTGATGAAGCGTATTTGAAGAGCTTGTTTAAAATGCAATAACAAACAATGCTATGAATAATCCTTTTGAGAGTGCTCAGAAACAGCTACGCGATGTGCAAAAGATTCTGAAGCTTGATGATACTATGGTCGCGCAGCTCATGCAGCCACAGCGTGTCATCGAAGTGGCGCTGCCTATCAAAATGGATAATGGTTCGACCAAGGTGTTTACCGGGTATCGTTCCCAGTACAATGATGCTCGGGGACCGTTTAAGGGCGGTATCCGTTTTCATCCCGGCGTGAACATTGATGAGGTGAAAGCGCTTTCGGCCTGGATGACTTGGAAAACGGCTGTCGTGAAGATTCCGCTTGGAGGAGGGAAGGGGGGCGTGATTGTCGATCCGAAGAAGCTCTCTGATCGGGAATTGGAACTGCTCTCTCGTGCCTATGCTCGAGCTCTGGCACCTTTCATCGGTCCCGATGTCGATGTACCGGCTCCGGATGTATCGACTGACCCACGGATTATGGGCTGGATGCTCGATGAGTATGAATCAGTAGTGGGACGGAAGGCACCAGGAGTGATCACAGGGAAGCCGCTGTCTCTCGGTGGATCGCTGGTGCGTGACTATGCGACTGCTCAGGGAGCATTCTATGTTATTGACGAGCTTTCAAAAAAGTATCACCTTCCGAAGGGGACGAAGGTGGCGATTCAGGGCTTTGGCAATGGCGGCAGTTTTTTGGCCAAGATTCTTTCGGAAGCAGGCTACACGCTGGTAGCTATTGCTGATTCAAAATCGACGGTGTATCGCGCGGAAGGGCTGGATGTAGATGAATTGATCGCTCACAAGAATACCACTGGTACTCTCAAGCAGTGTATAGGGTGTGAAAGTCTCCCGAGTGAAGCTATTCTATCGGTGCCGACGGATATTCTGGTGCCGGCAGCGCTCGAGAATGCTATTCATGATGGCAACAAGGAGGAAGTGCAAGCCAAGTATATTGTGGAACTGGCCAATGGTCCGGTGACCCCGGAGGCGGATCAGTGGTTTTTTGAAAAGGGTATCGTGGTGGTGCCGGACATTTTGGCCAATGCCGGGGGTGTGACGGTTTCCTATTATGAGCAGGTGCAGAATGCTTCCAACTTCTATTGGGAAGAAGCGCAGATTCTTGGTATGCTGGAGAAAACGATGCGGACGGCCTTCACGAAAGTGGCCGAGTATCAGGAACGGTACAACACCAGTTTTCGGATGGGAGCGTATGCTCTGGCTGTGGAGCGTGTGGTGCAGGCTATGAAGAATCGCGGAAGAGTGTAATTTTTGAATTTTTTTTATGTACGATGTCATTATCATCGGTGGTGGTCCGGGGGGAGTAGCGGCCGGAGTGTATACCACTCGCAAACAGATGAAGACTTTGTTTTTGACCCAGGATTTCCTCAGCCAGTCGGTCGTGTCGGCTTCGATTGAAAATTGGATTGGTATGGTGACGGTGCCTGGATATGAATTTGGTCAGATGCTTGAGAAGCACCTGCGGGCTCAGGAGGGGATCGAAATTAAGACGGGCATGAAAGTTTCTCAGATTTCTGTTCGAGCTGAAGGTGGCTATGTAGTGGAAACCGAGAAGGGTGAACAGTATGAGACCAAGACAGCGATCATCGCTTCTGGCGGTCGTCATCGTCATCTTGGTGTACCCGGAGAAGAGCAGTTTGTCGGCAAGGGCGTGGTGTACTGTTCTACCTGTGATGCACCGTTCTTCCGGAATAAGAAAGTAGCGGTGGTCGGAAGCGGGAATTCGGCGCTCGAGGCGGTAGAAGACTTACTTCCGTATGCTGCGGAGATTGTACTTCTTGTTCGCTCGGGTGAATTAAAGGGCGATCAGATTACACAAGATACCATCCTAGCCTCGCCGAAAGTGAGTGTTCGCTATCATGTCACTACTGAGAGTATTCTCGGAGAGGAAAAGGTAATAGGCATCAAAGTTCTGAATACTGAAACCAATACATCGGAAGAGCTAACGCTTAATGGCGTCTTTGTGGAAATCGGCATGGTGCCAAATACGGAATTCGTGAAAGACATCGTCACATTGAATGAGCGTGGCGAGATTGTCGTCGATGCCCGGACGGCTGCCACCTCACGGCCTGGCATCTTTGCCACGGGGGATGCCACTGATCTGCCGTACAAGCAGAACAACATCTCAGCCGGCGTTGGCGTCACCGCTGCCCTTTCGGCCTACGATTTCATCCGCAAGGGGAAGTAGCGGCTTTACAAGAAGGAAAAAACGTGCTATACTGTATGTACAAGTGAGAAGACGGGTGCCCCGAGTGGGAGCCCGTTTTCTTTTTCCGAGAGAGTGTCTATCAGGGCTTTCTCTCGGGGAAATCCCCAAAAATAAGTACTTTGAAAATAAAAACAAAAACAAACACAAGCAGGGTATATTCCTATACTCTCGCCATAAGCATGGCAAAAATGACGACCAGTCGAGGCAAATGTCTCCTGGTCGTTTAAAATTTCTGGGGGTTGAAATGTCCAAGGTTCCGGGCTATACTAGGCCATAGGTTAGAGAGTTAGCGGGAGTGACTTTTTACTCAAAAATGAGCGATTTTTATGGAAGTTTTTGAAATAACTGGTGGGAAAAAATTGAAGGGTGAGATAGCGGTTTGTGGTTCCAAGAACGCGACCACGCCTATCTTGGCGGCTACTTTGCTTACAAAAGAGACCTGTGTTATCTCGAACATCCCGCTGATTGAGGATGTTTTTCGTATGCTCGAAATTTTGGAAAGTATGGGGGCAGTAGTAGAGTGGCGCGGGAAGCGGACTGTGGCGATCACGGCCAAGAACATCGATCCCAAGAAAATGGATACCGAACTGGTGAAGCAACTGCGCTCTTCGATTCTTCTGTGGGGATCACTGGCGGCTCGTTTTGATCATTTTTCTTTTTATCGTCCTGGGGGATGTTTGATTGGCGCACGTCCCGTCGATACTCATCTGGATGCTTTGCAAAAAATGGGAGTGCGAGTGCAGGCCAAGGAAAAAGGCTATGTGGTTGACGCAAGTACACGGCACGCGGCGACGGTGGTACTGCGGGAATTTTCGGTGACGGGAACAGAAAATGCCATGATGTTGGCAGCGAGCATGCCCGGGAAAACCATTATCAAGATTGCTGCTTGCGAACCTCATGTAGAAGACCTGGGAAAGCTTCTCATCGCCATGGGTGCCACTATCAAGGGTCTGGGAACGAACACGCTTGAAATACAGGGTACAAAGAAATTACGGGGTGTGAAACATGCGGTTATTCCTGATGCCAATGAGGCAGCCACATTTCTCATCCTTGGTGTGGCTACTGGTAGCCCGATCACGGTGAAGCATGCCCGCGAGGAGCATCTGGATCTGGTGCTTGAGAAACTCCGCGAATTTGGAGCGGAATTTATCGTGAAGAAAAATGAGATCACGGTGGTGCCAGCGAGAAAATTGCGGGCAGTCGGAAAAATCGATACGCGTATCTATCCCGGACTGCCGACTGATGTGCAGGCGCCGTTTGGAGTGCTGGCGACACAGGCGGAGGGTGAGACCTTTGTATTTGATACACTGTTCGAAGGACGATTCAATTATGTTCCAGAGATCAAGAAGATGGGCGGCAAGATCGAAGTGCTCAATCCGCATCAGGTAGTGATTTCCGGCAAGACCAAACTGCAGGGTACAATGATCAAGAGCTATGACTTGCGTGCCGGAGCGGCGCTGATCATCGCGGCTCTGACGGCGCAAGGCAAAACAACTATCGAAGAGATCTATCAGGTGGATCGTGGGTACGAACGAATCGAAGAGCGGCTACAAAAAATCGGCGCTCGGATAATCAGAAAGGAAAGCCTATGAAATGGGATATGCAGTCCATGTTTCTTCGGAAGATCGGTATTGACCTCGGTACGGCCAATACCCTGGTTTTCGTGCCGGGCAAGGGCGTCGTCATCAATGAACCATCGGTGGTGGCTATCTCGCTCACTGAGAACAAAGTATTGGCGGTTGGAAATGAAGCCAAAGAAATGCTCGGTCGGACACCGGATACCATCGTGGCCAGTCAGCCACTTCGTGATGGGGCAATTGCGGACTATCGGGTGACCGAAGCGATGCTCAAGTATTTTATCGGACGGGTCGGTGGCCGGGTACGGTTTTTCCGTCCGGAAGTGGTGCTGTCGATTCCGGCCGGGATTACATCAACCGAACGGCGAGCCGTCATCGACGCCGCACTCAAGGCCGGCGCCAAAGCAGCCTACGTGGTGAAGGAGCCGATCCTTGCTGCTATTGGAGCGGGGATCCCTATTCATACGGCCCAGGGCAACATGATTATCAATATCGGTGGGGGGACATCGGAGATTGCTATTATCTCTCTCGGAGGTGTGGTGGCTTCGCACAGTGCCCGGGTCGGCGGGAACAAAATCGATCAGGCTATTTCTGACTGTATCAAACGCAAATACAGCCTGGCGATTGGCGATCGGACAGCAGAAGAAATCAAGATTAAAATCGGTTCGGCTATTGCTCAAGTGAAAGAGGATCATATGGAAGTGCGTGGACGTGATCTCATGGGCGGACTACCGAAGACCATTACGGTTTCGTCCAATGAGGTGACGGAGGCGATCCAAGATGAACTGCGCGAGATTATCAATGTCATCAAGCAGGTGCTTCAGGAAACGCCGCCAGAATTGGCCGCCGATATCATGGACAAGGGGATGGTGCTCTCTGGTGGGACGGCGCAGCTGCGCTATCTTGACCAGCTTATTTCGAAGACAATCAATGTGCCGTGTTACGTGGCAGATGATCCGGCGTTTTGTGTGGTCAAGGGGACAGGCATCGTGCTTGAGAATCTCGAACTGTATAAGCGGAGTATCATGTTGGCGAAATGAAGCATGAAGCACGACGCATGAAGCAGGAGTGTGACCCCGAAGTTTTTTCGAAAATTCTGATTTTCGAATCATGATTCATGACTCCTAATTCCTGATTCATATGCAAGTAGGTATTGATGCTTCCCGAGCGTTTCTCAAAAGACGGACGGGGATTGAGGAATACGCGTACCAGGCGATCAAACATCTGCGTGATGAGCTTCCAGCTGATGCGGAAGTTGTTTTGTATGTGCGTAAGAAATGCTCTTATTTTCGCGGTCGTGGATATGCGAGCGTTCCGGAGATTGATTTTGAGCTGCCGAAAAACTGGCGAGTGCGGGCTATCTGGGCACCACGGTTCTGGACCCAGATCGGACTGTCGCTTGAGGTGCTCCTTCATACGCCGGACGTGCTGTTTGTGCCGGCACACACGGTGCCGCTTATTCATCCTCGGAAGACAGTGGTGACGATTCATGGGCTGGAGTATGAGTATTGCAAGGAGGCCTATTCGTTTTGGGAGCGGGTCTACATGCACTATTCCATTATGCTGTCATGTAAAGTAGCGAGTACTGTCATCTGTGTGTCGCAGAATACCAAGCGCGATGTCATGAAGCTGTACAAAGTAGCGGAGGAAAAGATCCGGGTGATCTCTGAAGGATATGAGAGCAATGTCAAAAACTCTCCGCCCAAGGCGGACCAGTCTCGGGCTGGAAAGCCATACCTGCTTTTCATTGGCCGTTTGGAGGAGCGGAAGAATGTGGTGCGGATGATTGAAGCG
>JBAQNF010000013.1:0-3212 GCA_049303555.1 Candidatus Moraniibacteriota bacterium | reverse complement strand
GGATTACGGCACCCAAGATAACTCCGATGAATGCAGTAACAACTGATTCAAATGGGATGTCGTATTTCTTACTGGCCGTCCGTTCTTCGTGCCAAACATATCTGAGAAGGTCTACAAATAACGAGGTTAAACTAAGTGTGAGTATTACGAACCAAAACAACTGAATTGCTCCTAAAGCATTTTTTGCCACAGCAATTTCAGGAACTGGAATGCTTAGAAAAATACCGCAAAGTGCGGCTATAAAACCTACAAATTTTGCTTTGCGCGAATTGGCTTTATTCTCTAAAAAATTAAGTATCTGATTCATGTATACGTTTTTGTCTTGTCTTTAATTCTTTTTTCTTTTTCATCGTCTCCAGAACCGGAGCATCAGTGACCCCGGCTGGTATAATCGGGTCGGTATCATCAGGAGTAATCAGTACCATATCTAAATCATTCGGACCAATTTCCCAAGCATCCTTTATTGTGAACTCGCGCTTCACAATACCCTCTTTGATAAAAACTTCAGGTCTTTCTTCACCGAGCCGCATAACAGCGGGTGCAAAAAGATAAAGTCCCCATTGCTTGAAACTCTCAGTAAAACGGTCAAGATTTTCTGTTGTCTTTGCATTTAGAGTATGAAGTCGAGTGACGCTCGTTACTGCTCCGCCCGCAAACGTTTTAGGGTCCGTTTTTGTTCCCACACCAACGCGATACCAAGCAGGATTCTTAGCGTCTATGCCACGCACAGCAGAGATGTGAATGACTTCTTCTTTATCCTCGTTACCGAATGTCTCTTTCCAGTCCTTGAAAATAGCTCTTGCCATTTTCTCATCGGTGAAAAGTATCGCCACTACCGGAGGCATATTTTCAGCCGTTTGATAAAACACACCCTTCCATTCTGCGTTATCCCACAAATGCATTCGAATTATAGAGTTACTGCTCAAGTCAGCATGAGTTAGATTCTGCTCCACTCCTTCTCCCGGAGGTGGAACTTCCCGCCGTGGAGCTTTTGGGGGAATAGTCAAAGTGAACTTGCCAGGAACGTAAGGGTACTGTGTTTTTGTCTCATCTATCCATTCAATAATGCCTCGTTTATGGTTGTACCCAAGAATATTTCCAAGTCCAACGAGTGGTGAGGAGAAACTGAAGGCACGTGATGCTACCTCTTCGTCTCGAAAGAGTTTTACAAGGTCAACATCTGCGTCAGCAAACATTATTGTTCGCGCAATAAGCTGAAGAACAATTTCAGATACTTTGTGGCCTATCTTTTCTTGTTCGCCTCGATTTAGTTTGTGTGGATTAAAATTCCCACACGTTACCTCAATGGTTAGCTTTCCGTCGGTGTTAATGGTGTAAGCGATATCGGTCCCCAGTGACTCGTTCCTTGATACTTTCACTTTGGCAATACTTTCTTGCGGGTGCGCCTCAAGTTCGATTGAGGTCGCCAAGAAACTCTCGATAGCGGCAATGATGTATTCTGAAATTTCGATTTCCGGGCTGCCCTTAGTTGTGTCTACAACAAACTCACAACCCAGAGTGCGCGAGCGCAACTGGACTCTTTCAGTAAGATAATAGTCGGGTTGTTCGGGTAGGTCCTCTTGGGCTGGCTGCGTGAACCAGTGACTAAAGAAAGCATCCGTATCGTCCCCGCCAAGGTCTTTAGGAAACAAGGCAGGTAATCCTTCTTTGCCGCCAAGTCGATACGCGAGACCGAAACCCGCATAGTCTAGTTCCATGTCACTCAATGTGTCGGGGAGTTTCTCAAGATATTTCAGGTCGCCTTCGCGAGTTTTTATTATCAGTAGGCCCAAGATTGCTCCAAAATATGTGCTTTGTTGTAACACTTCTTCTTGCTCGGCTTGGGTGGTTGCAAGATGCAGGGCCATCGGTACATGGGTTCGATGCCAATCTAAAGCCGCCCCAACGCGCCCCAATTGCACTTCAATAAGCTTTAACTCGTCGTAACACTTAAGTTGAGCAGTGTTTATTTCATTGTAGACCCAAAACGCACTTGTTGCATGAGAGGCCGCATTTATGAGAGCGCCGCGTGCAGCCCACAATAGACCCACCTCACGATACGCTCGAGATAGTAGCACCAATGCTCTTACAAGGTCATCTCTGCTTTCTTGTTTATAGAAGCGATGTAACGAGCGTCCTATGCAGTCAATTGCCCTGAAATATCGTTTTGCTTTTAGATGCTGTATTCCTCGTTCTAGTAGCATCTCTGCAGCAGGTATTTCTCCGCGTCGTTTGGTCACCACTTCCACAAGATGTTCCTGAAGCTCTTCGTATTCTTTAAGGCCGCTGAAAGCGACATCAAGCTCTGAAAGCAGATTTACGATTGTTTCAAAAGGGAAACCAACAAGGCCATTGGCTCGGTCCAAAATATCTTTTAATTTTACGAAATGTAGGCCGACTCCTTTTTTGTCATCGAAATTAGTAGTCAGTTCAAGCATGCAGAGCATTGCTTCTGCATGTAGTGATGCACTAGGACTTGCTTCATTAGTGATAATTTCTTGTAGTGCTTCATGCAGTGATTTCGCTTTATTGACGAGCAGTTCCTTGCTTACAAGTTCAGGTTTTGCGCTAATCGCACGTAGTAATGACCACAAATTAGAGAGCCTCTCAATGGAAAAAATGCTATGTGATTGCAGTGCAAACTTCTCAACTTCATCGTACAACGTAACGAAGGTCGTAGAATCCTCGAACCAAAAGAATGTAGTCCAAGCCCTTTGGTAGAGAGCAGTAAAAAGGTGTTCCTCGTTGCCATACTCACGGGCCATTCTTATTGCTCTCTCAAAATGACCTTCGACCTCAATGCGCGGGTTGTCGAGCGCTGCGACCAATAGTGCGGCGTCAATTGCATCGCCAACAACCTTGTGATTCACAGCACTCTTGCTGACGGCTAGTTCAATGGAGGTGTTTTTCTCACCAAGCTTTTTGCGTCTCTGAAGGTCAAGAGGACCCACTTCAACGACCTCTTCGAGACCATCTCCCATCTCGAGCTCTGTGATAGCTAATTTCTCACGCTTGTTCGTGAAAACCCTGTCGAGCAGCCAAGTTTTATCCAAGATAACCACCTCAATACCGTAGGCGTCCGATAGTTCCTTCTCAATTTGCGCCCTGGTCTTGTCGCGTGCAGGTTGGTTGGTGACAAAATAAATTCGCTTGTAGCCCTTGCCCAGTTCAAAAATTTTCTTAATATCACTGCGTACTTTTTCAGTCCATTT
>JBAQNF010000012.1:0-2387 GCA_049303555.1 Candidatus Moraniibacteriota bacterium | reverse complement strand
GATATTTGATATCACCCCGAAGGAAACGACCGTATATGCTGAATACCTGTTGACGCCTGAGGGAAAAAAAGATTTTGAAGATACCTTGGGAGTGTCGTTGGGAGAAATAGAAACTGGAGAGGACGCTGAGCGGGCGCTCTATCAGGTGACACCTCGTTTGGTGGAACTTGAAAGTAAAGGACGAAGTGATTTAGCCGGGCGATCATCAAAATACAGTGCACAGCGAGTATTTGCAGAATTTCAAGCAGCCAGAAAGAGTGATGGTCAGATGAATACGAACAATATGGAGGCGCCACGACCAGTGACGCTGTATTTGACACCAGAAGAGATGGTAAAAAAATTGAGCGCGCTAGAAAAATTTAAGGGATGCCTGAAGCGGTATGAGGATATCATGGATGATCCAAAGAGAAGTGAGCAGTCCAAACAAGTGCTTCGAGGAGTGCTCAGGCTGTATCGGGTACGGGTCAATGAGATGCTCGTTGGTATGAAGCGGGAGGCATTAGGATTGGCACGTAAGCAAGCAGTCGTTTCTGATGCTGGCCTGACGGGAAAGGAACACGAGTTACTCAATCGAGCTACAGGAACGGATAATACTGATCGGGCCTTGGCACGATATGATAAGTTTCTCTTTGGAACGACGACTGAATATGATGAATCAGGAGAACGACGACAGGTTGGCCAAGAGCTTTCGGCTTTCGCCAATCAATTCGAAGATGACTATGTAGCCAATATGTTGAAAAAAGAAGCCGGGATGCAGGAGAAGCGACTGGATGGGAAGAAGGTAGCGGAAAAAACTATTGGTGAAGCGGACGTCACACGATTGGCAGAAGAGACGCTTCAGGCCTATGGACTTTTGAGTGATGAACCGGCGTCGCAGTATGTCAAAGAACGACCCGGACCAGCTAGAGATAATAGGTGGCAGTTTGTGGTACGAGAAGAATACGGAACGATGGCAGTCAACGGAAAACAGAAGGTTATTAAGTGTGGTAAGGATGCACAATCAGTATCAGAACTCGTTTCTATTACTTTGGCTCATGAAATAGAAGGACACGTGCTCCAGAACGAGAATAAGTCTAAAATTCCACTGCGGATGTTTCGTCGCATGGGGAGTGGTCGTTCGGTTATTTTTTCAGAATGTGGAGCCATGAATAATCAGGATGTTGTTTCGCAAGAGGCCTTTGGCTATGCTTCACCACCGCACCCGCACTATATTCGTGCCATGGAGAGAAAATTGCAGGGCGGGAATTACCAGGAATGCGTCGGCGCCTTCTATGAGAGTGCCATGAAAGGGCCGAGTCTGATGAAGAGTTTGGGGAAAATGAATGAGGAGGAATGGGAGAAGCAGAGCCAAAAGCATTTGAAGACCGCTATTGACCGTACTAGACGCCTCTTTGGACCAAACGCAGATTTTTCTCGTGGCGATGGACAGCTGACGAAGAGCAAGGATACGGTCTATCTCGAACAAGTGAAGCTCTACCAAGAACTAAAAAAGCATGGTTTGGAAAAGTATGTGTTTGTTGGTGGAGCTAACCTTGATGCCCTGTTGTTTCTGATGGAGTCGGGATTTCTCAATCCGGAGGATATCATGCAACCAAAACAGCATTCACTTGAAATCTGGAAACGCCTGCAGGGGGAGTACAGAACAGAGTAGACGGGGAGTAGTCTTGCCAAAGGAAAAACCGCTGAGCTTGTGCTTGAGCGGTTTTGTTTCGTGTATGTGATATGGGAGGGACACGGAACCCGCTCACAAGGCGGGTTTTTTGTATTTTGACAGAAGATACTTCTTGTATTACTGTATGTGTATGTATAGTAAACGTTTAGTTATGAAAAAAGAAACTGAAAAGAAAAAACTGTATGCTTATGTGGATGAATCAGGCCAAGATACCAAAGGAGTTGTTTTCGTGGTAAGTGTGTTGATTTTGGGTGGCGAGAAAGACGTTCTTCAGGAGGAATTAGAAAGAATTGAGATTGAAAGCGGGAAGAAGAATATGAAGTGGAATAAGTCACATCATGAATCTCGCAAGGCGTATATCGAAGGTATTTTGAAGATGAAAAGTCTCAAGGGGAAGATGTTTTTTGAAAAATTTAGTGATACAAAAAAGTACATACAATTAACATCATTTGCTACGGCCAAAGCTATCTTGAAAAAGTCCGGCAGTGACGATTATAAGGTAACTGTTTTTGTGGATGGCTTCAAGAAGAGGGAGATTGAAGTCTTTAGCAGGGGACTGCGAGATTTGAGAATCAAGACCAGGAAAATCCGTGGAGTAAGGAAAGATGAAAATAATGTCTTTATCCGTCTTGTAGATGCTCTTTGTGGATTAGTACGAGACAAAGATGGCGGCAACAAGTGGTCTGACGAGGTAACAAAAAGATTGATAAAAGAC
>JBAQNF010000011.1:0-5450 GCA_049303555.1 Candidatus Moraniibacteriota bacterium | reverse complement strand
TTTTGGTATAAAAAGAAAAAAGCCACCTCCTAAAAAGGACGTGGCGACTTTGAACATGCTATGTTCGGCGCCTTCTTCTTTGTTTGAATTTGAACTGGAGCGCCGGGAACTGATCATGATCCGGCATGGGTGGTAACGGCAAAAACTCTGGTAGTTTGAATCGTAGGTACTCTTCACCTAGTTCGTTCAGTGAATAGCCGATTCCGCAATCCTCTATAAGCTCATTATCCAACAGCCATTTCTTAGCTCCTACAATTTCTCGTAGTGTGATATCTGTCTGCCAAAGACTTTTTATCTTATCCTGGACATGCACCAAGCCAAAGATCATAGCGCCACCCTCGCTTACAAGATGCGCCAGGGCTCCAAGAATATATAGTACGCGTTCCTCATCATTCATGTGGTGTTCCTCTGTATTTCGAATATTGGTTTAAATTGTCAAAAAACTAACGAAAAATTAGTTTCTCAGAACTAAGGATGGAAGTCGATATGTACAGACAAATGAAGGCTTAAGCAAGCCTCCAATTTCATTGCTCCTGGTGGATGAACTTAGAACTTTAGATTGGGGAAGTATTGGGAAAGTGGTAAGAGAAATGGAAACAATTTTTACAATTTAGACAATTAGAAAACGGCAAACCTTGTGGGTCTGCCGCTTCGGGTTCGCAGATAAGTTCTCTGCTGGGTTCTGCCAAGGGCTAGTGCACCCGCACATCGCTCCCGTGCTTGAAGTAGATGCCTGATCCAACCTGGACAGCGAGAGCCGTGAAAGGATCGCCGTTGAGGTACTTCGCGTTCTCACCTATAGCGATGATGCGACCGCGGATGGTAGGGAAAACCATAGTGCCGAGATGGTTCGGCCCACGGAAAGTGACCCAGCTGCCGAGCCTGAATCCATTGCTCTCTTCCACGATCTTCATCTCGCTATCGTCGAACGGACAGCCGAGGAGAGGGTCATAGCCGAAGATAGCGGCCCCCATCATGCGAGCGTAGGATGTGTAATCCACTGCTCCTGCATCAGCCCAGACTCTCCAAAACCGTGAGTCTGCTTGCGACTTACTTGGGTTCATCATCTTTCTCCTGTGAATGTGCTTTCCCTTTGTGCCGGGAACATGGCCGTTGCTCTAACAAACTTGCAACTGTATAGTATAGCACCTTTCTCAGTCCGAGTCAATAGTAAAATATAAATAGATGCTCAAACAAGCCTTTATTTAGAAATTTATCCCTCTGGTGGATGAACTTAGCACTTTTGATTTGGAAGGTAATGATGGAAATAGAACCTATTTTGAGAAAAGAAAAAAGCCGATTTTTGAAATTATCTCGAATCGGCTGGTTCAATGAAGTGATGACAACCCGGGTGGTAGCCCCACGGCTGCGTAAAGAAGGTTGATGTACTCCACGTCACTGTGCGTTATCAAACGACCCCTAATCTGGGGATGCCGGTAACTCCAATGCGGTGCCATCTGATCCCGCAAAGCTGCGAGTCCCTCTTTGAACTTCTCTGCTTCGTGAGCTCGAGCCAAAAACGCCAGCATCGTTCCCTGTCCATCATGACAGAACTCATGGATGAGACGTGCGGTCTCCTCGCGGAACTCCTCAGGGAAATCATCAATGATGACTTTTATCCGAGAGGTCCACTCTTCTTCCGTGAGGACCGGAAGGGCATCGTACGCATCGTAGACAGCTCGGAGTCGTGCCTTGACTTCTTCGTCGTTAGTAAGCTCGATGCCCATAGGCACTACCGGCCGCGTAATCAGTAGCCCGTTTATTATCCCTTCGAAACGAATTCTTGCTCCGAAGCATATCCAACCGACCTGAACCATACTTCCACCGGCTGTTGAACCGTGAAGTTGGCAAAGCCAGGGTTCAGGAAAATGCTTCTTGGCAACATCTTGGAGCACTATCACCCCATTCTCTGAATTTTCAAAAAGGATGTGGTACGTGCTCCCTTCGGTTCGCATGGTCATGAGCGTTCCACTCGGGATAGTCTCGACATTGATACCGCTGTTTTTCTCGACAAGCGCGATGAAGTCCATGATTTGTTTGTCTAACATGTTTGCCTCCTGGTTAATTAAAGAACTCGTCTGAGATTTCAGGACTTAGTAATATGCTCTCCTTTTCAAATTTAGTCAATACATAAATAAAAAAGAGGCTTAGGTAAGCCTCTTTCAAAACCTAGCTCAACATCGTGAAGACTTGCCCGCCTCTGGAGGGATGCTAGAACGATAATAGATAAGTCCGATATAAACTTCTATGTTCCAGATTTGTCTGTCTCAAGAGATTCCTTGTAAAGTCGACAACAGTCCCTCATCACTTCCATTGACTCGAGGTGTGTATGTGGCTCTGCCCACCTGAGTTCTGTATAATCATCGGAAACAATGCATGGTTCGCCCTCCACAACTCTTGCTTCATAATCATGCATAAAAAGAGTGAAATTTCCTCTATCTGACTTCCCTTCATTAATAAGCTCACTGGCTCGAGAGTGACGCCTAATTTCTTTTCTCCTATCCGGCGAACTGTTTCTGCTAATTCTTCGTCCTCGCTCACATAGTGAGATGGGAGACTCCAAGTAGATGGATAAGAATCTTTATGAGGAGACCGTAAAGCAAAGAGTGTTTCCCCATTGGCATTCTTTATCACTATGGAAACTGCATGACGGACAGGTTTTTCTATTCTGTTTTCTTTGAATTGTTCCATAGACCTTATTATACCAGGTTCTAACCTATTACTGTGGATATAAAAAAGAGGCCTAAATAAGCCTCTATTCTTTATTAACTACGGAGTATAAAAAAGTTTTGATTCACCTTAAAACCAAGTACTATTCCCGTGATGCCGCATACCGAGCTACTTCGGCGTGAAGCGACGGGATGGATTCCAAACTTGCGAACTCTTGCGGATCAATCCATCGGTACTCGCTGTGCTCATCACTCAGTACCACATCACCGCTTACGTATTCGCACAAAAACGTTACCCCAACTTTGAATTCTCCCGTATCTTTCTTGAATGTAAAGACATTGAACGGCACACCAATTTTTACCACCAGATTCGTTTCTTCGAGAATCTCTCTTTGAAGCGCCTCTTGTGGTGTTTCTTCCCTATCCATCCCGCCTCCCACTGTTTCCCAGACACCTGGCTTGTGGTCATCTTTGTCACTTCGCTTCAGGACCAGTATTTTTCCATCCCCCCTCGAGATAATTCCTTTGACCGCGAGATAATATTGCATATGATTCCCTATTCATTCTTTACGGATAGATCCTCAAGTGTCCCTGAATCTTTCAATGACACCTCCTTGATTTTCCCCTCTTTCCGAAATACTTTTCTGATACCTACGCTTGGCTTCGAGCGAAGAATTTCAAACCGGTCACCCTGAACGAGAATTGCGGCATTATCATCGAGTGCCAAGGCGACACCCGGCGTCCGCATCATTATCTCCTTTATTCCTGGATCACGCAGCTTCTTTTCTCGAACATGATGGGGGCTGACGGTAAACGGCAGCAATCCGAGGGCGGAAACCCGCATGAACGACTCTACTTGCTTCCCATTTTTCACAAACCATCGAGAATCACTTGAACCATATCGGAACCAGGCAATCGCACCCGCGCTTAGACCAGAGAGAATAGCGCCTTTTTCATACGCTTCCCGCAACAATCTATCCACACCATACTTCTTCCATGTCCGAAGCATCCGCAGCGTATTGCCCCCGCCGACGTAAATAATATCGGACGAGAGAATCTTCTCTTTGACCTGTTTACTGGACAGCTTTTCGCGGATAAGAAACAACACATCGGTCTCGCAGCCGAGTTTCTTGCCATAAACAGACTGGAATGTTTCCCAGTATCCCATGGCATCATTGCTTGCTGTCGGGATAAAGAGCGCCTTTGGATGTTTCTTTTTCGCGAGTTTCACAATGGCACGATCAATCGGAAGAGTTTCGAGATCCTTCAGCTCCCCACCCCCAATGGCCACGATAGTTTTCATAAAATTGATACAAACACTACATCCAATATATCAGATTCAAATCCTCACACAAGGCAACAAAAAACCACAGTCGAGTGATTGTGGTTTTTTGCTTGTTGCTCCGGCGATAGGATTCGAACCTATGACCAAGTGATTACACTTTATCCTCTTGTTTCCAAGACGCGTGGACTATATCATCCCCCTGCCAACCTTCTTGTCGGTTTAGGAGTGAGGCGCTTCCCGGAATTACGTAATATCTTATGTAATTCAAGTACTCTCTTGCGAGATAGTCTCTGAACCTTCCCTTGCGGGCTTGGCTGCTGATTGCCTTATTCGTCTCTGCCAACTGGCGGATGACGAACTTAGGTTTCCAGCAATTCACCTCATTCTTCACTTGCTGATTTCTCAACAAGGCTGCAATAAGCTTACAGTCACCTGCTCTACCGCTGAGCTACGCCGGAATCTATTAAAGCTCTACCGCTAATCCGCCAGCCGGCGGAACGCTCGGAATGCGTTGCTTTATAAATTCTCTACCCCGAAAACTTTTTAACTGTTTTTCGCGCTTCATTGCTTGTACGCGTGAAACAGCTTCTTCAGAGTAGATGAGATCCCACAAGCCATCAAAACGTGAAGTATATCCTTTAAACGTTTTATGATTATGCTGTTCTAATCTAACCTCAAGATCAACTGTCTGACCTATGTAAATCTTCTGATTTTTCCTATTGTATATCGCGTATATAGTATACATGATTTTCACCTGCTCTACCGCTGATCCGCCAGCTGGCGGAACGCCGGAGTAAATTGCCACATCTGGCAACGGAGGTATTGTAACCGAAAGCAAAAGAAATGGCAATATGAAGGCTTTCCTTCAGTCTTTAAAAGAAAAAAGGCGGTCGGGAGATTCCGAACGCCTGACATCTAGAAAGCGGAAAACGGTTTGAAGAAGTGTTGAGGGTCAAAGGGGCCATTTTCCCAACAATTTCCACCCCAGCACCAGCCACGACTCCGAAACAAGGCCACAACGATTGAATCGGCCGTAATCGTTCCAGGCACCGATGGATCATAGCGGGCGCCTGGTGGTGTCCATACTCCATTTGAGTAACACGGGTTCTGCACCGGATTGATATCAGTGGCTCGGCCATAGGCATGCATCGAGAGACGATTGGTTCCAGCAATGTAGCGGTAGTTCAATGTACTGGTGTTGTTGGCAACCATCGATCGCTCATCACTCCACTCAAAGGCTGCGCTCGGTACCATAGAGGCAATGGGGAATCCACGCAAAAATAATTCAAGAAAAATCCACCTGATATCTGCCCTAACCTCCCGATCAACTACTTGTTGTCCCAAGTGAGGATCACCATCAAAGCCAAGATAGGGCACTTTCACCACTACAAGGCGTTTCCGTATCTCTGGCGGTATAGGGAGCGGACAGGAGAAATTCGGATCGTCTCCAAGGGCTACTGCCCAAGGGAGAAGATGAAGCGCCATTTCATTGGCGC
>JBAQNF010000010.1:0-10704 GCA_049303555.1 Candidatus Moraniibacteriota bacterium | reverse complement strand
AAAATATCACCATGGAGAATATCGTGGCCGAAGCTATCTTTCTCAACATGTTCTACGACTCAAAAAATGTCGTTCGACCGACGACAGCAAATCCACCAATCTTCCGGAATTTCTTCTTCAAAAACATTACTTGCTCTCAAGCAAACAGTGCTATCGTCGCTCTCGGTTCAGAAGATAGTTTCATCAAAAACCTCTCCTTTGAAAACATCGACATGCGCGCCGAAAACGGCATAAGTCTGTACAACGTAGAAGAGGCCGTATTCCATGATCTCCGCGTCAAAGCGACCTTCCGTCCCCTCATGACCCTCAATAATCTCCGTCACGCGCGCTTCGATACGACACTTCCACCCGCCGCACGATCGCTCATCATGATCGAGGGCAGTCAGTCAGAGGATATTCATTTTTCAAAAGAGTACCGTACGACGACAATCCGAACCGGAGCCAGAGCACCGAGAGCCGCGCTGATCCGCGAACAGTAAACAAAACAGTCACCGAAATATGGTGACTGTTTTTTGTTGCTGATTGCGTATGGTTACTTCTTGCGGCCGGCCTTGGTCCGGTCAGTTTCCGAAAGAAACTGCTTGCGTAGACGGACATTGTGCGGTGTCACTTCCAGGTATTCATCAGCCAAGATAATTTCTAGACCACGCTCGATCGTAATCTCAAGTGGCGGCACCAGTTTGATCGCTTCATCCGTACCAGAGGAACGCATGTTGCTCATGGCCTTGCCTTTGATTGGGTTGACCGCCATGTCAGTTCCCTTGGTGACATTGCCCACCACCATACCCTCATACACCTCTGCCGATGGAGCGATATAGAGGATACCACGGATCTGAAGATTGTTGAGTGAAAAAGCCAACGCCTTACCGGTAGCCATCGATACCATCGATCCAGCTTCTCGTGATTTGATTTCTCCAGCGTACGGACGGAAGCCCAGTACTCGCGCATAGAGCGTCCCTTCACCACGGGTATCCACCATAAATTCACCACGATAGCCGAGGAGTCCACGGGTTGGGACTTCGAAAATGAGGCGCTGGTAGCCACCGGAACCTTCTTTCATTTCCATCATGATGCCCTTGCGTTTGCCGAGCTTCTCGATCACCGTCCCGGTCACTTCGAGCGGACATTCTACCGTCACTTCCTCAAACGGCTCGGACTTCACACCATCGACGTCTTTGATAATAACCTGTGGCTGTGACACTTGGACTTCATAGCCCTCACGACGCATGTTTTCAAGAAGGATAGCCACGTGCAGCTCGCCACGTCCGTAGACTTTGTAGTGATCATCAGAAAAATCTATTTTCAATCCGACATTGATCTCAAGCTCCCGAGCCAAACGCTCCCGGAGCTGCTTGTTCGTCACATACTTGCCCTCACGACCGGCAAACGGTGAGTCGTTGACGAGAAAATTGAGCGAAATAGTCGGTTCATCGATAGCAATAATCGGGAGCAACTCCTGATCAGGAGAGACACAGATCGTATCACCGATATCGATACCAGCCAAACCTGCGATCATGACAATATCACCCGCCTCGGCCACTTCTGCTTCCACGCGTTCCAGACCACGAAAGGTGAACAACTTCACGATGCGTCCCGTTTCATTCTTGCCGGAAGCATTGCGAATCAGCACCTGGTCATTGACCTGGAGCTTTCCCTCGTAAATACGAGCGATAGCCAAGCGGCCGACAAAGTTATCATAGCCGAGATTGAATGGCTGGGCACGCAATGGCTTCTCTGTGTCATGCACAGCGGCCGGCACTTTTTCCAAAATAGTATCAAGGAGCGGTGAAAGATCTTTTCCTTCTTCTTCGAGGGTCAGCTTGGCGATACCCTCTCGAGCGATGGCATATACCACTTTAAAATCCAACTGCTCGTCATTGGCTCCGAGATCGAGAAACAATTCATAGACCATTTCCTTCACTTCTTCCGGACGAGCCGCCGGCTTGTCAATTTTATTCAGTACAACGATCGGCTTCAACCCAAGCTCGAGCGACTTTTTCAGAACAAACCGTGTCTGTGGCATCGGTCCCTCCTGGGCATCGACTACGAGGACCACGCTATCGATCGAACGGAGCACGCGTTCCACTTCTGATCCGAAATCCGCGTGTCCTGGTGTGTCGACGATATTGATCTTGGTTTCTTTATAAAAAAGTGCGGCGTTTTTGGCGTAAATCGTAATGCCACGTTCCTGTTCCAGGGCATTGGAATCCATAGTCACTTTATCCGAGGTCACCATGCCTGTCTGACGCATCAAAGCATCCGTCAAGGTTGTCTTGCCGTGGTCAACGTGCGCGATAATAGCAATGTTTCTAATTTCCATATCTTTAGTCTCTACTCTATTATTATAAAACTTCATTGAAACTTCTTAACCGAAAAAAGGCGTTGCAACGCCTTCTCCTCCAACTTCAACGCATCAGTAACCATTATACCCGAAAGAAGACTTCTTGTCTACCCCGAGGCCTAGCGACTGAGCAGATTGCCCCGGCTGGTAGCTACAGAGAGCGCATCGATGAGCGTTTTTTCTCCACGTACGACGCTGTCGATCATATCAATGATGATGCCATCAATCGCCTCAGTATCGCCCTGATACCAATTTTTCGCGATGAGATTCCCGTAGGCAAAAGGAGCGAGTACCACATCGTCTTGCTGCTTTGTAATAAGGTCGCGCCGAGCAGCCGGTTTTCGTGTCTTCTCGAGATAACTTTTTGTTGGATCAGAGGTGATGGGGAATTCTTTGGTCGTCCCGGTCAGACCATTCATCAACACCATGGATTTTTTCTCTCCCTGCATCGCCAAAAATTTCAAAAATTGCCACGCCTCAAATGTTCGTACGGCATTCTGTTTTTCCGCGCTCACCACCGTGTTTTTGTTGGTCGGGGCAAAATCAGACTCATCCATAGTCTTGTTCTTAGAAACAGCATACCCCCAATAATTGGCCAGGTTGACCGGTGTCTCGGGATGCAGTTGTGGCAGCCGCGCGATTCCGATGTTGAGCTTGGCATTTTTCTGTCGTATCGTCTCGTACTGCCAAGAATAATTGAGCATCATAGCAGCTGTCCCCTCATAGAAGGCATCGATAGAGTAGTGCTGCCGCGCATTCCACGAATAGTCCGGAGAGATAATGCGTGAGAAATGCGTATAAGCATCCAGGGCCTCCGCCGCACCTGATTGAGAAAAATCTACCTTTTTATTCGTACTATTTTGGAGCTCCACCCCGCGCTGCAACATCATCGTAGTCAAAATATCAGAAGAACGATTGATATTGGTACCGGTACCCAGAGCAATCCCTGAGCGAGTGATCGTGCCAAACTGATCAAGTGTCGTAAGTCGACGAGTGATCTCTGCCACTTCATCCCAGGTTTCTGGGGCCTTGGAAATTCCGGCAGCATTGAAAATATCCTTGTTGTAGTACAGCGAGAGAGAGTCCGCGGAAAGCGGTATGCCATAAATCTTTTTTTCTGTGCCAATGAAATCAGAGGACACGACATCAACAAACGCATCCCGATATTCCTTTTCGGTCAGAAGCGCTTCGGGTGCCGGAGCAGTCTTGTCTTCAAAAGAAGCCCGCCAAGAATTACGTACCATAAAAATATCCGGGCCTTTCCCAGCAGCAAAAGCGTCGATCAGGTCTTTCTTGTACGTTTCTGGAGACAGCTTGCGATACTGAATATCCTTGACGTACGGATTGATACTCTGGTACTGACTGATCGCCTCGGTATAAGCATCGCTATCATCAAAGACACCCCAAATCTGGAGCGATACTTTGTATCCCTCTGCACCAGTCGGTTTGAACCCGCAACCAGAAAGCACCAACGTGCCCAGAAGGAGGAAGGAAGTGAGGAAAATTCTGTGTGAGGAAAAACTCAACATAGCAAATTACTTTTTGGCAATAAAAGCATAATGAAAACCTCCGACCCCCAGCTCTCGATCGACAGACAACCCGGCCTGTACAATGAGCTGTTGAAGGGCATCCTTTCCGACACGGAGGCTTTTCTCTGGTCCAACCAACGATTCATCCGGGTTCCACTCCATCACAAGCATCTGGCCTCCCGGCTTGAGCACGCGTGCCACCTCACGCAAAATGACGTCTTTCTTCTGATTCTGAAGCAGAATATCCTTCAGAATGACCCAGTCCATAGTATTATTTCCTAGGCCTGACCCCTGCTCATTCTCCAGATTGACCCGTCTCGTCACCACGGTATTGATACCAAGCGTCTTGGCTCGACTGCTGACAGCCTCCAGTGCTGATGGCAAGACATCCATAGCATAGACCGTCCCTTCTGTACCGATCCGTCTCGCAAATTCAAAAGAAAAGTACCCCGAACCACAACCGAAGTCCGCCACCTGACTGCCCGGGTTGATAGAGAGCTGCTTGACCACTGTGGCCGGATCGACAAAGTTCAAATTTTGCGGAGCCTCCATACAACTAATGAGATTAATTTTTGTTCAAACAACTCCAGTATACACCAAAAATGCTTGATTTGAAAACCATTTTCCTGTACAACAGAGTGATGGAGAGGAGTCAAGGAAGCGTGCTAGAGAGGTTGAATAGGCCGCACTCGAAATGCGGTATACTCGTAAGAGTATCGGAGGTTCGAATCCTCCCGCTTCCGCCAGAAAACGAAATTGGGGTCCGAGTCCCGCCAAAGGCGGGCAGGGGTTGAAGTTTATCCGCCTTTGGCGGAGCACCGCTCTCGAAAAGCGGCATACCCGAAAGGGTATCGAGAGTTCGAATCTCTCCCTTTCCGCAGTGAGCATAGCGAACGAGGAAGAGGAGAAAGCCAACTGCTTGGCTTTCGAGAGAGATGAGAAAGACGGAGCGATGTCAGGCGAGTACGCCTGACCGTGAGTCGGGGTCGCGGAAATCTATTTGTGTCGACGAATAGATTATCTGTGACCGGGTCTCTCCCTTTCCGCAAATGAGTTACAAAATAAAAAACCGCTCGTACGAGCGGTTTTTTATTTCTATTCCCTTCTTTATTGTGGAGGATAGGTGCCGGCTGGCATCATACTTTTCAATTGCTCCATCATGGCGCACTGATCGACAAACGTCACCGTGGTCGGAGCAGCGAAATCCACCCCGCTTGCTTTTTCACACTTCACACCACTGGCCGTGTTGAAGTCTTTCTCATAATCATACTCCTGACTCTGGGCAGCAGCTCCTTGAGGAACAGACTGTTTCAAAGACTCCAAACACGCCTGACTCATCTTGATCCCCTGAGGACTCTGACTAGACCACATGTACTGTGTCTCGCCATCAAACAACACTTCTGATGTCATACCGCTGACTGTTGTCGTTGCCCGAAACTTCTTGCCACTGACCAAGACAGCAGAAGTGGCGGCGTCCGTACCGGCATAGGTGCAACGCATCGTTTCTCCGAGTCCCATAGCATCTTTGATGGAAGACACCACCGAAGAACCAGCCTGCTTCTCTTCTGTCTTGATCGCTCCCTGTCCAAGAGTGGAAACTGCCTCATTTTTATCGGATGTGAAAAACCATACTCCTCCACCGAGGACAAGCACCAAAAGCACGACGACAAAGATCACTGCTTTCATAAAATTGTAGTTAAAATATCACCCCTTCATTCTACCATTCTTCAGGTCTTTTTCGAAGCCCGATCAGATGAATCCAGCTTTACAATAAGCCAAAAACGTGATATCGTAGCGAACAAAGCCTTGAGTCTGCTGCCATGTTTACCTTCCTCGGAGAACTGTCTCCTCCTTTTATACAAGGGAGTATTTTCCTCCTCATCATAAGTCAGGTGGTACTCGTGGCATGCATAGTATTTCTTTTGGTACGCCAGCACCGTTTACATGCCAGCCTCCAGGTCTTTTTTTCCGGTAAAGACGCCAAAAACCTAGAAACCGTACTCCATGATCAGCTGACTGAGGTACAGGCGCTCGACCAGGAAATTCAGGAGCTCTTCGAGATATCAAATCGCCTGCACGAGCTGTGTCAAAAAAGCCTCCACAAGACAAATATCATCCGATTCAATCCTTTCAAAGAAGTCGGCGGCAATCAGAGCTTTAGCGTCGTACTCCTTGATGGTAAGAATTCCGGTATCGTTCTTTCTTCACTCCATACGCGAGAAGGGACCCGAATTTATGCCAAACCAGTCCTCTCCGGCAATACCGACGGCTTCCCCTTTACCGAAGAAGAGAAGCAAGCAATCACTCAGGCCATCAGCGGCAAACCAACTACCGTATAAAGTCTCCAACCGTAATTTTTTCAAGACTCCTCACGTGCTATGACCACCCCAGAAACTCCAGAAGTCGAAGCAGCGGCTCCAGTCAAAATCAGTCTTCCGAGCTCTGTCACAGTCAAAAAATTGGCTGAGATTTTGGATGTCCCAGTCGCGGCGGTCATCACTGAGCTCATGAAAAACGGTATCCTGGCGACGATCAATGAAGAAATCGATTTTGATACCGCTAGTATTATCGCTTCCGACCTTGGCTTTGAGGCCACCCCTGCCGAAGAAGAGGTGCTCGAAGGTCACCTGACCCTTGAAGGCCTCAATACGCTGTTGCGAGAAGAAAAGAACTCCGGAAAGAACCTCTCTCCTCGACCACCGATCGTGACCATTCTCGGCCATGTCGACCACGGCAAGACCACGCTCCTCGATACGATTCGCAAGACCAGTGTGGCAGCCGGAGAAGCCGGTGGCATTACTCAGCATATCAGTGCTTACCAGGCCAAAAAGCAGAGAGAGCTTATCACCTTCATCGATACCCCGGGACATGAGGCTTTTGCTGCCATGCGCAAACGTGGATTGTCTATCGCTGACATTGCTATCCTCGTTGTAGCCGCTGATGATGGCGTCCGTCCACAGACCAAAGAAGTCATCGAGTATCTGAAAGAGCATAAGGTTCCGACCATCGTCGCTATCAACAAGATCGACAAGCCCGAAGCCAAACCTGAACGCGTGAAGCAAGAACTCGCCGAACACGGTGTCCTCTTCGAAGAATGGGGTGGTACCACCATGTGCACCGAGATCAGCGCCAAGAGCAATATCAACATCGACAAACTGCTCACGAACATTCTCCTCTTATCCGAAGTCGAAGATTTCCGTGCCGATCAAAAACGTGATGGCCTAGCCGTTATCCTCGAGTCACACCTCGACCCACAGAAGGGCCCGGTGGCGACAGCGCTGGTGCGGACCGGCACACTGAAAGTCGGCCAAGATGTCATCGCCGGAAGCGCCTTCGGTCGTATCCGACGCATCGAAGACTTCACGGGGAAAAGCCTCACAAGCGCCGGACCCTCTACACCAGCCACCATCTACGGTTTCAATACCACTCCCCAGACCAATGATGTCGTTCAGGTAGTCGGTGGCAAAGGATTGGCACGCCTCCGCTCCAAGGAAGCGCTCCTCAAAGATACGACCAAGAGCAAAATGGGGAAGATCCAGAGTGATGAAGAAAAAGACATGAAGAGACTCATCATCGTTCTCAAGGCCGATGTCCAGGGATCACTCGAAGCTATCGAGCAAATCCTTTCAACTATTCAGTCTCCGGAAGTTGTCCTCGAAATTCTCGCTTCTGGCGTCGGAAGTATCACCGAGTCCGATGTCCGAACAGCGGCCAATGCCCACGCTCTCTTGGTCGGCTTCAATAGCGAACCGACATCCGTCGCGAAGAGAATGGCCGAGACCAGCAAAGTAGAAATCGCCACCTATACCATCATCTACAAGCTCGTTGATGCCCTGAAGGATCGTCTGACCGCCATGCTGCCACCAGAAATCGTCCGCACTGACTCTGGCCGACTCTCCGTCCTCGCTATCTTCAAGACCGGCAAGCATGACATGATCGTCGGCGGCCGTGTCAGTGAGGGGAAAATGCTCCGTGGATCACTCATCGAAATTAAGCGCGATGATGAGATTATTGGTTCCGGAAAAATGCAAAACCTCCAGCGCAACAAAGAAAATGCCGATGAAGTCGGCCAAGGCAATGAGTGCGGTGTCGTCTTCGAAGGAAATATCAAGATCCAAGTCGGTGATACTCTCATCTGCTACAAAGAAGAGGAAAAAAGACGAACGTTGTAAATTTCAGAATTCAAATTTCAAATACCACATCAAATCCCAGGTTCCAATGACTAAAATATGCGTTGAGACATTTTAGTTTTAAGCATTGGTTTGATATTTGGTATTGAGATTTTGATATTTATCTCATATGTTCACCAAGATTCCTCTTCCAGTATCAAATATCTTACAGACTCTCAAAGAGGCTGGTTTTGAGGCGTATATTGTCGGTGGCTGTGTCCGTGACCTCCTGCTCGATCGCACGCCCAAGGACTGGGATATCACCACTTCTGCCCTTCCAGAAAATATTCTCTCACTTTTTCCAGAGAGTTTCTATGAAAACGACTTCGGCACCGTCGGGGTCAAAGCGCCACGCTTCAGCGAAACATCTGGCGGAGATACTTCAGAAAAAGAAATTATCGAAGTCACGACCTACCGTACCGAGTCGGGCTACGAAGATAAACGTCGACCAAACACGGTTGTCTTTACCACATCACTGACCGAGGATCTGGCACGCCGTGACTTCACCATAAACGCCATGGCCTGTGGCATGGATACGAAAGGGACATGGCTACTTGTCGATCCGTTTGATGGACAAGCCGATCTGAAAAACCAGCTTATCCGGACTGTCGGCAATCCCGAAGAACGCTTTGGTGAAGACGCCCTCCGTCTGATGCGAGCCGTTCGTTTTCTGGCCGAGCTCCGTCATCCCAACGAGAAAAAGATTGCGCACAACTGGCAGATCGAACAACAAAGCTTTGAGGCTATTCAAAAACTTGCTGCCAACCTCTCACACGTTTCCCAAGAACGTATCCGTGATGAGCTTTCCAAAATTATCCTTTCTGACAGCCCTGCCTTTGGTATCGAAATGCTCCACCAGGCGAAACTCCTTTCGTACATCCTACCAGAATTGGAACTCGGTGTCGGCGTGACACAGAATCTGCACCATATCTACACGGTATGGGAACACAACCTCCGAGCGCTCGAGACCTGTCCCTCACCGAAGCTCTCTGTCCGGCTCGCCTGTCTCCTCCATGATGTCGGCAAGCCCCATACCAAACGCGGTGATGGGTACCGTGCCACATTCTACAATCATGATCATGTGGGAGCTCGTATCACTGAGAAGGTCCTCACGCGATTGCGATTTTCGAAGGATATCGTACACCACGCCACACTCCTCGTTGACAACCACCTCTTCTACTACAACGTCGATGAGGTGACCGAGGCTTCGGTGCGACGTCTCGTGAAACGAGTCGGGCTCGAAAATATGGATGATTTGATGGCTGTCCGAATCGGTGATAGACTGGGGTCCGGTGCACCCAAGGCCAAGCCCTACAAACTGCGCCATCTGGAATACATGATCGAGAAGGTATCGAAAGACCCGCTCTCCGTCAAAATGCTGGCGCTCAAAGGCAATGACCTCATGAAGGAACTGACTCTCCCACCGTCACCAAAAATCGGCATGCTCCTTGATGTTCTCTTGGCAGAAGTTATCGAGGATCCGAAAAAGAATACCCGCGACATTCTCCTTGTCAGAGCTCGCGAACTCGAAAAACATGATTTGGATGAGCTTCGAGAACTGGCCAAAGAAAAAATTGAAGAGAAAAGAGAAGAAGAGAATGAAAAGATAAAAAAGAATCACTGGGTAGAATGAGTGTCTATGAAAATTCTTGTTCGGGGTATTGCTGAAAATCCAGTCTCGCTCATGCGTAGAGCCGGGTATGTTTTCCAACACCAGGAGGGCGGAGAAATGAGCTTTGTCCGGGCGCTCGCCAGTGCCGGCTACCCACGCTTTCACTGTTATACGAAAATTGACAAGGTGACGCTCACTGTCAGTCTTCATCTCGACCAAAAAAAGCATACCTACGGCGAAGCGACGAGACATCATGGAGAGTACGAGGATTCTCCGGCAGTACAGGAGGAAGCTAATCACCTGATCAAGATTTTTGGAGAAAAAGCCGAGCAAATATAATATCGCTGCGGTGGTGGAATGGTAGACACACTAGCCTTAGGAGCTAGCGGGAGCAATCCCATGAGAGTTCGAGTCTCTCCCGCAGCACACAACGAAAAGAAAAAATCTCTCAGATAACCTGAGAGATTTTTTTGCCTTCTAAACTTTTTCTATTCTCCTCTTTTTCGAAAAGGCGTCACCGGCAGTCGCGTCTGCTCCGGAAGCAGAGCCAGAAGTATATGAGCCGTGAACAAGAGGAGGATGATACTGAGCACGATACGGAAAGAAAACATCACTGATGCCGGGATATAGGAAGCGATGGCAGCCAAATATTTCTTTGAGCCCTGCAGTGTCCCCTGGGCAAATCCTGGCTCGAGCAGCTCTACCTGCGCCGTCGTGGCAAAGTGTATCTCCGGAGAATCAAGCGGTGAAATACCCCAAATATCCCGCAGGGCTCGACGAACCTCCTGCGATTGAACGACCGAAGCGCTCAACGAGAGATTGTACACATTCGGAGCCGCCTTGAGAGCGCTGAACGCTATCGCTCCAGGGCTACTCTCATTTAAGACAGCACCATCTACCTCCCACTGCCGCGTAGAACTGGCTGCCAAGAAATTCGGCAGAAAAACCGCCTGAAAACCAAGCGACCCTTCAGAAAACCCTTCGAAGATAGACTCGCTGTATTCATTGCACAAACCATCCGGACAGGCGACAGAAGTGGCACCGGCCACATCC
>JBAQNF010000009.1:0-1521 GCA_049303555.1 Candidatus Moraniibacteriota bacterium | reverse complement strand
CGGAGGCGGACATTGGCCGAGACGCCACCGGCGATGACAAAGGTAGCGGGCGAGTAGAGCTCGAGTGCCTTTTTGGTTTTTGCTACAAGGACATCGACGACAGCTTCCTGAAATTCATGGCAGACTTCATTGATGAATGTTTCATCTTTCTTTTGCTCCTCGTGTTTTTTGAGAAAGTAGAGGACAGAAGTCTTGAGCCCGGAAAAAGAAAAGTCGAAGTTATCTGCATCCAACATCGGTCGGGGGAAGTGAGAGCTTGTAGCTTGTAGCTGGTAGCTAGTAGACTCGCGAAATGCGTCGGCGCGTTTCGCAACAATCGGTCCACCTGGATAGTCGAGACCAAGCATCTTGGCCACTTTATCAAACGCTTCACCAGCAGCGTCATCCTGGGTCTCGCCCAAGATTTCGTACTGGAAGTGATCCTGCATGAGCACGAGCTCCGTGTGTCCACCAGACACCACCAAAGCCACGAGTGGAAAGGTGGATGATTGATTTTGGTTATTGCCAATAAAGTTGGCATAGATGTGTCCTTCCAAGTGTTGGATTCCTATGAGCGGTTTGTCCCAGATGAATGAGAGGGTTTTGGCAGCGGTTACGCCGATGACGAGGGCAGGCATCAGGCCGGGGCCCTCCGTGACCGCAATCAGGTCGATATCAGCAGGGGAGAGCCCCGCACGTTCGAGGGTCTCCTTTACGACGGGGACGATGTTTTTGGTATGCTCGCGTGAAGCCAAATCAGGCACTACTCCGCCCCATTTGGCATGGAGGGAAGCTTGGGAAGAAACAGTATTGGCGAGAACGGTGGCTTCATTGTCGGACCAATCAATGATAGCGGCCGCTGTCTCATCACAGGATGTCTCGATAGAGAGGATTTTCATAGTGTTTCCACTCTAGCGAGTCAGCGTGGAAATGGCAAGAAAGAGTCTACTTGAGAAGCGCTTTTTTTACGGTGATGGGTGCGCCAAAGAATTGGCTGCCAAGGGAGGTAAATTTTTCAGTACGATCGGTAGAATAGAATGTGCGGGCGTGGTTTTTACTGAGATGTTTTTCAATTTCCGGATGGCGGACCAGGTAGTCACGGAGTTTTTTGGCGACAACAGATGATTCAGAAATGACGGTCACGTTTTTTCCGACAATCATTTGGATTTTTCGTTTCAAGATTTCGTAGTGCGTGCAGCCGAGGATGAGCGTGTCGATATTTTTCTTGAGGAGTGGGGCAAGATATTTTCGAAGTAGGGTGTCGGTCATTTCTGACTGATGCTCACCTGATTCGATGATCGGGACGAGAAGAGGGCAGGGATTTTGAAAAACACTCACAGATGGATCAATCTTCTGGAGTTCGCGCACTAAGGCTTGTGAGGCGACAGTTGATTCGGTGGCGATGGCACCAATTCTGTGATGGTGTGTTTTGGTGATAGCAGCTTCGGCGGCTGGGATGATGACCCCGAGAACTCGCTTCTCTGGATGAAAATGGGGCAGGTGCTCTTGTTGGATACGGCGAAGCGCTTCGCTTGAGGCGGT
>JBAQNF010000008.1:0-9791 GCA_049303555.1 Candidatus Moraniibacteriota bacterium | reverse complement strand
CGTTCTTTGTTTTTTGTTTTTATGGTAGAATTATAGCAAGATTCGAGACAAAAGAAAAATATTTTTGATATGGCAAAGCCTAGTTTTATTGCGTTTGAACAGAAGACACCGCGAGGTGTTGATATAGCATCTCCACAAGAGGGCAAGATAACAATTTTTGATTTTAAAGAGGGTCGAGAATATCGTGCGTCAAATGGAAGTGTCATGAAAATTCTCTCTGTGACAGACAGTGGCCGTTTCTTGATATTTTTGAAGGACACGCTGGAGGGTGTTACCGAGAATGATTCGAACAAGAGGTATACGGAGGTTCAACTACGAGAGCTTGTTGTGAAGCATGGCTTTGTTTTGAGCGCCGAAACTTCTGTCTCAGCCAAACATCCAGTACCCGAGCCTGCAACTGAGACCACTTCGCCAAAGGTTGTTGTTGATATGGGCGTAGCGAGGGGGCAGCGAGGTATGGAGCCAGTCCCGGTGAAACTGGAACAGCAGAATGCCTTGTTTTCTGAAATAGAAGGGCTTACCAGGGAAATAGTTTCTGCTCTTGAGGACATCAATAGTAAGATGAAGGCAATTTGGGCGGTTCTGGAAGAAGTAGAAGAAGATGCAACGGTTGAGGCTATTCGGACTCAGGCGCGGGAGGCATTACAACGGGCGGGTGACTTATCAAAAGAAGATGACGCCGCTGATGATGAACAAAAAGGAAAAGCTTTTACGCGGGAGTATATTGATGCCAAGCGTAAGCGTTTAGAAGAGTTGCAGAATATTTTTGTTCAATTAGTAGCGTTATCTTCAGATATAGAAGTACAAGAAGCAGCCGTAGTAGAGGCGGGCGCACCAGTTGAGGTGACGATGACTGCGGGCGGTAAGAGTGACGCGGTAGTGCCTGGTTCTGGCGAGGGTGCTCCCGCGGATAAAAAACCAAGAGCTCCTCGGAGGGGTAAGGGTGGTGGCTCGGGTGATGGCGGAGACGGAACAGGTGATGATAAAACTAATCAAGGATTAAAACCCACGGCGTTGAAACCAAAGAATAATGAGACGATCAATTTGACTAATCCCGTTTCTGAACCAGTCGTGGTACCGATGGGTGCAGCAGGGGAGCCCAAAGACTTGAAAGAGTCAGAAATATTTGACACTGTCTTCAAGGCGAGCCAGGAACAAGTTGGAGGCTTGATTACTGGTATGACAACTGCGGAGGACTATATAAAATTCCGTCAAGAAATGGTTGTTATTCCATCGGAAGAGGCCGATCGTCCACCCCGGAGGTATATCTTTAGTTTGAAAAAAATTAGAGAAGCGCTTGGAAGAGAGATGTCCGTCGATGAAAGGACGCAATTTAATGGTCTTCAAGAGGGGATGGAAAAATTAGCTCGCGAGAAATTTTTTGAACTGAAAAGAGCAGACCTGAGGAGCGCCTCAATGCGTTGGAGAGAAGAAATAAATAAGGCAGAAGATATTGCTGCCATAGATGCTCTGGCAGAGGCTTGGTCTCGGGAGCTTGCCATTCCTGCGGTCTGGGCGGCTGGACTGAAAGTTCTCAATGAATTTGAGAACAAGATTATAGAAAATGATTTTTCTGAGCGATTTGCAGAGTTTAAGGGAGAGCTTCAGGAAAAACGGGCGACTTTTTTGGCTGATCAGGACACCTCTTGGCGTCAGGAGCTTGATGTTTTTCAAAAGCACTTCGGGAGAGCGGTAGAGGTTTATCGGGGGGTGATTTCCAGTGAACGAACGAGGTTTTTGGAAGCGGCATTTTCAAACAAAGATTTAACAGATAAGATAAAGGGGGAAATATGGGAGAAAGAATTGTTACCAAAGATACGAGAAGGTATTCTCGATGATATCGTTTCACGGGGAAATCTAGAGCGGGCAAAAGCAGAAGAGGTTATGAGTGCTATTCTGAAAGTATTAGACAAGGAAAGGGCCGAGAGAATGAAGCAAGAAAAAGAGAAACGTCAAGCACGAAATAAAAAGCCTACAACATAAAAAGATATGACTCGCTCATTTGATAAACCGCCAAAAGGTATGGAAGACCGTAAAGCAGCCGATGCTTTTCTGAGAACATACGGGCCTGATTTTGAGAAGCGCGTAGCAGGCGCTCTTGCTTCTATTGACAATAAAGAAAAAAGGAAGCCGAAAGAAGTAAAGGGCGATGCTGGACGGGGAGCGTTGATGGATGGTGTTCCTGCTCCAAAGGGGGTGAATCCGGTCGATCAAAAGGTCGGTAGACCAGCTCCTGCAGACAAGGATGTAACTGATGTTGTGGCTAAGCCACAGAGCAAGCCTGTGGATAAAAAGGCGTTAGGAAGAAGAAGAGGAGGTTCTGCTATTCCTCCGGACAATACTTCTACCCCGGATGACCTGGCAGCACAGCAAGAAAATGACCGGATACTGAAACAGCTTTTTGATGAAATTCCTGACGGAAAGAAATTTTCTCTCAAGAGCAATGGAGGGGGAAAAGCAAACTATCAACGAAAAGGCAATGAGTTTGTGAATACAGAAGGAAAGAACGTGACCGGTACTCTTCTAGGGCAGCTTAAGAAGGGGACTTGGGATTTGGAAAAACCTGCAGATATATCCGCTCCGGTGTCGGTAGAGGCGAAGAAAGAGTTTGATCTTCCAGAAACCGGAGTTGAGGTTAGATATAAGGTTGACGGAGAAGAAGGAGAAATCAGAATCATCAGAGTAGGCGATGATCTCTATGAGGCTACTTTTGCATCAGGAGATATGTTGCAACAGAACGCTGAAACTTTTAGAGAAATTGCTCAGAACGAAAACTGGGTGCTTGTATCTATTGCGCCAACGGGGGAGATTATTGATGATTCTAAGGAAAAAGAAGGAGAACTTTCTCCTAAAGAGGTTCAGCTTCTGAATCGAATGACAGTAGATCTTGAAATAGAGAGAGAGTTGTGGCTCTCCAAGCTATTTGTAAAATCTCTTGCAGATCTTGATGCTGCTGTAAAAGGTTTTGAAAATCCTGATTCCGATGCTCCGGATTTCTTAGCTGGCGCTGCTCTCGAGACTTTTCTCAAAAAGTATGATGCTTCTGATGCAGTAGTGAAAAAAGTAACACAGAAAGCTAAAGAGTTTCAGACGGCTCTTGAAATTGAATATCTTATTGCAAAACAACGATTGGAAGCCAGAGAAGCACCTGATGTGCTTGCTGATCATACAAGTAAATATTACTTTGTTCCTGGTACAGGGATGTATTATAGTCTGATGAGAAATGGTCATTACGGGTTTTCCGATGGAAAAGGTGGACCACAGAGAGTCATAGGTAAAGAAGAATTGATTCTTTTGATGCAAAAGGAACAATGGGAGGAATGTGATCTTGAAACTTTTCTCAATGCTGGTCGGGATTCGAAAACTGAAAAGGGTAAGGATGCGCCCGTGATAGAAGCACCAGTGTTGCCAGTGGAAAGCCTTGAGAAAAGCTCTCTGGAGGAGTTGAAATCTAAGGTGGACGAGATGCGGCTTGAGTACGTGACGACGGATTACAAGCAGGGCTCTGCCTGGATGAAGATGAAGCGTTTTTTTGGTAAGAGTATCGGTGAAAAACCGGGCGATGCTGATACGGATTCGACTCTTGAGCGCTACAGGCTGGCGTTAACAACTCTTCAGGAGGCGCAGTTGGCAGAAATTAAAAAGGAAGGGCTTTCTGATGTTGAACTTCGCAAGAGAATGGGAGACATGTTGCAATATTACAAATATGATGAGCGAGTCAGTCTCTTTAAAACTCGTGATCAGGTAAAGATTGAGAGTAAGAATTTTGGACATACAGTGGTTTCATTCGTCGAGAATATCGGTCGTCAGTATAACAAGTTGTCACGTTGGCAAAAATATAGTATTGGAGCAGTGTGCGCGGCTGGTGTGGGAGCTACTTTCCTGGCGGGTGGTGGCGTGGCTACCGCTGCGGGTGGAGGAATCGTTCTCATCAGAAGGGCTTTGACCACGGCCGGTCTTGCTGTGTTCGCAGATGCTTATCTTGAAGGAAGAGGGGAAAAGAAGAGACTGGAAACATCTGAAATTCAAAAAGGGGAAGACTTAGATGTATTGGATAAATTTCGTGAAAAAGAAAATCTTTCCCAGGAAGAGTATTTGTCTAGGCTAGATACTATTTTAAAGAAAGACATCGGTGGTCTTGATGAAAAGTTTAAAAAACAGAAACGAGGGGCAGCGTGGAGAAAAGCACTGGCATGGAATGTCGCCACATTTGGAACAGCAGGTGCGGGATTTCTTGCTTCTTATGTGGGTGAAGTTTTGCACCATGGTGGAAGTGGCAGCGGGACACCAGGGGTGGATGAGAAAACAGCACAGTACCTTCGAGATAATGGTCTAGAGTCGGCCTCTCCAGCAGGCGCGGCCTCTGCGCCTCTTCATGCTGCTTCGGCTCCTTCTGGTGCGGTGTCTCCGGCTGAAGTGTCAGGCGCGGGAGTGAAGCCTGCTGATGTTGTTTCTCAACCAGCTCAAGTGGCTACTCTCGCCCCTGATAAAGTGTCTATACAGGGACGGTGGCTTCTCAAAGAACATGTCGTGACGGCCGCTGATGGCAAGAAGGGCCTCTGGGGAGTATTGCAGAACCGTCTCCCGACCCATATACCCGAAGCTGATCAGCCCCGTATTGTAGCTTCTATCGAAAACTTGATGCGCAAGGACTTGGCCGAGATGACCCCGGCCGAACGGGCGGCGGCTGGTTTCCCGAAGGGAGACCTCGACAAGATCTATGCTGGCAAAACCGTCATTCATTTCGACCAGTTCAAGTCATTGACCCCTGAAAGAATCCAGGCCATCCTGGATGGTCAGTCTGTCGGTGCGCCAAGTGGCGTGGCAGTGGAGACCGCTCATGTGAGCCCGGTCAATCAGGAGGCTTTTGAGAACAAGATAGCAGCCCTGACGTACCAACCAGATATGCCACATGACCCACTGGCCGCAGCCCGAGCAGTGGACGTAGCAAATTACGACAAGATGGGAAACGTGCGAGAGTACCTCTCGACCCATCCGGAGAAGATTCCGGACTTCCGGGTGTCGCTCGGACATTTCCGTGAAGAGATTTTCCTGACCGGTGATGTCCAAAAGATCATGGATCAGGATTACAACAAGTACCTGAGTCTGACGTCACCGGAACTTGGGAAACTCCACGTCACGCAGGTGTTGCGTGATTACCAGGCATTGAAAGAAAATCCTTTTGCGGCGTATGATCGTGTCCGGAACCCGCTCCATTTCAGTCAGATGCAACAGATCAATCGGTTGCTTACTGCTTCTGGGGAGGCCTATAGGGCAATTGGGAATTATGGAGCGATCGGGAATCAGGTTCCGGCCGGAGCAACCATCGATGATTTGACCAAACGTCTCACGACACTCGGGTACCAGTACCAGACGGGCATCCCAGGATTTTTGAAAATTAAACCATAAAATAAAATACTATGGCACTTGATCAGACACAATTGCGGGAGGAACTCATCAAAGCGTTTCATCTGGAGCAGATTCCGGATGACAAACGTGACGAGCTTCTGGAGAAAATGGGGGAAGCGCTCTTGAAGCGCGTGTTTTTGGCGACGATGGACAAGATTGGTGATGATGGCGTCGCGGAGTATGAGCTGCTTCTTGAGAAGGAGGCCAAGCAGGATGAGATTGAGGCCTTTTTCGAAACGAAGATTCCGGGGTATGATGTCTTTGTACGTGATGTCGCTACGGAGTTCAAAGAGGAGATGACCAAAGCACTCTAGTCTCTAAGTATTGATTGTACCTGTATGTCTGTACCAACCGTACCAGAAGAAAGAATGGTTGAAATGCCTGAAGCGCAGCCTGAGAAAAAAGAATCTGTCCCAGAGACGGGAGAGATGACGAAGACTGTGGAAACACTGATTACTCATGAGACCGGTCGAGAGAAAACACAGGAGCAATACAGCGAAATTCTCTCCAAGGTGACACCTCCGACATCTGGATCAAAGAGTGATGATGATGCCAATGGCGATATCGTGCTCGATGCCAAGCATATTGGCGACATGACCGATGAGGAAAGCAAAGTGCAGAAACTGATTGATTTGGCTGGTACCAAGGGCGTGGCGCATGCCGTGAAGGTGGCTCGGTCATTGAAAGACTACTACGCACTTGATCGGATGCATGATGAGCTGACCGACAAGTTGTACCAGGGACTCTTGGAAAAGGGATTGATTGAGAAAGAATAACTTGCAGACAAGAAAACACAAAAGAGAAAACAAAAATGGAAATCACGTTTGATTTGAATACTCTATTGTTCCCATTGGCGTATTTGTTCGCCTTTCTTTCGCTGACCAGCGGGAGTTTTTTGGTGGTGCGGAGCTTCCTCCGTTTTCGCTACCAGGTCAACCAGTCGATCAATATGGATCTGGAGGTAATCAAGGTGATGCGCAAGAAAGAGGGGGAGGGACAGCAGCAGAATGCCGAAGGTTGGAAGGACGAGATTCATGCTATGGAGCAGCTGTTGTCATCGCTCTCAACACTCAAGCCGGGGGGAGGTTTTTTCAAGAAGCTTTTTTTTGAGGCACCAAATATTGTGTTTGAGATTGCCAATCCTTCATCGAGTGAGGAGATTTTTTTCTATATTTCTATCCCAAAGCGCTACCGTGAGAGTGCTGAAAAACAGATTCACAGTTTTTTTCCGCATGCGGTGGTAGAGAAAGTATCGGACTACACGATTTTTTCGCCGGGCAGTTTCACTGCCGTAGCGCTGCTTGAGCTCAAGGAGAGCCATGCCCTGCCGCTTCGCACCTATCGTAATCTCGATGTCGATCCGCTTAATGAAATATCCAATTCGCTGAGTAAGCTGGCCACCGAAGCCGAGGGGGCGGCTATCCAGGTGCTGCTCTCGCCATCAGGTGGGACGTGGCGGTCTGAGGGGCGCAAGATCGCGCAGCAGATGCAAGAAGGGAAGCGCTTGAAAGATGCTCGCTCGCAGTCTTTTACCAAAGATATGGGGAAGCATCTCGGACAGGGTGTGGCCGCCATGATTCCCGGTACCAATACAAAGAAATTGCCTGGTGCAGAGGAGAAAAAAACGGTAGCCCTGACTCCTGAAGAACAGGAGCTGGTGAAGTCGATCGATGGCAAGGCGAGCAAAGGAGCGTTTCGGGTCAATATCCGTCTCTTGGCGTCGGCAGCGACACAAGAGCGTGCCGAAGAAATTTTGGCGCATCTGGAAAACGCTTTCGGACAGTTTGAAAATCCAGAGGTCAACAGTTTTCGTATCAAGAAACGGGTCAAGGGAAAAAATGCCGTCTATGACTATATCTTCCGCAATGTCGATGATGAGAGTAGTATGATCCTCAATGTCGAGGAGCTGGCCAGCATATTCCACTTTCCTATTTCCACCACCGAAACACCGAAGATCAAGTGGCTGAAAGCAGGGGCTGCTCCGCCACCGGTCAATATCCCGACGGAGGGGATACTCTTGGGGTACAACGAATACCGTGGTGCCAAGGCAGAGATTCGCATCACAGACAACGATCGTCGGCGACACATGTATGTCATCGGACAGACTGGTGTCGGTAAGTCCAACTACTTGCAGGAAATGGCCAAGAAGGATGCTCGGGCTGGCAAGGGATTCTGTTTTATCGATCCCCACGGCGACGCTATCGAGGATATCTTGACCGCTATCCCGAAAGAGCGTGCCGAAGACGTCATCATCTTCGATCCATCGGATGTCGAGCGTCCTATCGGTATCAACATGCTCGAGTATGATCCGGCCCATCCGGAGCAGAAGACGTTTGTCATCAACGAAATGATTGGCATCTTCGATCAGCTCTATGATATGAAGGCAACCGGTGGCCCGATGTTCGAGCAGTACATCAGAAATGCTATGCTCCTCATCATGGAACACCCGGAGAGTGGCTCGACGCTTATGGAGATTCCCAAAGTTTTGGCTGATGAGGAATTCCGTCGCTACAAGCTCTCGCACTGCACCAATCCGATTGTGCGTGATTTCTGGCTGAAAGAAGCGGAGAAAGCTGGTGGCGAAGCATCGCTTGCCAATATGGTACCGTACATCACGTCCAAGCTGACCACCTTCATCAGTAACGACATGATGCGCCCGATTATCGCCCAGCAGAAGAGTACGCTTGATTTCCGAGAGATCATGGATAGTGGCAAGATCGTCCTGATCAACCTGTCCAAAGGAAAGATCGGGGAGATCAATGCCAAACTGCTCGGTATGGTCATCGTGGGAAAAATTCTCATGGCGGCACTCTCCCGGGTTGATATTCCTGAGGCGGAGCGTCGGGATTTCTACCTCTACCTCGATGAATTCCAAAACGTCACCACCACGTCGATCGCTCAGATTTTGTCTGAGGCTCGCAAGTACAAGCTGGTGCTCATTTTGGCCCATCAATTCATCGCCCAATTGAAAGAAGAGATTTCCAAGGCGGTCTTTGGGAACGTCGGCTCGCTTACGGTGTTTCGTGTCGGTCCAGAAGACGCCGAATTTCTCGAGAAGCAATTTGCTCCAGTTTTTACGGCCAATGATATCGTCAACGTCGACAACTACCAGTGTTTTGCACGTCTTCTCATGAACAATGAGCTGACCAAACCATTCAATATGAAGACCTATCCGCCGACGCATGGGGATCAGGAAATAGCCAACGCCCTGAAGGAGCTGTCACGTCTGCGCTACGGTCGTGATGCCACTATCGTCAATCGAGAGATCATGTCTCGCATGCAGATGGCCGAAGGAGCCAAAGTGTAAGTTTGTTTGAGGTTCTCCCTCCCAAGCAATCCTCTTGTGCCGATGAAATTCCAGCGAATTTCATCTACTCTTCCCCGAAACTTTTCAGCAGACTGAAAAGACCATGCTTTCGGCTCCAGGCGTGCCCAAGAGAATTCTTGGGAGAGAGAATCGGTTAATATCAAATAAAAAAAGGCTTCTCTAAAGCCATTCCCTTTTTTATCGCTTTGTATTGACGTAGAGCGGTTTTTGGCGTAGGATGGCACTTCGTAGGCAAAGGCTTGCGAGTGCCCTATCCCTCTGGCAAATAGAGGCAGTCCTTTGAAAGGAGGCAGTGAAATGAAGTGGCTGATCAAGAAGCTGTTGGCTTTTCTGGGGCTGTACAGAACTCCGGCGCCTGTGTCGGTTGTTGAGAAAGCGAATCCCTTCGAAGCACCAGAGAAAACAACCATCATTTCAGCAAGAAAGATTCCATTTTGGGCGGCGAATTTTTTCCTCACTCGTGACTGGCTTGCTGTTGTGAAAGGTTTTCGTGAAGAGTTTGGTGTCGAGGAACAAGAGGTGGTATTTGCAACCCCACCTCGACGTTATGGTGCTTTGTCGCTCTCCAAGATTGCACCAGGAACGTCGGTACCCCTCTCACGGTTTGAGGATATCGCTGCTCTGATAACAGCACAACCTAATGGTAGTGCGGGGATTTTATTCACTGGCGGTGCCGTGAGTGTCTTTCGCGCCAAAGGCAAGGGCGGTGAAGTTTGTGAAGGATTCATCTTTCATTCCAGGGAACGCGGCGTTCCTCCGACATGATGTGTTGGTGCTCGGTTACCTGGGCAAGGACCATGGGATATCAAGAACACTCAAGTGATCTTTCCCATCGAAGAGTCTTGACCCCGACAATCAGCGAACGTGCTGGTGAGTGGGGTCTTTTTTTATTACCAAATGAAGTGAGTGAAACGAAAACTTATTTTCGTTTTCGAGCGAGTGCCGGTAAAATCAGGTGGATACCCGTTATCCCTGTTATCCAATTGACAGAATAGCAAAGAAAACGCATACTGGTGGGGATTTCTTTAACAACAGGAGATGATGATGCTTGTAC
>JBAQNF010000007.1:0-2453 GCA_049303555.1 Candidatus Moraniibacteriota bacterium | reverse complement strand
GAACAGCATCGCCAGGAAGACAGCGTGTTTCTCAGTATCCTCACTGCGATAAGGCGCAATGAATTTGGTGAGGAACACTACGAGAGTATCCGGGAGCGCTTCATCGTGCCGGCCGAGCTGCCAGATGATATGACGCGACTGTACTCGCACAATGCCAATGTCGATACGCTCAATGCTACCGAACTGAAACGTCTGTCCGGCAAGACCCACGCCTATACTATGGCGCTCCGTGGCCCCGAGGCTTTGACGAGCGCGCTTGTCCGTGGCTGTCTCTCGCCGGAACGACTGGAACTGAAAGTGGGGGCAGCGGTCATGTTTACCAAGAACAACGCCAGTGCCGGCTATGTGAACGGGACGCTCGGTACGGTCATCGGGTTTACCAGTGACAAGAAGTATCCGATTGTAAAAACAACTGATGGACTGAAGATCGAGACAGAGCCAGCCGAGTGGACGATTGCCGAGGGAGATGAGGTCTTTGCCAAGATTACCCAGATTCCACTGCGCCTTGCCTGGGCGATGACGATTCACAAGAGCCAGGGGGTTTCGCTCGACGCGGCGGTCATGGATCTGTCGCAGACTTTTGAGTATGGCCAGGGCTATGTGGCGCTCTCCCGTGTACGCACACTTGCCGGTGTCCATCTCATCGGTGCCAATGCCCGTGCTTTTCAGGTACATCCGGTGGTGCTGGCCGAGGACGAGCGTTTCCGCATTGCTTCGGAACGGGCAGAAAATGAATATGCTCGCCTTACCCCAGAACGAGTCGTCGAGATGGAGAAGAACTTCATTGTCATCTGTGGCGGCAAGCAGAAGAAGGTGAAAAAAGAAAAAGTTGCCAAAGTTGGAAAGACGAAAAAGAAGACAGCCGATGAAATAGAGGCGGACGGCTTTTCGGCTATCAGAGAAAAACATCCCCAGGCCTATCGACCTTGGACCGAGGAAGAAGAGGAGAAACTGAAAACAATGTTCACGCGCGGCAAGCAGACTAAGGAGATGTGCGAGAAACTCGGTCGCCAGCCCGGTGGCATCCGCTCCCGTCTCAAGAAACTTGGCCTCACCTCGGCGTGATATACTACGGAAACTACTTCTTAAGAAAAAAATATGTTTCGGAAACACAACCTCATCTCGTATTTTGCCCGCAACCTGGCTATCGTCATCGGTCTCGTTTTGGTGTGGCGGGGGATCTGGCACATCTTGGACACGGCTGATTTCTTTTTCTTCGAGGGCAATCCGCTCTATACCGCAATCGGTGGTATCGTGATCGGTCTGGCTATCCTCTATTTTCCCGACAAGGATCTGAAAGAACTCGAGAAGCTCTAACTTTCAGTATCTCTTGCTGGGTATGAGGAATATTTTTTTGCACAAAAAAACTATGGTTATTGTTGCTCTTCTTCTTGTGCTCGGTAGTCTCCTTCTCTTGCTGAAGCGTCCATCACATGATCGGGAGTGGGAGCTGGGGCAGGAGCAGCTGCCACGCTTCAGTGTCTCTGGCGATGTTTTGCAAGTTGAGAACTATCGCAATTTTCAGTGGACGGGTGAATTTGCAGCCGAGCCTCGTTACGAGACCCGGCAGTTTGATCTGACCAAGCTGGTCGATCTCGATGTCTTCATTTCGCACTTTGACTCGTTTGAGGGGCTGGCACATATTTTTCTCTCTTTCGGTTTTTCCGGTGGCGACAGGCTGGTGGTGTCGCTCGAATCACGTCGGGAAGTCGGGGAGACATTCTCACCCTTCCTCGGATTGTTCCGCTACTACGAGATCATCTATGTGGTGGGATCAGAAGAAGACTTGGTCGGCGCTCGGACAGCTTGGCGCGGCGAGCGTGTCTATCGCTACCCGACCGTAGCCACTCCAGCGCAGGCCAGGGCGCTCCTTCTCAAACTGGAAGAAGATATAAATGGCGTATATGCTGAGCCGCGTTTCTACAATACCCTCACCAACAACTGTACCAACGCTGTCACTCGTCGAGTCGAGGAAATATCTACCGTCAAATTCCCGTTCACTTGGAAGACGCTTCTCCCGGGCTACTTTGACGAAGTGCTCTACGAGATGGGGCTCATCCGAACGAGCGGCAGCTTTGCCGAGACCAAGGAGGCGCGCTTCATCGACCAAGCACCCGATCCCGCGGAAGCCTACTTCAGTCAGAGACTGCGTGGCGCTCTCTCGCCACGAGAGAATAACGAACCGTAACTCATTTGACGGCAGGGTGTATACTGGAAGTGATCATTAATCAGTACTACTATGGTGACCACACCGGAGAAGACAGACGACAAGCGCGGCAAACAGGATCTCTATGCACTCTCGCACCAAAAGGTTGGCTCTATGCATGAAGCCACGAGGCTTGAGGGCAAGGTGAAAAATGTCGGCATCAAGAATCTCGGCCACCAGAAGAAGAAATCTAAAGCGTAAAGCGCAGAAAACCAGCCACCCGGCTGGTTTTAGCTTGAAGAGGGGA
>JBAQNF010000006.1:0-6800 GCA_049303555.1 Candidatus Moraniibacteriota bacterium | reverse complement strand
GAGTGGAAGAGCATAATTCCTCGACACTGGGAGCCAGATATACGAGCGGCCGGCGGCCGGTGAAGCTTGTTTTTTCCCAGTCGTTTCGCAATCGCTCCGAAGCATCTATGGAAGAATCTCGTATCAAGAAGCTTTCTCGTTCCGAGAAGTTGGGGCTGATCGGATGAGGCAATTTTTTCTTGGGAAGTGGATTATGATTTTTTCGGGTTCCACCATTTGTCGAGCTCAATGGAAAGTCGGAAGGCGATGACCGCCATGGCGACGAGAGAGAAGACCAAGCGGACAGGTGGGAGATTGTCCGGGTGGAGGAGGTATGACAGCCACATTTCCGGTCGGGCATCAGCCCCGATCGGATTTTCGTTGTTGAGGATGGCACGGACGACCAGGAGAAAGAACGCCAGATAGCCGAAGCGGAGCATGACACGCCAACGCTGCGGGCCGATCAGTTGCATGGCGCCATTGTTGGAAATGAGTGCCATGACTGTGAAGATCGCCATTGAGGCGGCGCCCAAGAGGACGTCGCTCGACCACAGGTGGTCGAAGAAGCCGTAGAAGTAGTAGTCGGGGCGCACGACCGGGAGGAGGAGCGTGTAGATGAGAGCCGCGAAGTAGCCGAGAAGCCCCAAGTACTTGCGGTAGATGACCTTGCTATCGAGGAAGTTGAAGTAGTAGCCCAAGCCCGAAAGAGCAAATGATGCCGCGAAGAGAAAGTTGGCGGTGCCGGCCATGACTTTGGCGACAGAGACCAGGTTGAAATAGCCGTCCATGACGATGACGTAACCGGTATAGAACAAAGCGGCGCCACAGCCGACGGCGAATGCGTGCAGCCACCATTTTTTCGTTGAGGGGGCTTCCATGATTTTGTAAAAGGTAATGATGCTTCTTTTCAGTATACCGTGTTTTCGTCCGAAGGAAAAAGTGATACAGTAACAGCAATATGTAGAGATGTCTATGACCAAGAAAATATTTACTCTGAAGGGGAGAGTGTGGCTGTATCCAGGCGAGATAGCCAGCTGGCATTTTGTGAACTTGCCGAAAAAAGAATCGCAAGAAATCAAAGAAACGTTTGGGAAGTACTCACCTGGCTGGGGGTCGCTGCCGGTTTCGGTCACCATCGGAGAGACAACGTGGAAAACATCTATTTTTCCTGACAAACGATCCGACAACTACCTACTGCCACTCAAAGCGGCGATCAGACAGAAAGAAGGTATTCGTGAGGGTGACATGATTTCCTTTTCTCTTTCTGTGAAACCGAAAGGAAAATAGTTGTCAGGAGCACCTGTCAGCATTGACAGTGAAGGCAAGTTCATCTATCATATGAAGTCGTTGAGAAAATATCTCTTCGTTTTTTGAGAACAGAGTTTACAGGAGGTTCCATGAAGTACTTTGTCGAATTGAAGACGCCTGAGGCCGTTGAACGTGTCAGTGCCCTGCTGGCCGATTTGGCCATTATTGAGAATTGGCTCAGTGATCAAAAGGACACCCTTGGTGCTGGGCATGACGTGTGCGAGATCCCTAGCTTCGTGAATATGAGGCGTATCTACGCTATGGTCAAACAAGACAAGCGAGTGCGGGTGGCTTATTGGAAGCGTGAAGAGACTGGTGGCGCCCATCTCGAACCAGCTGACTTTTTGGTTCGAGATAAGCCTGTCATTGGTCGAACAGTGAAGTTCAAGAGCGCTGCTGCTCGGCTGAAGGCTATCAAGGAAGCAAAGTCTGCCTTGTAGCTGGCAGCCGACATCGGTCACAAATCAACCAAGAGCCTGACCAGCTCTTTTTTCATTTCATCGGAGGGATGGTATATACTGGTAATACTTTTCTTTTTCTATGATTGATCAATCTGTGGTGCTGGCTTTTTTTGTTGCCGTGAATCTCATGGCGTTTCTCATCATATGGTGGGACAAAGTGCGATCGAGAAAGGTCGGAGCGGAGCGGATTTCTGAGGGGTTGTTATTTTTTATGGCCACCATGTTTGGGAGCGTCGGGGTCTACGCTGGTATGTTTGTGTTCCGGCACAAAACACAGAAATGGTATTTCCTCATGGGTATTCCCATGCTGATAGCAGAAAATGCTGCTTTTCTGTATCTGGTAGTAGCACAGCTTTCCTGATATTCTGGAGGAGTGTTTTGAATGAGAAAGGTGAAATCTATGACAGAATCAGTGTCTTTATGGAGAGTTTTCAAATCTTACGGCGTGTCAGTGCGGCGCTTTCGATGGGTGTTTTTTGGTGTGCTGATTACGTACGGACTGGCATCGTTTGTCAGTGGGGTACTGGCACCGCTCATCTATCGTCATATCATCGATACGATTTCCGGCGTGACGGATCGTGCACTGCTCGCCGATGATCTATTTCGGAGTCTCTTTCTGCTGATTGGCACTATCGTCACCTATCAGCTCATGTATCGAGCCGGGGATTTCTGTATCAGTTTTGCGGAGAGCAAGACGATGGAGGATCTGAACAATCGGGTGTTTCGAGTGTTCATGAAGCAGGGGCATACTTTCTTCGTGGATCGGTTTGCTGGCAGTCTGGTCGCGCAGGCCAGACGCTATGCTCGGACATTTGAAGATATCGCCGATCAGATCGTGTTCAATTTTTGGATGCCTTTTATTCATCTGACGGGTGTCATCGTGACACTGTTTCTGATTGAGCCGAGACTGGCCATCATCTTTCTCGTCTGGGTGCCTATCTATATCACGATCGCGATCTGGATAACCAAAAAGAAACTGCCTTATGATGCCAAGAGCGCCACAGAGGACTCGGCGATTACAGCGCAGTTTTCGGATGTACTCTCCAATATGTTTGCGGTCAAGACTTTTGCTTCGGAACAGCGGGAGAGTGACGACTTTGCACGGGTGGCAGAGCGAGACGAGCAGGCGCGTCTCCGGGCGTGGCGTTTCAACAATATCCTCTTTGCGCTGCAGACATTTATGTTCAGCGTGCTCGAGATTGTCGCCATGTATGTGGTGATCCGCATGTGGCTGGCCGGGAGCGTCGGTACCGGTACGGTGGTGTTGGTACAAGTATATGTCGGCTCGATATTTAGTGAACTCTTTGGTCTGGGGCGGGCGTTTGGGAAACTGATGCGCAATATCGCCGATGCCTCGGAAATGATCGAGACGCTGGAGCGGACTGACGGTGAAGTGCTGGATACCCCAGAACAGTTGCCACGTATTGCAGCTGGAGAAGGGACGGTGTCATTTGACCACATTGTCTTTCGCTACCCGAAAGGCGGGAGTGTCTTCGATGATTTCTCACTCCACATACGAGCCGGTGAGAAGGTTGGTCTGGTGGGCGCCTCTGGATCGGGCAAAAGTACGCTGACAAAATTATTGTTGGGATTCAATCTGCCGAGTCAGGGGAGTATCCGGGTGGCCGGACGAGATATCGCAACATTTTCTCCGCAAGAACTCCGTCGCCTGATTGCGTATGTGCCACAGGACACAGCACTCTTTCACCGGACGATTGCCGAGAATATTGCCTATGGTCGACCGGATGCTTCTCGTGAGGCCCTCGAAGCAGCGGCCAAGAAAGCCCATGCCCATGAATTTATCATGGGGCTCCCGCAGGGCTATGAGACGCTGGTCGGCGAGCGAGGAGTGAAGCTCTCGGGTGGTGAGCGGCAGCGGGTAGCGATTGCCCGGGCAATTCTGAAAGACGCGCCGATTCTCGTCCTCGATGAGGCGACCAGCGCGCTTGATACGACGAGCGAGCACGCTATCCAAGAGGCGCTCCACGAACTGATGCGGGGGCGGACGACAGTGGTCATCGCTCATCGTCTGTCGACGGTGCGCGAAATGGATCGGATTGTTGTCCTTGAAAATGGCAGGCTAGCCGAAGAGGGATCGCATGCCGACCTTATCACACGAGGAGGCATCTATGCCGGCTTCTGGAATCGCCAGACGGCCTCTTTTGGAGATGTACTCATTGATGAAGATGAAGCAGAAATGCCGGAGCGCCCCTTTGAGGAAGCATGACAAAATGGCAATGAGTGGTATACTAAAAATATACTTATGCACGCACTGATTGCAGCACACGCATTTTTGGGCGAAGCCGGAGCGCTGGCTTTTCTTTGGGTTTTTATCGAACTTTTGAATGCTTCAGCAAGCGGCCTCAAGCGAGCCAGACTGGCAGCGCTTCTGGGGCTGCTTTTTTTGGTCGGCTCATGGATCGTTGGTGGGACATACTACCTCACAGACTATTCCGCGGCCGTCAAACCTATCATCAAGGCTGGTCCTTATCCGTGGGCTCATGCCGTCATCACCGAGACGAAGGAGCACGTGTTTCTTTTCTTGCCGTTTCTGGCACTGCTGACCTGGGGTCTCCTGACACGCTATCGTGATGAGCTTCTGCAGAATCATGCCGCCAGAAAAGCAGTGATGGCTGTGGCACTCCTGATTGTGCTCATGGCATTTGCTATGGCCGGCATGGGATTTATTATTTCGAGTGGTCTGCGCGCTGCTCTTGAGGCAAAGGCTTTATGAAAATCAATAGCAAAGCACTGATACTTTCTACTCTTGGGATGGTGTGGCTGCTCGTCATCATGACGATCCTGACGGAAATTTCTGTTCCTTTCAAGGCGCTTCTGGTACAGCTCTTTGGGCATCACTGGGTAGGAAAGAGCGTGGTGAGCGTTCTTTTCTTTGCCGGGGCATACTTCTCATCACGCAAGATGGAGGAATCAGCCGATATCTCGAGGGGAATATACGTGGTTCTCGGCAGTGTCTTTGCGGGCGGACTGATTATCTTTTCTTTCTTTCTTTTTCACTTTTTGGTCAGTTAAGAGGAGTGCTATACTAGCAGAGTAATCACTGATATAAACCTATGAATCCTCAGGCACTTTCGGAGTACGTCCTCGGTCGTATTCGTTCCGGTATCGTCAAGGCGGAATTGAAAGAAGAGCTCTCGGCTCTTGGATGGACAGAAGAAGAGATAGCCGTAGCGTATCGGAGCGCCGTCATAGCGCTGGGGGCGCCGGTACCAAGTGAAGGAAACCGGGTCACGCTGTCGCGTACCGCTTCGACCGTCGATGTTGTGATCAACTTCTTTTCATTTATTCTGCTCGGTATCGTGGCGACCGCTTTGGGGACGCTCTACTTTCAGATCATCAATATCGCTTTTCCGGATGTGCTCGATGCAGCCAATTGGTATGGAGCGAGTCAGGCGACCAGTTCCATCCACTATGCCATTGCCGCTCTTTTGATTGGTTTCCCGCTGTACTTCTTTGCCATGCGTCTGTGGTTTCGCCAGTTTCGTGAGGATGAGGGTCGGGCCGAGTCCAAGCTCTCCAAGTGGCTCACCTATCTGGTATTGCTCGTCGCTGCCGTGACGATCGTGGGCGATCTCATCACAGTAGTTTTTACGATGCTTCAGGGAGAAATCACAGTACGGTTCTTTCTGAAGGCTCTGGTCATCCTGGCTATCGCTGGTGCCATCTTTGGTTTCTACTATTTGGAGCGACGCAAAATTCAGTATCATGTCGATATTACACGCAGCACGTTCCAGTATTTTGGACGTGGCATGATGGTCTTTGTAGTGATTGGTATCGTCCTGGGATTTTTTGTGGGTGGGTCGCCATCGACGCAGCGGGAGCGGGCGCTCGATCAGACTCGGGCGAATAATCTGAGCTCGCTTGCCAGTTGTGTGGAGCAGTATGCCGAGAACCTCGGTGCCTTGCCGGTGGCACTTTCTGATCTGCGCCAGTCGAGCCAGTATAGCTACTGTGCGACCATGCTCCAGGATCCGGAGACAGCGGTCGCCTATGGCTATCGCGTGGTCACTCCCTCACGTATCGAGGGGGCTGGGAGAGTTGGAGAGTTTGAACTGTGCGCCACCTTTTCTCGGGCTACCGATGAGAAGATGAGCGGAACAGGCTCTGGTGATGGCACGGTGTGGTATGAGCACGGTGCTGGTCGCAGCTGTGATACGGTGACGGCACAGCTTCTGGTACCGACGTATCAGGGACAGACCCCGCTTAAACAATAATCCTCATTTGTATGAGCACCAAGATATTCGTAAATCTGCCAGTCAAAGATTTGGCGGTGTCGATGGATTTTTTTGCTAAACTGGGATTTGAGTTCAATCCAAAGTTTACCAATGAGAACGCGGCGTGCATGATCGTGAGCGAAGATATTTTTGCCATGTTGCTAGTCGAAAGTTTCTTTCAGACATTTACGACCAAAGAGATTGCTGATACGACCAGGGTGACCGAGGTGTTGACGGCACTGTCCGTAGACACTCGCGAGGCGGTTGATGAGATGGTCAATGTGGCAGTGGAGGCGGGGGCACAGGAGGCACGCGAGGCCTCAGACCAGGGATTCATGTACAGTCGGAGTTTTGAGGATCCAGATGGTCATATTTGGGAAATTTTCTGGATGGATGAACAGGCTGTCACCGATGGACCCCCGAAGGAATAGGCGATGAGACTCTTTGTCACGGTAAAAACAGCGGCGCGAGAGGAAAAGGTGGAAGAGAAAGATGCCACTCATTTTGCTGTCTCTGTGAAGGCTCAGCCGATTGATGGCAAGGCCAATGTGGCGGTGGCCAAAGCGCTTGCTCGACACCTCGGTGTCGCTCCATCACGCCTGTCGCTTCGTTCTGGCGCAACGAGTAAGAGCAAAGTTTTTGTTCTGGAGTAGTATATTTGGAATCGTGCTAGAATAGAGAGGATTTCTGTTGCTATGAAACACAAAAAGAAAAAAATACAGGACGTCTTCGATCCCAAGAAGCTTTTTGACTGGTGGTCGGTACCGCACTTTATGTTTGGTATCGTGACCGCTCTCTTCGCCATATCATTTTCTTG
>JBAQNF010000005.1:0-7665 GCA_049303555.1 Candidatus Moraniibacteriota bacterium | reverse complement strand
AAATTGTAAAAATGCATGTAGCGCTTCTTCTCATCAGTCGACATCGTATCGACCACCATCTCGTCACCAGGGGCGCCGAGTGTTGTCACAGTGAGGGCCTGCGTTTCACCACGAGTAAAGACTCCCGTACCATGAGTACGCGGCAAAACACCGACTTTGCACCAAATAGGACGGATCTCTGTCAGTTTGCGCCCATCCGGACGAGCTTCTTTCTCGAGGATATTGCGATGGACGGCCTCATCCGATACTTCATCAGTAATAAGAGAGAGGAGTTCGGAAAGATTCTTCTGTTCTGGGTACTTTTCCGCTGCATACTTGGCAATAGTGGCGTTGATTTCAGCAGTTTTGGCTTCCATGGCCTGCTTTGGCAAGAGATAGAGCGCTTCTGCCAAGCCGGACTCCTCGGCTACTCTCCGGATATCGGCTTCAAATTCTAGAGAGCCACGCAGTACCGCTGCTGCACGTTTTTCCTTGCCAGCTTCTTTGCGGACACTTTCGATAAACGCTGTAATTTTCTGAATCGCCTCAAAACCAAACTGGAAGGCTTCGGCCATTTTCTCCTCAGTAATCTCTTGGGCACCCGCTTCGATCATGTTGATCTTCTCTCCGGTACCGGAAATCATGAGATCAAGCTTACTCTTCTTGCGCTCCTCGCTTGAAGGGTTGAGAATAAAGCTCCCATCCTCCGCCATACCGACTCGCACGGCACCAATCGGGCCATTCCAAGGGATATCCGAAATAGTCAGCGCGGCTGAGGCGCCAATCATAGCCACCAAATCAGGCGTATTCTCACCATCAACAGAGAGGGTGGTCACCACTACCTGCACTTCATTGCGCATCCGACTGTCAAACAGTGGCCGTACGGTACGGTCAACAGCCCGTCCTGAAAGCACGGCATCATCCGATGGACGACCTTCGCGCTTGATAAAACGTGACCCCTTGATCTTCCCAGCAGCGTAATACCGCTCTTCGTAATCCACCATCAACGGGAAATAGCCCGTTATTTTGGACATTTCCTTGCTCATAACGGCTGTGGCCAGCACCACCGTATCACCATACTGCACCGTCACACTTCCACTCGCCTGCTTGGCCAGCGTTCCCGTCTCAATGACGAGCTCCCGTCCCCCAAGCTCGAGGGACCATTTTTTGTCCTGCATAGACATTTTATCCGGAAGACAAGCTAACAAACACGCGGCTGAGGCCACAGGCCACACTCGTGTACTTATTAACCACTATCTTCCAGAGAAACAATAATTAAACTACCACCCGTACTCTACCCTTCTTTCACTCGTTTTGTCAAAGAAAAAAGCCGTCCAGTGTTCTGAAACGGCTGCCTGAAAAAAACTCACGTCGTCATCCTAAGCCAGGATACAAGATTCTTCTCATTGAAATACTTACTCCAAGAAGTCATCTGTTCCCACAACTTATGAACAACCTGATAAACGTATTCCGAGCTGATACCATTGACCCCTGCCAACTCCTTGCGGTTCTTCTTTGGCTGACCCAAACCATAGTAGCCACAAAATATCAGGTAGTCACGCTCTCCCGTCCCTTCCTTGATTGAAGCCACCAGCATCTCTATGCTTGCCCGTGCCAATTGACACCGGGCGAGAGAAGTTTCTGAAATCAGTATCTGACCCCAATCAACTTCTACCTGAGCCAACTCTTCAAGATCTGATAGACTATCGAGCATCCGCAGAAAGTCTTTTTCTTTCAAAAGAGGCGTAGATCTATTGATCGCCATCCTTTTCCGCCAGAGTTCCCTTTCTATCTGCCGTACCCTCTCTCGGGTTATTGCCATTTTTTCTCCAGTAGCTTCCAGGGTGTACCGGGTACGGTCACTACTGATACCATAGCGATGGACAAAGACCTGATATGCCCGACCCCCTACATTTTTACGGATGGAATCTGCCAAATCCCGGACTTGTTGGACAAATTCAGTTAGTTGCGATTTTGCCATCCAGGCTATTTTTGGATCGATTGCTTGCGAATCAACCATCATTTCCCCGAACGAGCGGCTCTTTCCGCCTCTTCGATCAGGGATCTGATCATCGAGTGATACCATGGGTGTATTTTGACGAGAAGCCCTCAGTGCGCTGATAACTTGCCGCTCAGTAATTCCCAGTTTTCGGGCCACCCCCTTATCAGTCGGCACCGTCCCAGCAAGAAGCAGCTTCTCCTGCGTCTTCCGAATTTGCTGTATTGTGGCATGAATACCCTTCGGCAAACGTATCGGCTTCCCGTTGTCAACAATATAAGCAGATATCGCCTGCCGCACCCACCAGGTGGCATACGTGGAAACAGCCATCCCTCGCTCGACCTCAAACTTTTCAATAGCTTTCATAAACCCGATAACGCCTTCTTGAACCAGGTCTTCGATAGGAATACCGCTCCACGGATATGATCTCGCTACGCTATAAATGAGTCTCATGTTATGACGAAGAACGAGATCAAGCGCTTGCGCATCTCCAGAGGCTGCCTTTGCAGCTAGGGCGCGGTTCTCATCACGCGCAAGCAAAGGGTACTTAGCGCCCGGCAAGCGTGAAGGGTCACCCGTATTCACCACCTCGTCAGCCACGCCCGCATCTTCTCCAAAGAAATAAGGTGCTTCTTTCATGATCATCTCCTAGGGTTGTGATTGTTAAGGATCCACCGTCACACTATTGCATTTTTTCAATTGAGCTGTCAAAAAAGACCCGGAAACATTCCGGGCCTTACGTCAATCCAAATTTTTGCTAAATCAGGAACTTCTTTTTATCATCAGAAAGGTTGATGAAATCATCGACCTGTTCGATGAGCTTGGCCGAGGCCGACTCAGCAAAGGCCACGACCTCAACGCGACAGCCATAGGTATTCTGGAGATACTCGACGAGCGAGATATAGTCTCCGTCTCCCGAGACGATCACGATGACATCAAGCTTTGGTGCCATCTTGATAGCGTCAATGGCGATTCCTACGTCCCAGTCACCCTTCTTTGATCCATCATGAAAAATCTGGAGATCCTTGGTCTTTACTTCATACCCGCTCTTCCCAAGTGCTTCGAAAAATTTGTCTTCTGTCGCTTCAACCGTCTTGATCCCATAGGCCATAGCCCGGATCAGCTTGCGCTCGCTCTGAGCGGCCAAAAGCACGTTCTTGAAATTCACCTTCTTGTTGTAGAGAACGCGAGCGCTGTAGTACATGTTCTGAATGTCTACAAATACCCCGACTCTCTGTTCTGCAAATTTTGCCATATTCTTATAAAAATATCTTCTTGTTTAAAATCTCCCTAAAAAACAAAGGGCCTAGAGGCCCAGTGTTTTCACGAGTGTCTTGTGTGATTTTTCATTGGTCTGCTCCAGGTAAGCCAAGAGCTTCTTGCGCTTGGAAACCATCTTGAGCAATCCACGGCGAGAATGAAAATCTTTCTTGTTCTTCTTCAAGTGCGTGGTGAGGCGCTTGATTTCTTCGGTAAACTTGGCTACCTGATACTCTGGAGAACCAGTGTCCTTGTCGTGCCGCTTTACTGGGGCGGTTACCTTTTCCTTCTGCTTGTTCGTCAATGCCATAGCATTTTGTCAGCAGTGTACTCGTTTCACTACGCCCTAGTCTCCTAGACGAAGGCGAGTCAGACCAGTGCACGCTCGTGATAAAAGTTAACAAGAGCACAATAACACGCTTCCTCGTTTTTGGCAACTACAGAATTTTGTGGACAAAAAGACACTTCCCCTGTAGCGTACATACAAAGAACACTTCTATGCCAAAGAAAAGAATTCTTATCCTCAAACTTGGAGGGAGCATCGTAACCCTCAAACATCTGGCTCGACCAGCTGTCAGGCGTGCTCATATTGAGCGAATTGCCTCAATTATCCGAAAAGGGTACGATCAAAAAAAACACGCTCTCATTTTGATCCACGGGGCTGGCTCTTTTGGTCACCTCCATGCTCACACCCACAAACTCACAGAAGGCACCAAAGATCATCCTGAAAAACTCTTCCGTGCTGTTGAGAACCAATCCCTTGATGCCACACTCAATGTCGAACTCACAAAACTATTCCTAGAGGCTGGTTTGCCGGTAGTCGGGATGCCGACACGGACACTTGCCATAAATACCAAGGGGAAACTAAAAACGCTCACGACAGAAAGTATTGAGGCAGCACTCTCCGTCGGCGCCATCCCGCTCCTTCATGGAGACATGGTCTTCGACACTGCCTGGGGACTTTCGGTCTGTTCCGGCGACGTACTCGCCCCAAAGCTTGCTGAACTTTTTTCAGCCGAATCAGTTTTTTTCGCCTCTGACGTTGATGGCATCTTTACCAAAGATCCCCACGAACATCCCGATGCTACTCTTATCAGAAAAACAACCCTCAAAGAAATACTCAGTGGCACCATAGAGATGAGCAGGTCACACAATGTCGACGTCACGGGTGGCCTCTCAAAGAAATTTTCTCTCTTCCAGAAAAACACTTCTCTCAAAAAGATTTATCTCTTCAATGGGCTCAAGGCCAAAAATCTTTCTTTTCTTTTCGATCAAAAAAACTTCTTCGGAACAACTGTTGAGGTATAGAGGGTATTTACCGTTGGTTACTTCTCCTCGCTCGGAAACAAAAAAATATTTTTGTTTCGCTCACTTCAGAGAAGTAATAAAAAAGGAGCGAGAGGCTAATTTGCCTCTGCTCCACAACTGAACCACTCATGCGCTACAGGCCATGAGCTCCGCCTGATACTGGTCCCATAGCCGGAAGACCGCGGGAACGCCGTCACGACAACGTGACAGAAGAAATTCTCGCGACTGCCATCCGAGAGATTTGATTTCAGTGCCCTCATCGCTGCCGTACATCTTGTTTGGCACAAGAATGGCCTGTGCCGCATACACCCAGGCCAATGTATCGTAGACTGGTACGGCGCCGATGAAAACCGGCAATGAAATCTGAATTTCATCGGTCGCGTCCACTTCTTCACGAAGCAGCCGGTGCAGTGCCGGTATATCCCTTTCCCCATCTCGCTTGGTTTCCCAGGGAAAGGAGAGATCTTTTTCCCCGGGAATTTTCCCGATCTCTGGTTTTGCCTGAAGCTCTTGCAAAACCAAATATCTCTCCAGACTGTTGCGTAGCAACAAACCGACGCTATGAACACGATAACCGCTCATGACCTTCTCCTTGTTGTGAAAAAACATGTGCTCACAGTAGCGCTTCTTGGACTCATCTGTCAATACAAAACCCCATCTCAGATGAAATGGGGTTCAGAGCTCTTCAGCGGAACAAGAGTTTCTACAGTACCGTGAAAGCAGCGACGCTATCACCGGATTGTGGCTTCATGACACGCACGCCCTGGGTGACACGGCCAAGTTTTGGAATACTCTTAAACGGAATGCGGATGATAGTGCCCTTCGATGATGTCAGAATGAGATCATCTTCGATGTTGGCCATACTGACCACCTTGGCACCCACCAGCTTGCCGGTCTTCGGTGTCACCTTCATCGTCTTGATACCAGAGCCACCACGCTTCTGCACTTTGTAGCTCTTCAAATCACTCCGTTTGCCGTAGCCATTCTGCGAGAGGATGAGCAGTTCCAGATCTTTGTTGCCATTGCCCACTACATCCATGCCGACCAACACGTCGACATTTTTCAGTTTCAGCCCACGCACACCAGCCGCGTTACGTCCCATTGGCCGCACATCAGATTCCTTGAAACGAATGGCTTGGCCGTCATTGGTCGTGAGGACTACTTCGTCACCACCTGTCGTCGGCGACACCCAGCCGAGCGTGTCACCCTTCTCGAGCGTGATGGCGATGAGACCGCTGCGCCTCACATTTTCAAAATCTTCCAACTTGGTCTTTTTGATCGTGCCTTTGGCGGTAGCCATGAAGAGATATTTGAATCCGTTTCCTTTGTTGAGCGCCACCATCGCCGTAATTTTCTCTTCCTGCGAAAGCTGGAGGAAATTCACGACGGCCTGTCCCTTAGATGTTCGAGACGACTCTGGAATTTCATAGGCCTTGGTCTGAAAGACCTTGCCGGAGTTGGTGAAGAACATGAGATTGTCGTGTGCCTCGATCGACAGCACCATGGCAATCTTGTCTTCTTCCTTGGTCGTCGCGCCGATCACACCCTTGCCACCACGCTTCTGGACACGATAGACACTCGGGTTCATGCGCTTGATATATCCATCCTCAGTGAGCGTGATGATGGCCTCTTCATTTGGAATCAGGTCTTCCTGACGGAATTCCCCGATAGCGCCCTTCACCACTTTGGTCTTGCGTTCATCACCAAATCGGTCACGCACTTCCACCAATTCGCTTTTCACGAGAGCCAGGATTTTCTTGCGATGCTTGAGCAAATCAGTGAGATAGTCGATCAGTTTGTATTTCTCCTCAAGTTCATCCTCAATCTTCTTGCGCTCCAAACCAGCCAGCGTCTGCAAACGCATTTCCAAAATGGCACTGGCTTGCAATTCCGAGAGCTTGAATTTCTTCATCAAGTTCACATGCGCCTCTTCTTTAGTGGCCGATTTCTTGATGGTCTCAATAACCGCATCGATATGATCGAGAGCGATCTTCAATCCCTCGAGAATATGTGCACGATCCTGAGCCTTCTTCAGTTCATATTCCGTCCGGCGCACCACCACGATTTCACGGTGCTTGATATAGTGTTCCAGAATAGCTTTCAGTGTCAGCACCTGCGGGTCGACACCATCGACGAGCGCCAGCATGTTGACGTTGAAGTTCTTCTGCAAGTCAGTCATCTGAAAAAGCTGATTCAAAACTTTTTGCGGAAAGGCCTCCTTCTTCAAATCAACCACCACACGAACACCATCTTTGTCCGATTCATCACGAAGGTCTTTGATACCAGGCAGTTTGTTTTCCTTGTACAACTCGGCAATCTTCATGATGAGATTGGCCTTGTTGGTGGCGTAGGTCATCTCGGTCACCACAATCTGAAACAAACCAGATTTCATTTCAACAATCTCTGCTTTGGCGCGCGCCATAATCGGCCCCTTGCCGGTCGCATAGGCTTCACGGATATCTTTCTGATTGTAAATAATACCACCGGTTGGAAAGTCTGGTCCTTTGATAAACTCCATGAGATCATCGACCGTCGCTTCTGGATGGTCGATCAAATGGCAAATACCATCAACCAGTTCGTTCAAGTTATGTGGTGGGATGTTGGTCGCCATACCGACCGCGATACCAACCGTTCCATTGAGAAGAAGCTGTGGCAACTTGGCTGGCAATACCAGTGGCTCCTCATGCATGCCATCGAAGTTCGGGATGAAATCCACTGTATCCTTGTCGATATCAAGCAGCATTTCCTCGGCGATGGCTTTCAATTTAGCCTCGGTATATCGATAGGCCGCAGCGCTGTCACCGTCCATCGAACCGAAGTTTCCCTGGCCCCAAATGAGCGGGTAACGCAAAGAAAAATCCTGAGCCATACGCACCATGGTATCGTACACGGCCGTATCACCATGTGGATGGTACTTGCCGAGCACCTCTCCGACCACCGTCGCCGACTTGCGAAACTTGGCCGTGGAGCGCAGTCCCGTCGACCACATCGAGTAGAGGATGCGACGATGCACCGGCTTCAGTCCATCACGGACATCAGGCAGTGCACGCGCCACGATCACGCTCATTGCATAGTCCAGGTACGACTGGCGTACCTCTTCCGCGATAGAACGCGGCTCG
>JBAQNF010000004.1:0-3234 GCA_049303555.1 Candidatus Moraniibacteriota bacterium | reverse complement strand
CGAGGGTGCGGAGCATGAAAGCAGTGTCATTTTCACTGATGCCGTTTTCAGCCAGTTTTTCCTGGAAGGGAGTGAAAACGATTTTGCTGGCGCCACTGGTGATCGACGTGGAAACATTTTCGATACCAGGCTGTTCTTTCAGGTAGTCGCTGACTTTCTGACCATAGGCCTGGAGCGTAGGAAGATCGTCGCCCAAGAGCTTGAGCTCGATGTCGCTTCCTGCTGGTGGGCCACCAGAGAGCTGACTGGCAGTGAGCGTGCCCTTGTTGTAACTGTTGAAACGATGGTTCAGGTCAACGACGATCTCACCTGAAGTATGCTCGCGTTCCGTCTTGTCCTGCATGATGAGGGTGAAGAGGAGGTGGTTCCAGTCTTTGCCGGTGGTGAAATTGTCTGTCGGCGGGGCGGCGCCGATCTCGGCCATGACAAAGCGAGCATCAGGATAGGTGCGAAGCTGCTCGAGGAGGTCGAGGGCTTCTCTGGTGCTCTCACTCAGAGTAGTATTTTTTGGGAGTTCGACCGCCACGAAGATAGTGTCTTGGTTGTCTTCGGGGAAGAATTCATTTACCACGTAGCCCAAGGGGACGAGTGCGTAGGAAAATATCGAGAAGATGATGAGGAGCGTGATGGTTTTGCGCCGGGCACTTTTGGAATCGAGGATACTGGCGATGAAGCGTTCGTAGCGATGGGCCAGTGGATCGAAGTTGAAGAGCCCGTCACCTGAGAGCTCGTGAAATTTGCGGAAGAATTTGGCGAAGTGTGAGGCTTCGTATTCGTGGATTTCACTCCTGAGGTACTTGGAGAGCTTGCCCAAGAGGAAGAGGATGACGAGAGCAGAGATGAAGAGGACAATCTTCCAGGGACCAGCCGGGATGAGCACGTAGAGAAGCGTCGCACCACCGATAAAGAGGAGGGTGTAGGTGAGGATGATCACGCGGCGAGGAAAGCCGCCCTTCAAGAGCATGGCCATGAGTGGCGTGACGATGAAGAGGGCGATGGCTGCCGAGATGGCCAGCGACGATGAGACCACAATCGGAATCGGCTTGATGAATTCACCGATGATGCCGGAGGCCAAGAGGAGCGGCAGGAAGGCCCAGACAGTGGTGATAGTGGTGGTAAAGATAACTGCCCGAAAATCGCGCCACACGAGGAGGGCTACTTCGTCGGGAGTGAACTTGCCGGTGCGTTCGTAGCTGGCCATGGCCGAAATGATAACGATGGCATTGTCGACCAAGATGCCGAGAGCAAGGAGGAGCGAGAAGAGAGCAATGAAGTTGATGGAGATACCCGAGGCACTCATGACGAGGAAGGTGCCGAGGAACGTGAGGGGAATAGCAAGAGCCGCGATCACTGATTGACGCAGACCGAAGAAGGTGAAGAGTACTGCGAAGACGAGGAAGATGGTGAGGGCAAAGTCATGGAACAGCTGGTCAAAACTTTTTTTGATTTCTTTGGCACCATCAAAGACCGGTTCAAATGTGAACTGGCTGCCGTAGGTTGCCCGGAGCGTTTCGGTGGATGACAAGATGGCCGCGACGGTAGTGGCCGTATCAGCGCTGTCAGTTTTGAAAAGAGAAAAGACGATGCCTCGGGTAGCGCTAGTGTCTGCATCGGCATAGTAGCTTTCGGGGGCACTGCGTTTCGGTTCTGCCCGCAGGGTCGCGATCTCTCCGAGTGAGACGACCGTTTCTCCCAAGACGAGCGGCAGGGTGCGCAACTCTTCAAGAGACGTCGCGGTAGTGTCTTGAGTGAGCGCAAACGAAGTGCCGTCGGTGCTTACGTTACCGGCTGGGTGATTGCTGATAGCTGTCTGTATGCTTCCCGAGACGCTCAATGGTCGGAGACCGCGCTCGGCCAGAACTTCCGGTTTCAAGATGATGCTAATTTCTTCCTCGCGACGATAGGAAACCGAAACTTTTTCCACACCGGAAATGTCTTTCAAGCGCTCTTCCAGTGTGTCGGCCAAGCGGTTGAGACTCGCCCCATCGGTACCCGAGAGGATGAAGTTCATAACCGGCTGATTCTGAAAGTCGAGCACCTGGACCTTGGGTGCTTCGGCGTCTTCTGGTAGGTCATTTACTCCATCCAGCGCGCTTTGGACATCGCGCTTGGCCTTTTCTGGGTCAGTGCCCGATCCAAATTCAATACTGAGTGTGGAAATATTTTCTTGAGAAACAGAAGAAACTTTTTCGACACCGGACAGGCCGGTAACGGCATCCTCGAGAGGTACGGTGATGAGCTTCTCGACATCTTCTGGGCCAGCGCCGGGAAAAGGAGTGGCGACAAAGACGATCGGGATCTGAATATTCGGATTGAGCTCGCGTGGCAGGGTGAAAAATGTGGCCAAGCCGGCTAGCGTCAGGGTCAAAACCACCAGGATGATGGTACGGATGTTTCGGAAGTAGGACGCGATGAAGGTCTTGTTCAGACTCGAGTCGAATGTCAGTCGATCAAGAAACGAGGATTCTTTTTGCATGGTAGGAATAGTTCAAGAATGAGCGGGATGTATACAATACTATTGGGCGGAAGAAACACGGTCACCTGAGATGACGGAACGGTTGAGGATAACCCGGTCGCCTTTGGTGATCCCGTTGTCACCGAATTGTACTTCGGCAAACCCACCGTAGAGAGAGCCTAGAGTGACGGTGACCGCTGCCGCCTCCCCGTTTTTTTCTACCAAGAGTGAAGCATGACTGTCGTCTTGAAAGATGGCATCAATAGGGAGAAGGGTAGCCGTGTTGTCAGAGCTTCTGAGCGGGAGGGCGATTTTGAGGAACTCACCGTTTACCAGCTTGGCTTCCATATCTTGCGAGAGGGTGAAGAGCACGGAGAAGAGACCCTGTTCATTTTCTCGCTGTGAGAAGTAGGTGGGGCGGAGAGAAAATGTTTCGGTCCCGATCGTCACGTGAGCTTCTTTGGTAGCATCGAAGAGGCGAGCAGTACTGGCATCGAGGAAGGCTTCGAGACTGGTCGCACCGCGAGGGTTGGAGACGGTAGCCAGTGTGGTACCAGGAGTGACAAAATCACCGCGCTGTACTCGGATACTTTGGACAGCGCCGGAAGCGAAGGTTTTTGGCTTGAGGACGGCATCACTGACGTTACTCAGTTGTACAGAAAGAGCGCTTTGTTCCAGTGTGCTCTTGCGAGTGGCTCGATCCTTTTTCAAGTTGGCAAGCTCAATATCTTCTTCGGTGTCGCTGAGACTCGAGTCATGCTTGGTCTTTTTTTCTTCGA
>JBAQNF010000003.1:0-2054 GCA_049303555.1 Candidatus Moraniibacteriota bacterium | reverse complement strand
ACGAAGAAAATATTCGAGCTATGGTCAAGGGGTATCCTATTGAAGAGATGCTCCCGTATATTTTTGCCCAGGATCGTCTGACAGCGGCATTTCTGGTCGGTATCGCCAAGAAAGAGAGTAACTGGGGGAAACGCATCCCGGTACTCGATGGTCAGGACTGTTTCAATTACTGGGGGTATCGAGGCATACGCCGTATGATGGGAACGGGTGGGCATACCTGTTTCAATAGCCGTAAGGATGCGGTAGAGACGGTAGCTGCTCGTCTTGAGAGGCTCACGCAATCAGAGAAACTTGATACGCCGGAAAAGATGATTGTCTGGAAATGTGGCTTCAGTTGCCAGGGACACAGTCGGGAGAGTGTGAAAAAGTGGATTTCTGATGTCGATATGTATTTTTCTCAATTGAGTGATGAATAGGGACTTTTTGACAGCCCTATCTCTCAAATATATCCCTTAAATAAGCCATATTTTGCCAAAAAGTGGCTTATTTTTATTGACAACCCGCAGGGAATCGTGTACACTCAGGAATACGTTCTTGAGAAATTTCTCCCCACTCTTGTTCTGCGAAAAGAAGAAAAGAGAGGGGTGTGTATACTGTAAATACTGTCTGGGAGGACTGTAGGTCTCACAAGGAGGCCGCATGCGGTGGATGGTCACTCTATGGGTGAATGTGTCAGGCGAGGTAGTATCTCTCAGAGACTATCCCAACTGAAGCGATTTTGGGAAAACTGCCCCTTTTCTTTGAAAAAGGGTTTTTCGAGTTTTGCCCTTCTTTTTATGAGTATGGGAGCATTCCCTGCTTTGCCGGTGATAGATACTAAGGGACTCTCCGGTGAGACTGAGGCAGTGGAGGCCCAAGGAGCGGTGAATATGAAGGAATTGTGCCGTTGGCAGAAAGACTTTTCTTTTTTCAATGATCTGGTGAAGGAGAAAAAAACGTCTGGGAAAGAAGTCTCCTGTAGTGATGAAGCTCTGGCGCAGAGTGCTCCTCAGGTGGTGATGCCAGCTTCTCCGAAGCAAGATGAAAGCCTCAGCACATTGATCAGAGATATGGCGACGGGGTATCCACTTGAAGCGATGGCTCCAGCGATCGCAGAGTATGACCGGAGTGTGGCGGCGCTGATTGTCGGTATCGCCAAGAAAGAGAGCAACTGGGGCAAGCGTGTCCCGGTGGATGCCGCTGGTTTGGATTGTTTCAACTATTGGGGATTCAAGGGTGCTGGCAGCCGGGGAGTGGCTATGGGACATGGTTGTTTCGGAAGTCCCGAAGAAGCCGTGCATGCTGTGGGAAATCGTATCGCGGAGCTGGTAGAGATACGACAGACGAGTGAGCCGAAGAATATGATTATCTGGAAGTGCGGATCAAGCTGTGCCACCCATAGCCCGGAGAGTGTGCGGAAATGGATTGCCGATGTCGACCTCTACTACAGTAAGATCGCGACGCGGTAAGCCCTCAGCTCTATCGGAAGAGGGGTCTTTTCGGGTATAATAGAAAAAGAAAAATACAAACGATTTTTTTATGACATGGTCACTTGTGGCGCTCTTGGGATATTTCTTTGCTGCCATCTCTGCGGTCTTCGATAAATACCTTCTTTCTGATCGCATACCGACTCCGGTGGTGTATGCTTTTTTTGTATCGTTGTTCAGTCTGGTACCGATGGTACTCATCCCATTCGGATTCCAGTATACGACCTGGTATTCCACCTGGACGCTCCTTTTGTCCGGCATGCTCTTCGTATACGGTCTCATCGCATTCTATACAGCTGTGAAGCAGCATGAGATTTCTCGGGTGGCACCACTGGTCGGGACGGTTGTTTCGCTCGTGGCCTTTCTCGCCGTCTTTTTGCCTTGGATGCCGGGAGAACAAACGGTTGAGGTATGGTATATCGCGGCACTTCTGTGTCTGATTGTTGGGGGGCTTCTGATTTCTTTTGATCTCCCGTTCCATAAGGGTGAACATATTTCCAAGCTTGTATTGGTAGCGGGTCTTCTCATGGGGGTTTCGCTCCTCTTGCTCAAAGAAGGGTACGTCGGATCGAATTTTGTGAGTGGTAT
>JBAQNF010000002.1:0-5363 GCA_049303555.1 Candidatus Moraniibacteriota bacterium | reverse complement strand
GAGCTGTGGTGGTTTTTTCGGCGCACGGTTCACCGCAGGAGCACTATGCGCAAGCCAGGGCCCGGGGGATTCAGCTGATTGATGCCACCTGTCCTTTGGTGACCAAGGTGCATCTTGAGGTGCAGCGGTTTTTGAAAGATGGCTATACGATAGTGTATGTCGGGCACAAGGGGCATATCGAAGGAATCGGTGTGCTTGGTGAGGCACCGGATGTCCATATTCCTCTGGTGGAAACGGTTGATGATGTGGAGAAACTTGATATCGGGAATCCGGAAAAGTTGGTGTATCTGACACAGACGACATTGTCACTTGATGATACGAAAAAAGTAATCGAAGCTTTGCAGAAAAAGTATCCTCAGATAGTAGCGCCACCGCTGGAAGATATTTGCTTTGCGACCACCAATCGACAGATGGCTGTCCGAGAGCTGGCCAAGCAGTGTGACCTGGTGCTGATTGTCGGGTCCAAGAAGTCCTCGAACTCCACCCGTCTCATGGAAACGGCCAATGTCTATGGCTCCATCGGCTATCTGATAGATGATGTGAAGGAGCTTGATCCGCACTGGTTTGTGGGAGCGGAGGTGGTGGGTATCAGCGCTGGAGCCAGTGCTCCGGAGCATCTGGTACAAGATGTTATAGAGCACTTCACTACGGCAGGTGCGACGGTTGAAGATCTTGTTTTCAAACCAGAAACCATGAAATTTTCCGAGCCGTTGGAACTGATGCAGATCCGGAAAAAACATCAGACGAATACGCTATGACTCACATCTCACAATCAGTGCCAATTCTCACAGAACGGGGGATGGTAGAGAAGGGGACGGCCGTGGCGCGGACAGTCGGGTTTCCGACGGCCAATATTCCCTATGACCAGGCAGATATTTCTGGCACGTATGCGGGGAAGGTGCTGATAGCCGGTACGGAGTATCAGGCAGCAGTCTATGCCAACGGAGAGCGGAAGGTCTTGGAGGCGCACTTGTTTGATTTCTCTGGTGATCTGTATGGGACAGAAATCACGGTGATGCTTCTTGAGAAAATAGCCGGAGCGGAGAAATTTCGAGATCAGAAGGATGAGAAGACTTTTATCGAGTGGGTAGTATCAGAAGTGAAAAATTATTTTAACAAAACAAGCTAGTATGTTTACAGGAATTATTCAGGCGCTGACCCCGATACTGTCCGTGAATCCTCGTGGAGAGTGTCTCGTAGCACGCATCAAAAAACCAGCCAAGTGGAAGCTGGTACTGGGTCAGAGCATTACTGTCGACGGCATCTGTTCGACTGTTACGAAATTGGGAGCGACCTTTTTCGAAGTGGAGTATATGCCCGAGACGCTTCGGAAAACGACGGCAGCTACTTTTCAAAAAAACACACAGGTCAATCTGGAACGCTCGCTTACCCTGCGCGACTACGTCGATGGTCATCTGGTATCGGGTCATGTCGACGCTCGGGGGAAGGTGGCCAAGATACAAGATCTGGGGACAACCAAGGAAATAACCTTTGTGGTGCCCAAAGCGTTCGCCAAGTACATCGTCGATAAAGGATCTATCGCCATAAATGGTATCAGTCTCACAGTGGTGGAGGCCAAGGGCACGATGGTTTCCGTGGCGCTCATCCCATATACCCTCCTCCATACCAATATGGGGTTGCTGAAACGTGGCGACTCGGTCAATATAGAGATAGACATTGTCGCTCGCTACGTGGAGAAGATGCTGCGTGGAAACAAATAAGTACCCCGATTATGCGCGTAGCCATTCAGGCCTCGGATCTTGATCATCACCGTATTGATGGGACGCGGGTGTATCTCAAGGAATTGTTGAAACGTTTTGGAACACTGTCATCCGAGACGGAATTTACTTTGTATCACCGGGGTGTTTTCAACCCGCTGTTAGCTCCACCAACACTAGAGAATTATACGGCGCAGACCCTCTCATTTCCTTGGGCTTGGATGCAGACACGCTTTGCTCTGGAGCTTTTTTTGAAACGACCAGAAAAACTCTTTTTGCCGATTCAGGCGGCGCCATTTTTTTTACCAAAACCGATTGAAGTGACGGCTACGATCCATGATCTGGCCTTCAGGCGTTTCCCGGAGACCTTCCCCAGACGGGACTTGTGGAAGCTGAACTTCATGCTTGAGACTGCGGTCAAGCGAGCGGATAAACTGATCGCAGTGTCGGAGTCGACCAAGCGCGACCTTTTGGAATTTTTTCCGGACCTTCCCGAATCTCGGGTCAAGGTCATTCATCATGGGTTTGATGGTGAATTTTTTGGCACCAGATTGTCGGATACTGTGCTTTCTGAAACTTTAAAAACTTTTCACTTGCAACTTGGAACATATATCCTCTACGTCGGTGCTCTCCAGCCACGGAAAAATTTGATTCGGTTGATACAAGCCTTTGAGCAGGTGAAAAAAAATGTGCCAGAAATGAAGTTGGTCCTCGCCGGAGAAGAAGCCTGGCTCTCGCAGGAGATTATCGAAACTTGGGAGATGAGCCCGGTGCGCGATGACATCGTCCTGCCGGGCAGGGTATCGTTTGAGACGCTGCGGGTGTTGTACCAGGGCGCTCGTATGTTTGCCTTTCCATCACTCTATGAGGGATTTGGCTTGCCACTTCTCGAGGCCTTCGCTTCGGGTGTCCCGGTTCTGACCGCGGACAACTCCAGTCTGACAGAAGTAGCTGGTGATGCGGCGCTCTATTGCCAGGCAGAGAATGTCGGGGATATCGCTGAGAAGCTGGAACGACTTTGGAGGGATGAGACACTGCGAGCCGATTTGGTTCAAAAAGGAAACGAGCGCTTGAAGCAGTTTTCCTGGGACAAATGTGCTAGCGAGACACTCCTCTATATACTTTCGTAATCCCGAGCAATCCTGGACTTTTTCTCGGAGTATGCTATGATTTCTGCATTCTGAAAAACTAGTCATTTTCCAACCAACCAGGAGCGGTCATGAAAGTAGATTTTTCCCAGGAACAGGGCCACGTGGGACATCCTTCAGTGGAAAGAATCGTGATTGAGGTCGCGGGTCTTGCTGAAGACGTGGCGGGACTTATTCCCCGTGATATCGCTGATTATCCCCTCAACCGAATTTTTGGACTGTGGGAGGGGGATCATGAGACACGAGAAGCAGCTTGGAGCGAACTTCAGGCACTCTATGGTCTGCCTGGGGCAAGCGCTGAACAGTGCAAGACCCCCGAGGGCCGGTTGTATTTTTGGACGCAAATCCGGGATGTTTTCAATCGGGTTATTTCAGCCGCAAGTCCAGTCGCGACCATTTTCAGGCCGCTTGAGGATTTGCCTGCGGCAGATGCTCCGGCTCGAGGTTCCGAGGCCAAATGGTCTGTTCCTTGATGAACAGGGCGGTTTCAAATATGCGGTTTTGATTAATGATCAGACCGCTTTTTTTATGGCTGGAACTGGTGTCTTGCAATGGAATCAATTTTGTGTCACAATACTTCTGCTCTGTATGGGCGTTTTTGTTTATACAGAAATACCCCCTCGTCTTTGTCCTCCAAGAATTCTCTTGGGCACGCCTGGAGCCGAAAGCATGGTCTTTCCCGCCTCGGGAAAGTTTCGGGGAAGAGTAGCGAAAACCCGCTGGGGTTTTCGTGGCACAAGAGAGTTGCTTGGAGGGTAAAGAGCGTCTTTCCAGTGATTGTTGAAGATGATTTGTTTGAAAGTAAAAAATACATAGACATGTATGGCAAAAGACAGTGTTGTTCTCAGATTTGATAAAGTGTCCTTCGAATACGGGCACAAAAAACCCATCCTTGATGAGGTGAGCTTTAGCATGCGTACCGGATCGAAGATTACTCTCATGGGACAAAACGGTGCCGGAAAGTCATCGCTTTTCAAACTTATCACTGGTGAGGAAAAACCGATGAGCGGACGCATCTCACTCGATCGCGATGCTGTGGTGGCTATCGGACGCCAGACCATCCCTCGTGATCAGCTCGACATGACGGTGGAGGACTTTTTTCAGCAGTTTTTTCATGAGAAGCAGTGGGATTTGCCCAAGCGTATCAAAGACGTGCTCGAAGTAGTCAATCTTCCTGTGCCACCGTTGGATAAAAAAATCAGAGCATTTTCTGGTGGTCAGCAGGCACGGCTCCTTCTCGCCTCTGCTCTTATTCAGGATCCGGACATCCTTCTCCTTGATGAACCGACCAACAACCTCGACTATGCTGGTATCTCGCATCTGACGCAGTTTCTCATCGACTACCAGAAGACGGTTATCGTCATTTCTCACGATGCTGAGTTTTTGAATTCGTTCACACACGGCGTGTTCTATCTGGATATTTTTACCCACAAGATCGAGCAGTACACTGGTGACTACTATGATGTGGTGGCGGAAATCGCCAAGCGTATCGCCAAGGCGCAAAGCGAAAACGTTCGTCTTGAGCGCACGATTCAGGAAAAGAAAGATCAGGCCAACGTCTTTGCCAACAAGGGAGGCAAGCTCCGTGCCGTGGCCAAACGGATGCGCACCTTGGCCGAAGAATTGGAGGATAACAAAGTGGATGTCCGCCAGGAAGACAAGACGCTGCCTGCCTTTGAGATTCCTACGCACGATGTCGTCGGGACGATCGTCAAGATCAAGACAGTGTCGGTCTTGGGAGAATTTGGACCGAACATCAAGCAAGTGAACATGTTTCTGAAGAAAAATACCCATCTGGTGGTGTCTGGACCAAACGGTATCGGCAAGAGTACCTTTCTTGAAGAATTGGCTACGGGCAATACTGACCGAGCAGAGATTACTCCCGGAGTGAAGGTGGGTTACTACCGTCAGGATTTCTCAACACTTGATTTCAATAAGACGGTGGCCGAGACGCTGCTTGATTCGTTGCCGGAAAAAAATATTGAATTGGCCTACAAGGTAGCGACCAAGTTTTTGGTGCCAGCAGAACTGCTGCAAAACAAAGTGGAGAGCCTGTCTGAAGGACAGAAGGGACTGCTCATGTTTGCCTGTCTCTACGCTGAGAAGCCAGATCTGCTTATCCTCGATGAACCGACCAACCATATCAACTTTCGTCATTTGCCGGTGATTGCTGAGGCCCTGGATAACTACAAGGGGGCACTTATCTTGGTTTCCCACGTGCCGGACTTCGTGGCGCAGATTCGTATCGATGAGGTGCTTGATCTTGAGTCTTTGAGCTAGATTTTTGTAAGAAGAGGACAGGCAGGAAGAAGACTTTCTAAAGAGGTGACAGATGGAAGGAGGACTTCCTTTTTCCTACCCTTTCGTGACCGTCGAACATTTCTCACTCACTTCGTCGAACAGGGAGCTAACAGGTCGAGACCGTCCCTCTACGCTCGACTGTTACCGACACGTTCATGACAAATGTTACCGACGTCACCCGGGATACAAAAAAAAG
>JBAQNF010000001.1:0-3789 GCA_049303555.1 Candidatus Moraniibacteriota bacterium | reverse complement strand
AGTAGAGCGCGATATCACTGAAGAGCGCAAGTCACAACTCAAGATCGTCCGTCATGCTGCTGAACTGGAGCATGCCAATATAGAGATCGCTCACGAAAAAGAGCGTGCGGAAAGCATTCTTCGATTCTTGCGTTCTATCGGCGAAGGAGTGTTTGCCACAGACAAGGACGGGAAGATAATCTTCATGAACGAGGCAGCTGAGCTTTTCTCGGGGAAGACATTTGGTGAAGTAGAGGGCGGTCTTTCTAAAGACGTCTTTGTCTTTGTGCGGAAGAAGTCGGCTGTTCCGGAGTCGCTTCAGCTGACAGATCGGGTACTGCGAGAAAAGAAAATGATAACTATTCCGACCAAGACATTTATCACCCGTGATGATAAGGAAACCCCTATTTCTGGAACATGCTCTCTCATCCGTGATGAGCACCAGGAAATCATTGGAACCATTACGGTGTTCCAGGATATTACCAAGAAGCATGAATTGGACCAGATGAAGGATAGCTTCTTGTCGGTAGCGGCGCACCAACTGCGCACCCCGCTTGGCAGCATGCGCTGGAGTATGGAGTTATTGCTCAATGGTGATCTCGGGAAGTTGCCAAAAATTGCGACTGAGGCTGTGCAACAGATCTATGATAACAGTCAGCGGATGATCATGCTTGTCAATGATCTCTTGAATGTGGAGCGTATGGATCAGAACAAGGGACGTGAAGAAAAGAAATCTATGGATATTGGTGTGATTCTCGAAGAAGTGGTCAAAACCATGCATTCGGAGGGGGAGCGTCGTGGCCTCACTATCTCACTCAAGAAGTCAAAACCATCCTTCCCGGCCATCATGGTCCCGCCGAAACACTTCTATGAGGCGATGGAAAACCTTATTTCCAATAGCATCAAATACACGAAAAAAGATGGGAGTGTAAAGATCACGCTGACCGAAGAGCCAGGTGGACTCCTTATTATGGTGAAGGATACGGGTATCGGCATCCCGAAAGACTCTCAGTCAAAGATTTTTTCCAAGTTTTTCCGTGCTGAAAATGCCGTCCTCAAGGAAACAGAAGGTAGCGGACTCGGTCTTTCCGTGGTAAAATCTTACTTGGAAGAGTCGGGAGCGAGCATTCGTTTCGAAAGCGAAGAGAATGTCGGCACGACTTTTTTCGTGCAATTGCCATTCAGACCGACTGGCACATAGGGCGAGCGGTAAGAATTTGAACAGCCTCCATTTTTTTATTTGTAGTATCTTTTTGTATGGTGGCAGACAAATATGTTCTCGTTGTCGAGGATGATCCATTTTATTCCAAAATCTACAAGACGAAGCTGGCGAAGGAGAAGATTGATTCTCAGCTGGTTTCTAACGGTAATGAGGCCTTGAAAGCGGTGAAGGCGCTCCGGCCAGGGCTCATCTTGCTTGATTTGATTATGCCGGGGAAAGATGGTTTCGAGACTTTGGCTGAGCTCAAAGCAGATGCTGCTGTCAAGGACATACCGGTGATTGTCTTGTCGAATTTGAGCCAAGATGAAGATATTCAGCGGATTATGGCTCTGGGGGCAAGGGAATACTTGGTAAAGGCCAATGTGCCGATTCAGGAAGTGATCGACAAAGTGAAACAAACTCTCGGCCTGTAAGCTGGAGAGCCTGAAATCTATGAAAGATATTCTCACGCATGACGAATTGAAGGCGATTCTTCTCGATGCTGGGGTTGTGGAAGAAAAAGATATAGAGCTAGCCGAAGAGCGCTTCCGTAGCGAAGGAGGGACTTTTTCTGAGGCCGTTTTGTGGTACAACTTGGTGTCTGATGAGGAACTCGGGAAACTGATGGCTGATGCGTTGAAGTTTCCTTTCGTTGTTCTGGAACAGAAGACGATAGTGCGTGAAGTACTGCAGATTGTACCGGAAGTGGTGGCAAAGAAAAATCGCGTGATTGCCTTTGCGCTTGACGGGGAGGGTCTCCATATTGCCATGACGGATCCGCGTGATGTTGAAATGCGGAATTTTTTTGAGAAGAAAATGGGTGTGCCAGTCAGGGTGTATCTGGCCATGGAGCGTGACATGGAAAACGCTTTGACGCTCTATCGCGCTGGGGTGACGGAGGCGTTTGAAAATATCATTTTGGCTGATATCAAAGAGGCGGAGAAGGGCAAGGGCAAGATAGACCCACCCATTATCCGCATTGTCGATATCTTGCTTTCCTATGCCTATCAGAATCGTGCTTCGGATATTCACCTGGAGCCACGTGACAAAGATATGTTGGTGCGTTTTCGTATTGATGGTGTGCTCCACGATATCGTGAAGCTCCCGTTTGATTTGCACCCACAGATTATTTCTCGTATCAAGGTGTTGGCCAAGCTTCGAATCGATGAACATCAGGTGCCACAGGATGGGAAAATTCATTTTCCTTTGGAACAAGGAGAAGAGCTCGATGTTCGTGTTTCGATCATCCCGACGACTGAGGGGGAGAAGGTGGTTTTGCGTCTCCTTTCGGAGCGTTCGCGCCAGTTTTCCCTGACAAACTTGGGGTTTTCTCCGGCGGCGCTGGATTTGGTCAAAGAGGCCTATGAAAAACCATACGGCATGATTCTTGTGACCGGGCCAACCGGTTGCGGGAAGACCACCACCCTGTATTCCATGCTCAAGCTGCTCAATCGGCGCAATGTCAACATTGTTACCATCGAAGATCCGGTGGAATATGATATGGAAGGAGTGAGCCAGATCCAGGTCAATCCGGATGCTCAGCTGACTTTTGCTACGGGACTGCGCAGTATCCTCCGACAGGATCCCAATGTGATTCTGGTCGGGGAAATTCGCGACAAAGAAACAGCGGATATTGCCGTCAACCTCGCTATGACCGGACACCTGGTGCTTTCGACCCTGCACACCAACAATGCTGCCACATCGATTCCACGGCTCATTGATATGAATATCGAGCCGTTTCTCATCGCTTCGACGACCAATATCATCGTCGCACAACGTCTGGTTCGTAAGATCCATGTTGCTTGTCGGGGGAGCGAAGAGGTACCCAGCATGGAACTCTCGGCACGGGTCGGTGCGGTATTTTTTGAAAAACTGTTTGGGAAACCAGAAGAGGGGAAAAATATCCGTCTGTATCGTGGCAAGGGTTGTGATGCCTGTCACAGCACCGGCTATGAGGGTCGTATGGGTATTTTCGAAGTGCTGATACTGGATGATACGATCCGTCAGGCAATAGTCGAACGCAAGGACGCGAGTGCTATCGAAGCGTTGGCGACGGCAGCGGGCATGCAGACTATGTTCGAAGATGGACTGGCCAAGGTACAGGCCGGACTGACGACGATCGATGAAATCATGCGTGTCACAAAAGAATAGTATTGGGATTTTGTTCCGCCAGCTGGCGGATTGAAAGTTGTAATTTTCCTCACATATGTTTTCATCAGTGTCTCATTTGGAAAAAATGCTCTTCACGAGAGAGTTGGCCGTGCTGCTCAAAAGCGGGGTGCCTTTGGGCGAGTCGCTTGAGTCGCTTCGGAGCAAGTCATCGTCAATCGCTTTGAGTCGGGTCATTGGGAAACTGCTTTCGGACATTGAAAATGGCCAGCCATTCTCTCAGGCGCTGTCGCGTTTCCCGGATACGTTCGATGCTCTTTCGGTCAATCTGGTGAAAATCGGTGAGGCATCGGGAACACTCAAAGAAAACTTGGACTTTCTCGCACAACAACAAGAAAGCTCCTATACGCTCCGCAAGAAGATTCAGGCTATCCTCATTTATCCGGTAGTAGTGCTTTCGATGGCGCTTTTTCTGGCGGCCGGTATCAGTATCTTTATTC